>NZ_LT607753.1:4307986-4615699 GCF_900090295.1 Micromonospora coxensis | reverse complement strand
ACGATGACCCGGCGAATCACCCGGGCGAAGGCCCGGATCGCCACGGCCGGCATCCCGTACCGGGTGCCGGCCGGGGCCGCGCTGGTCGAGCGGCTGCCGGGCGTGCTGGCCGTGCTCTACCTGCTCTTCACCCGGGGGTACGACGCGGACGGCGAGCCGGCCTTCGCCGACGAGGCGATCCGGCTGGCCCGGCTGCTCGACCGGTTGCTGCCGGACGAGCCGGAGGTGGCCGCCCTGCTGGCGTTGTTCCTGTTGCAGAACTCGCGCCGGGCGGCCCGCCGGGACGGCGACGGCAATCTGCTCACCCTCGACGAGCAGGACCGCTCCCGCTGGGACTCCGACGCCGTCGCCGAGGGCCTGGCCGTGCTGGCCCGCGCCGGTCACGGCCCGTACGCCCTCCAGGCCCGGATCGCCGCCGCCCACGCCACCGCCGCGACCGGCGCGGACACCGACTGGGCCGCCATCGCCGGCTGGTACGACGAGCTGGCCCGGCTGCGTCCCACCCCGGTGGTCCGGCTCAACCGGGCGGTGGCGCACGGCTACGCCCACGGCCCCCGGGCGGGGCTGGACCTGATCGTGGAGGCGCGCACCGGCGGCGCGCTCGACGGCTATCCACCGGCGGTGGCCGCCGAGGCCGAGCTGACCGCCCGGCACGGCGACCCGGTACGCGCCGCCGCGCTCTTCCGCCACGCCGCCGGCCTGGTCTGCTCCGAGCCGGAGCGGCGGGCCCTGCTGCGCCGGGCCGAGGCGCTGACCTCGTCGGGTCCGTAGCTCGCGCGCCGGCGCCCCACCGGGTTCGGGGCCGGTGGGGCGCCGGCGTGACGCGGGCCCGGGTGACGGTGTCCGGCCGGACGGCTCAGGCGCCGGTCGGCACCTCCTCGGTCACCCAGATCGGCTGCCAGTCGGGCATCTCGTGGTAGCGCCGCAGCTCGGAGAGGCCGGCGACGCTCCCGGTCCACGCCGCGTACGGCGGGTTGCCCTCGTCGAAGCCGCTCTGCACGAAGGTCAGCTTCGTCTTCCCGTCGGACTCGGCGAGTTCCCAGCTGGTGACGCCGGTCGGTCCCCAGTCGACGGAGAGGGCACGGCCGGGATCCAGGTCAACCACCTTCGCCGCGTACCCGGACTCGAACCCGCCCATCGCGTACCGGCCGCCGACCCAGGGCTCGATCCCGATCGGGTACCCGAACCAGGCGCTGGCCTGGTCGGAGTCGGTGAGCGACTCCCAGACCTTCGCCGCCGGGGCGGCGATCAGCAGCTCGCCGCGCAGCTCGGCGGAGGTGAAGTCGGTACGCGGCAGCAGCGGGCGCCCCTCCAGGTGCGCGGCGAGGTTGGCCAGCGACAGCGACCACCAGGTCTGCAACACCCCCCGGATGCTGCTGCCGTCGAACGCCTCGGCCATGGTGAAGTGGCTCTGGGTGAGGGTCAGCAGGGTCTGCTGCGGCCCCTCGGCGGCCAGGTGTATCCCGCTGGTGGTCTCCACCCCGTCGAGCAGCCAGGCGAAGCGCAGCGTGTCCTCGTCGACGTGCAGCAGCCGCTGGTGCGGGGCGTCGCCCTCCGGTGTGTACCGGCCCCAGAACTCGTACCGCCGGGGCAGCTCGACCTCGGCGTGCTCGGCGAACCACAGGCGCAGCTCGGCCGGGTCGGTCACCGCCCGCCGGACCGCCTCGACGGGCGCGGCGAGCCGGACGGCGATGGTCATCGGTTCAGTCATGGTCTTCTCCCTTGGGGTAGCAGGCCACGGCGAGCTTGAAGGCGTCCCCCTCGGCGCCCCCGTAGCGCGTGAACAGGTCCTGCAGCGTGGACCGCAGGTCGTGCAGGAACTCCTGCCGGCGCTCGGCCGGCACCCGGATCTCGCCGGAGACGCCGATCGAGGGCAGCTCCGGCGCCGACCGGTCGAGCGCGGCGACGTCCGCCTGGACCTCCTCCATCAGGTCGAGCAGGTGGCCGAGGCTCAGCTCGTCGCGGGCCCGGCGCAGCCCGCCGACCCGCCCGACGAGCCGGGGCGAGAGCCAGTACGACCGGGCGGCGGCCTGGTAGATGCCCTCGGTGATGCCGCGCACCTGACGCGTTCGCACCTGCTCGGCCAGACCGGCCGCGACCAGCTGCCGGACGTGGTAGTAGACGCGCTGGGGCGTCTGCCCCAGCCGGGCGGCGACCTCGGTGCAGGTGCGGGGTTCGGCCAGCTGCCGCAGCACCTCGACGCGCTGCGGCTTCAGCAGGACCTCGGCCTGCTCGATCTGTTCCAGGTACAGGACGTCTCTCATGGCAAAACCAGCTTGTACGTAAAAACTTCCTTTGTCAACAGGGTCGAGGAAAGCCGCGCCGGATCACCGGCGCGGCTCTCGTCGACTCAGGCGGTCCAGTCGGGACGCAGCGGGTACCCGTTCACCCCGTCCGGCCCGTTCCGGGTCGCCAGGACCTGGTGCAGCTGGATGCCGTTGCGCTCGAAGGCCAGCCGCGACCCGGCCATGTACAGCCCCCACACCCGGGCGGTGCCCTGGCCCACCTCACCGACGCAGAAGTCCCAGTGCTCGACCAGGTTGCGGCACCAGGCGGCCAGGGTCAGCGCGTAGTGCTGGCGCAGGTTCTCCTCGTGGTGCACCTCCAGCCCGGCGTCGTGGACCTCGCTGATCAGCCGGCCCGGCCCGGCCAGCTCGCCGTCCGGGAAGACGTACCGGTCGATGAACGCGCCCGAGCGGTGCGGCGCCCGGTTGTCGGCCCGGGTGATGCAGTGGTTGAGCAGCCGGCCCCCCGGACGCAGCCGGTCCCGCAGCGCCCCGAAGTACCCCGGGTAGTTGCGCACCCCGACGTGCTCGGTCAACCCGATCGAGGAGATCACGTCGAACTGCTGCCGGGGAGCGTCCCGGTAGTCCAGGTGACGCACCTCCGCCAGCCCGGTCAGCCCCTCCCGCTCGATCGCCGCCTGCGCCCACTGCGCCTGAGCCCGCGACAGGGTCACCCCGAGGGCCTGCACGCCGTACTCGCGGGCGGCGTGCCGGACCATCCCGCCCCAGCCGCACCCGACATCGAGCAGCCGCATCCCCGGCTTGAGCGCCAACTTGCCGGCGACCAGGTCGTACTTGGCCGCCTGGGCCTGCTCCAGAGTGTCCGACGGGCTGCGGTAGACCGCGCAGGTGTAGGTCATCGACGGGCCGAGCACCTTCTCGTAGAAGGCGTTCGAGACGTCGTAGTGGTGCGAGATGGCGGTGCTGTCGCGCAGCCGGGAGTGCCGCAGCCCGTTGACCACCCGCCGCCAGCGCGGCTGTGCCTCCTGCGGCGGGGGCGTCGGGGGCAGCAGCCGCTCCCAGCCCAGCCCGCGCACCAGCGCCAGCCCCTCGGCCACCGACGGCGGCCGCAACCGCAACTCGTCCTTGAGCACCCGCAGCGCCTCGTACGGGTCGCCCGGGTGGACCCCCTCCAGCCCGAGGTCACCGCTGACGTACGCCCGGGCCATGCCCAGGTCACCCGGCGCGGTGAGCAGGTACGACAGGCCCCGCTCGGTGCGGATGGCCAGGGTGATCCCGGAGTCGGTCGGGCCGATCGCGCTGCCGTCGTACCCGGTGATGCGGACCGGCAGGTCCCGGGCGGTGACCGCGCGGACGACGTCCGCGACCGTCGTGCCGATTCGCCGGCCTCCCGCCGGCGGTGTGGACGGGGTGCTCGCCGCCCCCTGTTCTCGGTCGGTCAGGCTCATTTCCTCGCTACCGCCTTCTCGTACAGTCCCGTGAGCCGGTGGTCCGGGTCGTAGCGGTCCTTCACGGCGCGCCAGACGTCCCCGCCGTAGAGCCGGTCGAACGTCTCCCGGTCGTAGTACGCGTCCGAGTAGAGCGACTTGTGGCCGCCCGCCTCGGACACCGCCCGCTCCACAGAGCGGTTCACGTCGCCGTCCGCCGCACCCTCGGCGATCGGCACAGTCCCCCAGAAGCCGACGTTGACGTAGGTCTCCCCCGGCCGCAGCGGGTACAGCGGCCACACCCGGGCCGACCCCGACCCCGCCGGCTCACGCAGCCGCAGCGGGCAGAGCCAGACCGGGCTCATCCCCACGTGCCGGGCGAACCAGCGCAGGAACTCGGCCGTCTGCTCCAGGGGGATCTCCACGTCCTGCACCACCCGCTCCCGCGCGGGCCGGCCACGCCACCGGTCCACCCGGGCGGCCACCTGGTGGCGGTGCTCCAACCGGACCAACCGGTGGTAGACGTCGCTGCGCCGCCAGCGCGCCGGCCAGAGCCGGCGGACCAGCGGATGCTGCACGCCGAACGCCGCCGAGCACCAGAACCAGTCGGTGTCCCAGCGCCACAGGTAGTCGTGGGTGGTCAGCGCGTCGCGGGTGCGTTCGCGCAGCGAGCGGTAGTAGATCGCCTGGCCGGTGTAGTCGCTCGGCGGCGACGGGTCGTCGGTGAAGCTGCCCAGCACCAGGTACGCCTCGCCGGGGCTGAAGACCACCCCGTCCATCGCGTCAACGGGCCGACCCTCCCACTCCCCCTTGGTGACCACGTCCCCGATCGCCTCGGTCAACTCCTCCAGCCGGCTGAACCGCACATTGCGCAGCGCCACCGCGTGCCGTACGGGCTGGAGCTCGATGCGCAGCCGGGTGGCGTACCCGAGGCTGCCCAACGAGTTCGGGAACGCCGCGAACAGGTCGGCGTGCTCCCCCTCCGGCCGGACGGTGAGCAGGTCGCCGGCGCCGGTGAGCACGTCCATTTCGGTCACCGACTCGTGCGGCAGGCCGTTGCGGAACGACGTCGACTCGATGCCCAGCCCGGTGACCGCGCCGCCGAGGGTGATCGTGCGCAGCTGCGGCACGACCAACGGCATCAGCCCGTGCGGGAGGGTGGCGGCGACGAGGTCCTCGTAGGTGCACATGCCCTGCACCTCGGCGGTGCGGGCCTGCGGGTCCACCCCGAGGACGCCGTCCAGCCCCGAGACGTCCAGCCCGGGTGCCCTGGTGGCCGCCCGGGGACGGAACAGGTTGGAGGTGCGCTTGGCGAGGCGGACGGGTTGTCCGGGGGGCACCGCGGCGTACGACCGCCGCAGCGTCGCCACCGCCTGGTCATGATCACGCAGCGCGCGCATGAGATCACCTTACGCGCCGAACGCCACTCGCGTGGGGACGTCCACGGTGGCCTCTGCGCGTCCGGAACCGGACAGCAGGACCCGGCGGCCCGCCGACACCGCGCCCGTCGCCGCCGACCCCGATCGGCGGAGCGCAGCCGAGCGGTGGTCACGGCGGCCCGACCGACATAGCGTGGGATCCATGCCGAAAGCCGTCTGGAACGACCTCGTCGTCGCCGAGAGCGACGACACCGTCATGGTGGAGGGCAACCACTACTTCCCCCGCTCCGCCCTGCGCACCGACCTGATCCAGGAGTCGGCCACCCACACGGTCTGCCCGTGGAAGGGCACCGCCTCCTACTACACGCTCACCCACGCGGGCCGGACCAGCGCCGACGCCGTCTGGTACTACCCGGACCCGAAGCCGGAGGCCGAGATGGTGCGCGACCGGGTGGCCTTCTGGAAGGACGTCACGGTCGTCGACTGAGTCACCGCCGGGCGGGCCGGGTGGCCGTCGACCCGACCGGTGGGTCAGGATGCCCCCATGTCCGTCCCCGACGAACACCACGACCCGGCCGGCACCGTGTACGGCGGCCGCCGGGCCGCGCGCCCCGGGCTGCCGCAGGACCCGCTGATGCGGTTCGCGCTGGCCACCGGGCTGGTCGGCGTGCTGCTGGGGGTCTTCTTCGCCACCGGCGTGCTCGGCGGTGGCGACGAGCCCCCGGTGGTGCCGGCGAAGGCCGCGTCCGCGCCGCCGACCGAGGAGCCGACCCCGGAGATCCCCGAGGTGACGGCGAGCAGCCCCGCCCCGCCCTCGCCGAGCGCGTCGCCCACCCCGCCGGCTCCGGCGGCGGTCACCGGCCCCAAGGTGCTCCGGTCGGTGGTCTCCGGCCTCTGCGTCGGCACCGACGGCGACGACGAGAAGGCCGAGGCCCAGTTGGCCGCCTGCACCGGCGGGCCGGAGCAGCAGTGGGTGGCCAACCCGGTCACCCCCGACCTGGTCACCCTGACCAACGCCGCGCACGGCCAGTGCCTGGACGTCGAGGGCGGCAGCGGCGACGACGGCGCGAAGCTCCAGCAGTACCCGTGCCACGGCCAGGCCAACCAGCAGTGGCGGTTGAGCCCGGTGGGCAGCGGCCCGGTGCTGCTGGTCGCGGTGCACTCCGGCAAGTGCGCGGAGGTCTCCGACGGCGGCACCGAGGCCGGCGACGAGCTGCGCCAGGTGCCCTGCACCGGCTCCGCCCAGCAGCAGTGGTCGATCGGCTGAGCCGTCGCCGTCCGGCCTGATCGGCCGGCCACGCCCGCCCGGCCGACGCCCTCCAGGAGACCGGCCTGCCCGGCACCCTGCGCGTCGGCGAGGGTCGTCCGCCACGCCCGTCCGGTCGACGTCGTCGGCTACGCGGGCACCGGGCGCAGCATGCGTAGCTGGGCCAGGTGCTTGGGCAGGTGCACGCGGGTGTGCAGGTCCAGGGTGCGCGACCACGGCAGCGGCTCGTCCACCCGCAGGTCGAAGCCCTCCCGCAGGTGCGTCTCGACCGGGGTGTCGGCCGCCGGGCCGAGCCGCTCCACCAGGGCGCAGAGCTTGTGACTGGTGGCGCGCAGCAGGGTGGCCAGGCCGTCCAGCCCACCGCACTCGGCGACCAGCGCGTCCACCTGCGGCCGGTGGATCGTCTCCAGGTCGTAGTAGGCGAAGGGCGACCCGGCCAGCACCGCCTCGGTCGCCTCGCTCATCAGCTCGTCGTTGGCGGCCAGGTGCGCCACGATCTGCTCGGCGCTCAGCTGCCCCGGCGGCGGCACGCCGAAGCCGCCCGCCTCCACCTCGGCGAGCAGCTCGTCGTACGCCCGCCGCAGGTCGCCGCTGTCCATGACACCAGTCAACGTGCCCCGGCGCCCCGCACACCCCGCCGCCCCGCCGGATCACCCGGACGGGTCAGCGGCGACCCCGGCGGGCGCGCAGGTAGTCGGAGACCACGTACTCGCCGAGGTCCTCCAGGTCCGGGGTGAACATCCGCCCCCTCGACCGGCGGGCCACCGCGTCGACGAAGCGGCGCAGGCCCGGGTCGTCGCCGAGCATGAACAGGTTCAACGTGGTGCCGTACCGGGTCAGCCGGTCCACCTCGCGGACGGTCGCCTCGATCGTCTCCGGCAGCGGCGGCCAGTGGAAGTACGCCTCCCCGTCGTCCGGGTCGAGGTGGGCGGTCGGCTCCCCGTCGGTGACCACCAGCACCACCGGCTGCGCCCCCGGATGGCGGCGCAGGTGCCGCCCGGCCAGCCGCAGCGCGTGCTGGAGGTTGGTGCCCTGCTCCAGGTCCGGCTCCACCGCCACCAGCTCCTGCTGGGTCAACGGCAACGCCCGGCGGCCGAAGCCGACGATCTGCAGGGCGTCCTGCGGGAAGCGGGTCGCCACCAGGTGCGACAGGGCCAGCGCCGTCTGTTTCATCGGCCCCCAGCGCCCCTGCGAGATCATCGAGTACGACAGGTCCACGCAGAGCGCCACCGCCGCCGACGCCCGCCGCTCGGTCTCCACCACCTCGAAGTCGTCGACCGCGAGCTGCACCGGCACGCCCGGCCCGGCGCGGCGCACCGCGCGGGTGAGGGTGCGCACCACGTCCAGCGGCTGCTCGTCGCCGTACTCCCACGGGCGGGACGCGCCGCTGACCTCGCCGGCCGCACCGGCGGCGCGCAGGTCGTGCTGCCCGCGCGGGCCGGCGGTCAGGTCGGCGAAGACCCGCCGCAGCGCGGTGCCGGCGAGCCGGCGCAGCGCCTTCGGGCTCAGGGTCAGCCCGTCGGCGTCCCGGCTCACCCAACCCTGCCGGCGCAGCTCCCGCTCCAGCTCCCGCAGCCGGCGTACGTCGTCGGCGGCGTCGCGGCCCAGCGTCCGGGCGACCGCCTCGACGTCGACGTCGTCCAGGGTGGCCCCGGGGTGCTCCTGGTCCAGGGCGTCCAGCAGCTCGTCCAGCTCCGCGATCTCGCCGAGCGCCCCGGTCGCCTCGCCGTAACCGAGCGGCTGATCGCCCCGGACCCGCTCCCCGCGCTGCCAGTCCAGGTCGGGACGCAGCGCCCGCAGGTGCCCGTCCAACGCGGCGATCTCACCGGCCAGCCGGTCGCCGAGGGACTGCCGCATCAGCCCGGCCAGCTCGTCGCGCTGCCGCTCCGACAGCGAGCGCATCAGCCGCTGCCCCGCCGCCGCCCGCCGGGCCAGCACGTCGACCAGTTCGTCGACGTCCTTCGGCTGCTCCGGGAAGAACTGCCCGTGCCGGCGCATGAACTCGGCGAACGCGTCGGTGGTGTCCTCGGCGCGGGCGTGCCGGGCCAGCAGGTCGTTGAGGTCGCCCATCATCTCGGCGAGCTGCCGCTGCACGACCGGGTCGCCGGCCGCCCGGGCCGCGTCGCGCAGCCCGGCGAAGCGCTGCTCCAGCACCTCACCGCGCAGCCCGTCGAGGATCCGCCGGTACGCCTGCCGCGCCTCGTCGCTGGCCCAGTCGTACCCGGCCAGCTCCTCCACCGCCCGGGCGGTGGAGCGGGGCAGGTTGTCCAGCACCGCCTCGGCGAAGCGCGCGTCGTCGCCGTCGCGCCCGCGCAACTCGTCCCGCTCGGCGGCCAGCGCCTGGTCGAGCAGGGCGCGGGCCCGGGTGACCGCGCCGTCCAGGTCGCCCCGGCGCAGCGCCTCCCGACGCAGCCGCCGGGCCCGGGTAGCCAGGTCGTCCAGGCCGCCCCGCCCCTGCGGACCACGGCGCAGCAGGTCGCGCAGCGCCTCGCGCAGGCTGCCGCCGGCCAGCACCTCGGCGCCGACCGCGTCCACGGCGGCCCGCACGTCGTACGGCGGGGCGAGCGGGTCGGGCCCGCCGCGCCACTGGCCGTACCGGAACCGGTTGCCGGCCACGGTCAGCTCCGGCCGCCGTAGACGGTGCGGCCCGACTCGGTGACGTCCTTGCCGAGCCGCCGGGTCAGGTGCAGCCCTTCGAGGACGAACTCCACCCCGGCGGCGGCCTCCTCCGGGGTGGGCGCGTCGCCCAGCCCGAGCCGGTCGAGCGCCTTGGCCAGCCCGGGGACGGTGCCCACCTGGCGCAGCAGCTCGGCCGAGGAGACCAGCTCGCCGGTCTCGATCACGGTGCCCTCGGCCACCAGGGCGGTGAAGCCGGAGAGGTCCAGCCCGGCCAGCCGGGCCCGGAACGTCTCGGCGGTCGCGGTACGCAACAGGTGGGCCAGAATCTCGATCTCCCGCCCCTCCTCGCCGCTCTCGAACTCGACCTTGCCGCGCAGGGTGGAGGTCACCGACACCGCGTCGCCGACCCGGGCGACGGGCGCCTCGGGGCGTACCGCCTCGTCGCCGGCCGCCGACGAGGCGGAACCGGCGGCGAGCAGGCCGGAGCGGCGCAGCGCGGCGGCCGCGACGGTCTCCGCGGCGGCGATCGCGAAGCGGGCGGAGACCCCGGAGCGGGGGTCCACCGACGGGGACTCGCGCACCGCCCGGGCGAAGCGCGCCAGCACCTCCAGCACGTGCTCGGGCACCTCGGCGACCAGGTCGGCCTCCTGCCGGATCAGCGCCAGCTCCAGGTCCAGGTCGACCGGGTAGTGGGTGCGGACCTCCGCGCCGAAGCGGTCCTTGAGCGGGGTGATGATCCGGCCCCGGTTGGTGTAGTCCTCCGGGTTGGCGCTGGCCACCAGGAGCAGGTCCAGCGGCAGCCGCAGCTGGTAGCCGCGCACCTGGATGTCCCGCTCCTCCAGCACGTTGAGCAGCGCCACCTGGATCCGCTCGGCCAGGTCGGGCAACTCGTTGACCGCGAAGATCCCCCGGTTGGTGCGGGGCACCAGTCCGAAGTGGATGGTCTCCGGGTCGCCGAGGGTGCGCCCCTGGGCCAGCCGGATCGGGTCCACGTCGCCGATCAGGTCACCGACGCTGGTGTCCGGGGTGGCCAGCTTCTCGCCGTACCGCATCGACCGGTGCAGCCAGCCGACCGGCAGGTCGTCACCGGCCTCGGCGACCAGCGCGCGCGACGCCGGGGTGAGCGGACGCATCGGGTGCTCGTTGAGCGCCGAGCCCTCGATCACCGGGGTCCACTCGTCGAGCAGCGCCACCAGCGACCGGATCAGCCGGGTCTTGCCCTGGCCGCGCTCGCCGAGCAGCACCATGTCGTGGCCGGCCAGCAGGGCCCGCTCGACCTCGGGCAGGACGGTGTCGTCGTAGCCGACGATGCCGGGGAACCGGTCGCCGCCGGCCCGCATCCGGGCGAGGAGGTTGTCCCGGAGTTCCTGCTTGACGCTCTTGTACCCGTGCCCGGCGGCGCGCAGCGCGCCGAGCGTGCCCGGCAGGTCGGCGGGCGGGACCGGGAGAACCTGGTTGGGCGCAGTCACCCGAACCACGCTAGCGCGGCGCACCCGCCCCCGCCCCCTTCCGCGTGCTGCCCACCCGTCCGGACGCCCCACCCGTACCGGCGGGGCGTCCGGACGTCGGCAGGCTCAGTGCCGACCGCACCGGCGGCAGCCGCCCCGGCGGCGCAGGTGGTAGGCGTACGTGGCGACGGCGAGGGCGACGCCCCAGAGCGGCCAGAGCAGGGCCGGCGCGGTGGCCAGGTCGACCCCTTCGGAGAAGTCCCAGAAGGCCGGGGTGGAGAGCAGGCCCACACCGGCGGCGGTCACCGCCACCGCCACCCCACCGGCGGGCACGACGGCGAGGGCCACCGGCACCCGCCGGCCGGCCAGCCCCGGCATCCAGCGGGGGAAGCGCTCGCCCCACCGTTGCACCAGGCCGAGCGTGAGGATCGAACCCACCATGGCGAACCCGCCCAGCCCGGCGGCGGCCCACACCGCTCCCGAGTCCCGCATCTCGTCGAGGATCGCCCGGTCGATGCCGAGCGGGACGCCCACCGCCCAGGCCAGCCGGGTCACCGCGTACAGGGCGGGGATGAGCGCGGCCAGGTAGGTCGCCCACCGGCCCCGCCGGACGACCGCCGCCAACCGCGCCCCGTCACCGTCGGTACCGTCCCGCCCGCACGCCGGGCACCCGGCGGCCGTGCGACGTTGCCAGGCCAGCACCGCCCCGGCCAGCAGCACCCCGCCGACGACGGCCGCGAACCGGGCGGACAGCGACCAGGTGAAGATCTCGGCGTAGTCCACGTCCGGCCAGCCGAACGGCGCGCCGACGATCAGGATCGGCAGGTACCCGAGGACCGCCAGCACCCGGAAATCCGGCACCACGACGGCGAGCAGGAAGGCGACCGTCCAGCCGTAGCCGAGCAGCAGGACGCGCAGCGCCCGGGGCAGGCCGGTCGCCACGGCACCGCTCATCGCCAGCGCGACGACCGCCGCGCCGAGCAGGAGCACGGCGAAGACCGGTGGGCCGGCCTCCACCGGCACCAGCCGGAGCAGGCTGGCGCCGCCACCGTGCGGGTCGTTCGCGCCGAACGGGTAGCCGGCGCCGGTGAGGGTGCAGAGCAGGGCGAGCAGGCCCCAGAGGCCGAGCCAGCCGGCGGCCAGCGGCGCGGCCCGCCCGGTCCAGCCGCCGTGGGTGCGGGACGCAGTGGTGATCGTCGTCATGGCACCAGCGTCGGCCGTGCCGCGACGGCGTCCCTCCCGCGCGCCGGCGAACCCGCTCCCCCGCCCGGGGGACCGGTTCGTCCCCGGAAGGGGATCAGCCGGTGGGAACGACGAAGCCCGACTCGTACGCCGCGATCACCGCCTGGGTGCGGTCCCGAACGGCGAGCTTGGCCAGCACGTTGCCGACGTGCGTCTTCACCGTCTCCACACCGACGACGAGCTGCGCGGCGATCTCGGTGTTGGACAGCCCGGTGGCCATCAGGCGCAGCACCTCGGCCTCCCGTTCGGTGAGCCGGGCCGAGCGCAGCCGGTCCCCGCCCGGACCGCCGTACGCCCCGACGAGCTGCCGGATCGCCGCCGGGAAGAGCAACGAGTCACCGGCCGCCACGACCCGGATCGCCTCCACCACCTCGGCCGGCCGGGCCCGCTTGAGCAGGAAGCCGCTCGCCCCGGCGCGCAGCGCCTCGTAGACGTACTCGTCGTTGGCGAAGGTGGTGACGACCAGCACCTTGGGTGGATCGGCCGAGGTGGCGAGCAGCCGCCGGGTGGCCTGGATGCCGTCGATCGAGGGCATCCGCACGTCCATCAGCACCACCCGGGGACGCAGCTTCGCCACCAGCGGCGGCACCTCCGCGCCGTCGGCGGCCTCCCCGACCACCCGCAGGTCCGGCTGGGCGTCGATGATCGCCCGCAGCCCCACCCGGATCAGCTCGTCGTCGTCGACGACCAGCACGTCCACGCTCACCGTGTCTCCCCCCTCGGCACCGGCAGCCGCACCCTGACCCGCCAGCGGTCGCCCTCCGGCCCGGCGGTGATCCGGCCGCCCAGCAGCAGCACCCGTTCCCGCATGCCGTCCAGCCCGCGCCCGGCGCGCCCCGGCCGGGCCACCCCGGCGAGGGCGTTGTCCACCTCGATCTCCAGCCACCGGTCGCCGGGCGGATCGTCCCCGGCGTCCGGCTCCCCGGGTACGCCCACCCGCAGCCGCACCGGCCCACGACCGTAGCGGGCGGCGTTGGTGAGCCCTTCCTGCACGATCCGGTAGCCCTCGCGGGACACCACCGCCGGCACCTCGCCCAGCGCGCCGCTGATCTCCGCCGTCACCGGCAGCCCGGCCGTACGGGTGTCGGCGACCAGCCGGTCGAGCTGGGTCAGGGTGCGCTGCGGGGCGGTGCCCGCCGGGGCGCGGCTGCCGTCGCCGCTGTCGCGGAGCAGGCCGAGCACGTGGTCCAGGTCGTCCATCGCGTGCCGGCTGGTCTCCTCGATCGCGGTGAGCGCGCGCCGGACGAACTCCGGGTCGTCGTCGAGCAACTGCCGGGCCGCGCCGGCCTGGAGGGTGGCCACGGTCAACGCGTGGCCGACCGAGTCGTGCAGCTCCCGGGCCAGCCGGTTGCGTTCGGCGAGCCGGGCGGCCCGCGCCTCCAGGGCGGCGATCCGCTCACCCGGCGAGGGGCCGAGCAGCACCGGGGCCATCGAGGTGGCGAGCGCGCCCAGCCCGGCGACGGCGTAGCCGAGGCCGAGCAGCACCAGCACGCCGGTGAGGGTCAGCCAGCCGGTGTCCTGCCCGTCGAGCGGGCCGAACCGTTGCCGGGCGACGAGTTCGACGCCGATGCCGAACTGCGCGGCGATCACCGACAGCGCCATCGGCAGGGCGCTGATCAGCGCGAACATCACCGCCCCGCCGACGGTCATGTGCATGGCGATCCAGAGCGCCGCGCGCAGCCGGGTCTCCCGGTCCGCCGGGTGCCCGGCGGCGGGCTCCGGCAGCCGTACGCCGAGCAGGGCGCGGACGGCGGCGATCTCCAACGCCCGGCTGCCGTCGAGGAAGAACGGCGCCGCGCCGATGACGGCGGCGATCACCACCAGCCCGAGGACCAGCGGCCGGGGCACCTCACCCTGGGTGAACAGTTGCGCGAAGGTCACGCCGAGCAGCACGTACGGCAGCACCAGCACCCCGCCGAGCAGCAGGAACACGCCGCGTCGGAGGGTGCTGGCACGGATCAGCGGCGCGACTGCCGTGCGGAGGCCCATCCGGTCATTGTCGTCACCCGCCGGGCCGGGCGGATCCCCCGCGCCGGGGAGATCGGCCATGTCCCGGGTGCCGGGTGCCCTCGTCGGACGGCGGGTCACCGTCACCGCCGCCGTCCGGGCGGCGGGTCAGTCGACGACCCGGCCCTCGTCCGCTCCGGTCACCGCCCGGCCCGTGTGCTCGTCCGCCCCGGTCACCGCCCGGCCCGTGTGCTCGTCCGCCCCGGTCACCGCCCGGCCCGAGCGCGGATCAGCTTCGGCACCGCGGCCAGGCCGGTGACCGGCCGGAACTGCCGGGCGGCGGTGGCCAGGGCCGCGTACTCGTCGTCGGCGAGGTCGATCTCCGCGGCGGCGGCGTTGCGCTCCATCTGCTCCACCCCGGACGCGCCGGGGATGGCCACCACGTTCGGGTGCCGCAGCAGGTACGCCAGGGCGATCTGACTCGGCGTGGCCCGGTGCGCGTCGGCCACCTCGCGCAGCGTCGCGATCAGCGCGGCCCCGCGCTCCAGGTTCTCCGGCAGGAAGTACGGGTTGGCCCGGCGCACCGCGCCGCCGGGCGGGTGCGTCGCGTCGTACCGGCCGGAGAGGAACCCCTGCGCCAGCGGGCTGTACGCGATGACGATCCGACCGGCCCGCTCCGCGTACGGGATCAGGTCCTCCTCCGGACCACGGTCGATCATGCTGTAGCGGACCTGGTTGCTCAGCACCCGGCGGCCCAGCGCGGCCTCGGCGAACCGCCACCGGCGCAGGCTGTAGTTGCTGACCCCGACCTCGCCGACGAGCCCGACGTCCTGCAGGGCGCGCATGCCCCGCATGGTGGTGGTGTCGGCGACCACCGGGTTGGGCTGGTGCACCTGGTAGAGGTCGATGCTGCGGACGCCGAGCCGGGCCGCCGAGGCGACCGCGCGCTGCTGCACCACCGGGGCGAGCGGCAGCACCGGGAAGACCTTGCTGGCCACCACGACCTTGTCCCGGTCGTCGCCGAGCGCCGCACCGAGGATCCGCTCGCTGCGGCCGAAGCCGTACAGCTCGGCGGTGTCGAACAGGGTGACCCCGAGGTCGAGCGCCCGCCGGACGATCTCCGCCGCCCGCCGCTCGTAGTCGGGGCCGTAACCCCACTCCTTCGCGCCGAACTGCCAGGTGCCGAGACCGATCTTCGAAATGGGCCGGGGAGTGTCGAGCGGGACGAAACGCATGTCCTCGACGCTACCCGCGTCGCCACCGGTGGCACGCCCGCACGGTCGGACCGGGTCACGGCGGTCTAGGGTCGAGGTCGTGACCTACCTCGCCGCGGATGAGCGCTACGACCGGATGACCTACCGCCGCAGCGGGCGCAGCGGACTGCGGCTGCCCGCCGTCTCGCTGGGGCTCTGGCACAACTTCGGGCCGGACCGGCCGTACGAGCGGCAGCGGGACATCGTCCGGCGCGCCTTCGACCTGGGGGTCACCCACATCGACCTGGCGAACAACTACGGCCCGCCGCCCGGGGCGGCCGAGGAGGCGTTCGGCCGGATGCTCGCCACCGACCTGAAGCCGTACCGGGACGAGCTGGTGATCTCCACCAAGGCCGGGTACCTGATGTGGCCCGGACCGTACGGCGAGTGGGGCTCGCGCAAGTACCTGATCTCCTCGCTGGACCAGTCGCTGCGCCGGATGGGGCTGGAGTACGTCGACGTCTTCTACTCGCACCGCTACGACCCGGACACCCCGCTGGAGGAGACGATGGGCGCGCTCGACGCCGCCGTCCGCTCCGGCAAGGCGCTCTACGTCGGCATCTCCAACTACGACTCCGAGCAGACCGCCCGGGCGGCGGCGATCCTGCGCGACCTGGGCACGCCGCTGCTGATCAACCAGCCGTCGTACTCGATGCTCAACCGCTGGACGGAGGCCGACGGCCTGCTGGACACCCTGGCCGAGGTCGGCGCGGGCTGCATCGCCTACAGCCCGCTCGCGCAGGGGTTGCTCACCGACCGCTACCTGGCCGGCATCCCGGCCGACTCCCGGGTACGCACCAGCGTCTTCCTCAACGAGAGCGACCTGACCGAGGAGAAGCTGACCACCATCCGGGGGCTCGGCCGGATCGCCGAACAGCGCGGGCAGACCCTCGCCCAGCTCGCCCTCGCCTGGGCGCTGCGCGACCCCCGGATGACCAGCCTGATCATCGGGGCGAGCAGCGTGGCCCAGCTGGAGACCAACGTCGCCGCCGTCGAGAACCTCGACTTCACCGCCGAGGAGCTGGCCGAGATCGACCGCCTGCTCGGCTGACCACCGCTCCCGCCGACCACACCCGGCACCGACACGCGACCCGCACCCGGCGCCGGCCCACCGCCGCGCCGGGTGGCGGCGTCACCAGGTGCGGCGGCGACCGACCCGGTGGTTGCGCACCTCGCAGGGGCGGCCCGGCGGAGCGGGGGCGGGCCGGCGCAGCCGCATCGCGGCCAGCACGGCGACCAGGACGGCGGTGACCGCGACGCCACCGACCACCAGCCGGAGGTCGTCACCGCCGAGTTCGGTCACCGACGCGACCGGTACGCCCGGGTCCCGCGCCGCTGTGAACGCCGGCACCGCGGAGGCGCCGGGGGACGTCGGGGTGGCGACCTCGGCGGCCGGCGAGTCGGTCGCGCGGGCGGCCGGGGACGGCTGCGCCCCCGGCCGGAACTCCACGTCGGAGCAGGAGTAGTAGGTGTCCGGGGTGTCGGAGTTCTGCCACACGGTGTAGATCAGGTGCCGCCCGGTCAGCCCGACCGGCAACTGCCCCCGCATCTGGTACGACCCGCTGCGCAACGGCGGGTCGGTGACCGTCAGGAACGGGCGCGGCGACAGGTCGTCCCAGGTCAGCCGCCGTTGCGGGTCGTACCCGGGTTGGGTGGCGTAGAGCCGGAACGTGCCCTTGTGCGGGATGGTGCCCCGGTAGCGGAAGGTGAACGTCGCACCCGCGGTCAGCTCGGTCGCCGGCCAGTCGACGCGGGGCAGGTCCAACCCCTGGTACGCGGAGAGGCCACCGCTGCACAGCTCGCCGTCGGGGATCTCCTCCCGGTCCCGGCCGGCGACCCCGAAGACCCGTACGTTGTCCCACTCCCTCAGGGCCGCGCCGGCCCGGACGGCCGCCCGGCAGGCCGGGGTCGCCGCGTGCGGACCCTCGGGACCGCAGGCCGCGGAGCGGCTCATCGGGTTGGTGGGCGCGCCGTGCGCCGCGGCGGGCGTCGCGGTCGACAGGACGGTCGCGGCGACGGCCGCGACGGCGGCGAGCACTCGACGTACGGTCATCAGGTGGACCTCCCACGCACTGGTACGGACGCCGGGCGGCAAAGGTTCGACGGGCCGGAAACCCCGTTCCGGCCGCCCGGCTGCTGGGAGCCGCTCCGCACTGCGGTCACGGGCCGCCTACCGTGATCACCATGCGAGTGGCCGTCTTCAGCACCAAGCCGTACGACCGGGACTTCCTCACCGCCGCGAACGCCGACGGGCGGCACGAGCTGGCCCTGCTGGAGCCCCGCCTGTCGGCGGAGACGGCGACCCTGGCCCGGGGCGCGGACGCGGTCTGCGCGTTCGTCAACGACGACCTGGGCGCGCCCGTGCTGGAGCAGCTCGCCGGGGCCGGGGTGCGGGTGGTGGCGCTGCGCTCGGCCGGTTACAACCACGTCGACGTGGCCGCCGCCGCGAAGCTGGGCCTCACCGTGGTCCGGGTGCCGGAGTACTCGCCGTACGCGGTCGCCGAGCACTGCGTGGGCCTGATGCTCGCCCTCAACCGCAAGATCCACCGCGCGCACAACCGGGTACGCGAGCACAACTTCGCCCTGACCGGCCTGCTCGGCTTCGACCTGCACGGCAGGACCGTCGGCGTGGTCGGCACCGGCAAGATCGGGGTCTGCGTGGCCCGGATCATGGCCGGCTTCGGTTGCCGGGTGCTGGCCAGCGACCCCTACCCCAACCCGGACGCGCTCGCCGTCGGGGTGGAGTACGTGCCGTTGGAGACGCTGCTGGCCCAGTCGCACGTGGTGACCCTGCACTGCCCGCTCACCCCGGACACCCACCACCTCATCGACGCCGAGCGGATCCGGCAGATGCGTCCCGGGGTGATGCTGATCAACACCAGTCGGGGCGCGCTGGTCGACACCCGGGCGGTCATCTCCGGGCTGAAGAACGGCCGGATCGGCCACCTCGGTCTGGACGTGTACGAGGAGGAGACCGACCTGTTCTTCGAGGACCTCTCCGACCAGATGCTGCGCGACGACGACTTCTCCCGGCTCAGCACCTTCCCGAACGTGCTGATCACCGGCCACCAGGCGTTCTTCACCGAGGAGGCGCTGCACAACATCGCCGGCACCACGATCGCCAACCTCACCGCCGTCGAGCGCGACGGCCCCGACGGGGTGACCGGCCCGGCCCGGGTCTGCTGACCGGTCGTACCTGCTCACGGCACGCCGGGTCACGGGACGGCGGGCGGCACCCGCACGCCTCTACAGTGACCGCACCACTCCGTGATCGAGGAGCGTGCCGTGTCCGAGCCGCCACCGACGCCAGACTCCCCCGGGGGCACCGCGCCCGCCGGGGGCGCCGGCAACCCCCTGCCCACCGGCGGGACGCCGTACCTGCTGGTCATGCCGACCGCCGACGGCGCCCCGCCGAGCGTGGTGTGGCCGGGCCAGGAGGGCCAGCCCGCCTGGGCCATCCCGGTCACCGTGCCACCCGGCACCCAGGGGTACGCGGTGTTCGTACCGCTGGTGCCGGCTGCGGCGCCGGAGAGCCCGGCGCCGCCGGTGACCACCGGCGGCGCGACGGACGCCGCCGACGCGCCCTCGGCCCCGCCCGGCGCGCCGACCCCGACTGCGGCGTCCGCCGGCCCGGTGATCCCGGCCCAGGTCAGCGGCGCGCCGACGCCGGCGAACCCGGCAGCCGCCGACGCCGGGCCGACCGCCGACGCCGGACCGGCCGACGCACCGGCCCCGACCGTCGGCGCCGGACCGGCCGACGCACCGGCCCCGACGACCGCCGGCACCGGACCGGCCGACGCACCGGCCCCGACGACCGCCGGCACCGGACCGGCCGCCAGCGCGGTGAAGGAGCCGTCGGCCGGCGGTCCGAACCCGGTCCCCTCCCCCCGCACCGAGGCCGCGACCGGTCCGGCCGTCGCCGTCGCGGAACCGGCGCTGCCGGTGGTGTCCGGCGCGCGACCCGGGCCGCTCGCCGCGCCGCCGGGGGCGCGGCCGATGCCGCAGTACGGCGGCCCGCCGGTCTCCTGGGCGCCCCGCCCCGGCCCGCCACCGCCGTCGTTCCTGCAGACCCGCTGGCCCGGCCCGGAGCCGGCCACCGGATGGGCGGTGCCCGCCGCGGTCGGCGCCGCGGCGCTGGGCGTGGCGTCCTTCGTGCCGCTGAGCCGGGTGGGCATCGGCTGGTTCCTGGGCTGGCTCGTGCTGACCGTCGCGGTGGTCCTCGGCGTCCGGCGGCGCACCGCCGCCCTGCCCCGGAGCGAACGGCTGGTCCGGGCCGGCTGGGCCGGGGCGGCGCTCGCCCTGCTCGCCGTGCTCGCCTTCCGCAACGCCTGGTGGCTGGTGACCTTCTGCGTGCTCGGCGCGCTCGGCTGCGCGGCGCTGGCGATCGTCGGCGGCCGACTGCTCCGCTCGATCCTGTTCAGCCTGGTCGCCGCCCCGTTCGCGGCCCTGCGGGGCCTGCCCTGGGTACGCCGGCACGTCACCACCGGGCCGGACACCGGGGCGGTCCGACGGGTGCTCTGGTCGGTGGTCGCCACCGTGCTGGTGCTGCTGGTCTTCGGCGGCCTGCTCTCCTCCGCCGACGCGGCCTTCTCCGAGGTCCTCGGCGCGATCGTGCCGGAGATCAACGTCGGCAGCGTGTTCCGGTGGCTCTTCCTGGCCGCCGTGGGCGGCCTGATCGCCGTCGCCGCCGTCTACACCCTGGCCGCCCCGCCGGACCTCTCCACCGTGGACAAGCCGGGTGAGCGGCGCTTCGGCATCCTGGAGTGGGCCCCGGCGATCGCCGCGCTGACCGCGCTCTTCGGCGGCTTCGTGGCCGTGCAGTTCACCGTGCTCTTCGGCGGCCAGCGCCACGTCCTGCGCACCGCCGGCCTCAGCTACGCCGAGTACGCCCGCAGCGGGTTCTGGCAGCTCGTCGTCGTCACCCTGCTCACCCTGGCGGTGCTGGGCGGGGTCACCCGGTGGGCGCGGCGGGACACGCCGGCGGAGCGCACCCTGCTGCGGGTGCTGCTCGGGCTGATCAGCGTGCTCAGCGTGGTGATCGTGATCTCGGCGCTGTCCCGGATGTACGCGTACCAGAAGGTCTACAGCTTCACCGGGGAGCGGATCTTCGTGATGGCGTTCGAGCTGCTGCTCGGGGCGGTCTTCCTAATGGTCCTCGCGGCCGGCGTACGGTGGCGCGGGCGGTGGATCCCCGGGGTCACCGTCGCCCTGGCGGTGGCGATGCTGCTGAGCCTGGCCGTGCTCAACCCGGAGGACTACGCCGCCCGCCGCAACGTCGCCCGGTACGAGCAGACCGGCAAGATCGACGCGTGGTACCTGCGGGCGCTCTCCGCCGACGCCACCCCGGCGCTGGCCACGCTTCCCGACCGGGTCCGCCGCTGCACGCTGAGCTGGATCGACGACGACCTCGACCAGCCCGACCCCTGGTACGCCTGGAACCTGGGCCGGGCCCGGGCGCGCGCCGAACTCGACCGGCTCGGGCCGGGCGCGGCCGGCGGGCAGAAGGACTGCAAGGCCGCCGACCAGTTCGACCTGCCCAAGACGCGTACTCCGCGCTGAGGCCGCCGCGCCGCCACGGTCACCCGGCCGTGGCGGCCCGGCACGGCCGCCGGCTCCGGGCCGTCACCGTGCCCGGGGCGGGGCGGCGCTGTCGCGGATGACGAGGTCGGTGGCGAGTTCGACGCGCGGGCTCTCGATCTTCTCGCCCTGGGCCAGGCGCAGCACGGTACGGGCGGCCAGCATGCCCATCTCGGCCAGCGGCTGGCGGATCGTGGTGAGCGGAGGCGAGCACCACCGGACCTCGGGCAGGTCGTCGAAGCCGACCACGCTGATGTCGTCGGGCACCCGCAGGCCCCGCTTGCGGACCGCCTCGTAGACGCCGAGCGCCATCTGGTCGCTGGAGGCGAAGATGGCGGTCGGCGGGTCGGGCAGCGCCAGCAGGTGCGTGCCGGCGGTGTACCCGGCCTCGTGGTAGAAGTTGCCGGGGCGGATCAGGGCGTCGTCGATGGTGATGCCGGCGGCTTCGAGGGCGGCGCGGTAGCCGTCCATCCGGGCCCGGCTGCACATCAGCTGCGGTGGGCCGGCGATGAAGCCGATCCGGCGGTGACCGAGGCCGAGCAGGTACTGGTTGGCGCGGAGGCTGCCCTCCCAGTTGGTCGCGCCTATGGTCGGCGCGTCCTGCGGGGCCACCCCGGCCGGGTCGACGATGACCACCGGCAGGCGGAGCCGGCGCAGCTCGGCCTGCAACGGCGGCTCCACCATGGAGGTCACGAAGATGACCCCCTCGGTGGAGCGGGTACGCATGTTGTCGAGCCACTGCTTGGCCGAGGAGGTACGCCGGTGGATCGCGGAGACGACGGTGCCCGCGCCGCTGCTGTGCGCCACGTCCTCCACCCCACGGATGATCTCCACCGCCCACGGGCTGTCGAGGTCGTTGAAGACCAGGTCGATCAGGGCGGAGCTGGTGCGCCTGCTCGGCGGGCGGCGGCGGTAGCCGTGCCGGGAGAGCAGGTCCTCGACGCGTTCCCGGGTCTGCGGGGCGACGTCGGACCGGCCGTTGAGGACCCGGGAGACCGTGGGCACGGAGACGCCGGCCAAACGCGCGATCATCGCGATGGTGACGTTCCGGCTGTTGTCGGAGTCCACGGTCCACCCTTTCGTCGTGGCGGGATCCTACGGTCGCAGAAGGCTACCGCAGGGCTGGTCGGTCAGCCCTTGACGCTGCCGGCCAGACCGCCGATGAGCTGGCGTTCGGCCACCGCGTAGAAGCCGAGGGCGGGCAGCATGGACAGCACCACGTAGGCGAGCACCCGGGCGGTGTCGTCGGCGTACTGGCCCTGGAACGCCTGCACCCCGACCGGGAGGGTCCACCAGCTCTGGTCGGTGAACACCACGAGCGGGAGCATGAAGTTGTTCCAACTGCTCACCAGGGCCAGCACCGAGACGGTGGCCAGGGCCGGACGGGCCATCGGCAGCAGGATGCGCCAGAAGAACCCGAGCGGGCTGCACCCGTCGAGGGTGGCGGCCTCCTCGACCTCGCCGGGGATGGTGCGGAAGAACTGACGCAGGATGACGATGGTGATCGGCAGGCCGAAGGCGGCCTGGGGCAGGATCACCCCGAGCGGGTTGTCCAGCAGGCCCATGCCGCGCAGCAGCACGAACAGCGGCAGGATGGCCACCGCGAACGGGAACATCAGCCCGATCGCGAACAGGGTGAACAGCAGTTCCCGACCCCGGAAGGCGAAGCGGGCGAAGACGAAGGCCGCCATCGCCGCCGCGCCGACCACGACGATCGTGCTGGACAGCGCGATGAGGACGCTGTTGCCGAGCTGCCGCCAGAACACCCCGGAGCCGAGGATGCCGGTGTAGTTGCCGGGCACCCACGGATCCGGCCAGCCGAGGGGGTTGGTGGAGAGCTGCCCGTTGTCCTTGAAGCCGCCGAGCACCCCGAACCAGACCGGTACGACGATGAGCGCGCCGACGGCGATGCAGACGAGGTGCAGCACGAGCCGGCGGGTCCGCAGGGCCGGGTTCGCCGTGCCGGTCATCGCTGGTCTCCTTGGTTGGTGAGCGCGCCCTCGGTGTCCCGGCGCATGACGACGCGCTGGTAGAAGAGGGCGAAGACGAGGCTCAGGACGAACATGACGATGCTGATCGCGCTGGCGTAGCCGACCTCGAAGCGGCGGAAGCCGTACTGGTACATCGTCACGGCCATGGTCTCCGAGGCGTGGATCGGGCCGCCGCCGGTGAGCACCCAGACCATGTCGAACAGCTGGATGGTGCCGATCACCGACAGGAACACGCTGATCCGGATCGTCGGCCCGAGCAGCGGCAGGGTGACGTGGCGGAAGGCCTGCCAGGCGCTGGCGCCGTCGGTGACGGCGGCCTCGGACAGCTCCTTGGGGATGCTCTGCCGGGCGGCCAGGAAGAGGATCATGTACAGGCCGAAGTACTTCCAGGACACCACCAGGAAGACGGCGAACAGCACGGTGTCCGGGTCACCGAAGACCGCGCCGGCGTCGGCCCCCAGCCACCGGGAGATCGTCTCCCCCAGCCCCCGGTTCGGCGAGAACACCAGGGTGAACAGGACGGCCGTGGTGACCTCGGAGAGCACGTACGGGGCGAAGAAGACCAGCCGGTAGACGCTACGGCCCTTCAGCGGCTGGTTGAGCAGCATGGCCAGGCCCAGCGCGACGGGCAGCTGGACCACCAGGGACAGCACGATCAGCACGAGCCCGCGCCACAGGTCGCCCCGGAAGGTCGGGTCGGCGAAGGCCCGGGTGTAGTTGTCCAGCCCGACGAAGTTCTCCGGCAGGCCGAAGCCGTTCCACTTGTACAGGCTGGCGTAGCTGGCCACCGCGATCGGAGCGACGACCAGCAGCACGAACAGCACCAGGGACGGGGTCAGGAAGGCCGCGAGAGTGGCGCGGCGGGACGGCCGGGGCCGGCGGCCGCGCACCCGCGCGGTGGCCGGCCCCCGGGCCGGCGGGTCGGTCGCCGCGTCACCGCGCAACGCGCCCGACACGGCCGATGAACTGGTCATGCCTGCTCCACTCGGTTCTCGCCACCGGCCATCGGCCGGTGCGGGGGCCGCCACGGCTACTGGCTCTTCGCCACCTGGGTGACGTCCTTGACGACCTGCGCCGGTGACTTGTTGCCGGCGATCAGCTCGGCCACGCTGTCGTTGACCTGCTGGCCGACGGCCGGCGGGTACGCCTGGTCGAGGTAGAGCTGGAAGCCGGTGGCGTTGGCCAGGTTCTCCGCGACGACCTTGCTGTTCGGGTCGGAAATGGCCGGCGCGGCCTCCTTGACCGTGGGCAGCACGGCGCCGGTCTTGGCGGCCCGGCGCTGGCTGTCGGCGGTCAGCAGGGACTTGAGGAAGTCGACGGTCGCCGCGGGGGCGTCCTTGCCGACGGCGAAGCCGTTGCCGCCGCCGAACACCTCCGACGCGGAGCCCTTGCCCCCGTCGACGGCGGGGAACGGGAAGAAGCCGAGCTTGTCGCCGAGGCCCTTCTTGCTGGTGGAGCTGGACGCCTGCACCGACGGCGCCCACTGGCCCATGAGTTCCATGGCCGCGCCGCCGTTGCCGATGGTGGCGGCCTGCCCGTCCGGGGAGCCGTACTCGGCGCCGAGGAAGCCCTTCTGGAACGGTTGCAGGTCGACCAGTTCCTTGAGCCGCTCGCCGGCGGCGACGAAGTCGGGGGTGTCGAAGTTCTTGTCCTTGGCGGCCTGCTGAAGGGCGCCGAGTCCGCCGATGCGCATCGCCAGGTAGGCCCAGTAGAAGTGGCCGGGCCACTTGTCCTTGCCGGCCAGCGCGATCGGGACGATCCCGGCGGCCTTGAGCTTGCGGACCACGTCGAGCACGCCGGACCAGCTGGTCGGCATCGCGGTGATGCCGGCGCGGGCGAAGAGGTCCTTGTTGTACCAGAAGCCGACCATGCCGACGTCGAACGGGACGCCGTAGATCCGGTCGTCGATGGTGAACGGTTGCAGGGCGGCGGGCACCAGGCCACCGATCCACGGCTCGACGTCGTCGGTGAGGTCCTTGACCAGGCCGGCGTCCACCTGCTGCTTGAGCACGCCGCCGCCCCAGGACTGGAAGAGGTCCGGCGGGTCGCCGGCCTGGGTGGCGGTGGTCAGCTTGGCCTTGAACGCCTCGTTCTCCAGCGGCTGGATCTTGACGGTGACGTTGCTGTGCGCGCTCTGGTACTCCTGGGCCATCGCCGCCCACACCGGCAGCATCGGCTCGGTGTTCTGGATGTGCCACCAGTTGATGGTCTGCGGGCCGTCCGGGTCGCCGGACTCGTCGTCGCTGCAGGCGCTGAGCAGGTAGGCGCCGGCACCGGCGCCGACGAGGCCGAGCAGCGTTCTGCGGGAGAGGTGCGCTGTCATGGTCCATCCCTTCGAGGACTCACAAGGTGCTCGGACGCCGATCAGACCGGCGGGACATCCAACGTCTAGCTCCGAAACTTTCGGGATGTTGCTCGGTATTACCGATCGATGGCCGGCACGCTACGAGCTGATTCCGCGCGGGTCAAGGGGTCTGTCGCAACGCGCCGAGAACAGATAGCGTGTGCAGCACTTCCCGAACTTCCGGAATCTCTTCGAAAGTTTCCGAGAGCTGCACCAGAGGAGCGTCCGTGTCGACCGAGACCGCTGACGTGGCGACCGCTGCCCGGTCGATCCGCAATCCCGTCCTCGCCGGGTTCCACCCGGACCCGTCGATCCTGCGGGTCGGCGACGACTACTACCTGGCCACCTCGACCTTCGAGTGGTACCCCGGGGTCCGCGTGCACCACTCGCGCGACCTCGTGCACTGGCGCCCGCTGGGCGGCATCATCACCGAACGCCGCCTGCTCGACCTGCGCGGCTGCGGCGACTCCAACGGCGTGTGGGCACCCGACCTGTCCTGGCACGACGGCGAGTTCCACCTCGTCTACAGCGACGTGGCCAGCTTCGCCAGCGGCTACTGGGACCCGCAGAACTACCTGGTCACCGCCCCCACCATCGACGGGCCCTGGTCCGACCCGGTGAAACTGCACGGGCACGGCTTCGACGCCTCGCTGTTCCACGACGACGACGGCACCAGTTGGCTGCTGAGCATGAGCGCCGACTGGCGGCCCGGTCGCGACCGCTTCGGCGGCATCGAGATCCAACAGTACGACCGGGCCGCGCGCCGTCTCGTCGGCCGGCCCCGCCTGCTGTTCACCGGCACCCCGGTCGGGCTCACCGAGGGCCCGCACCTGTACCGCCACGACGGCTGGTACTGGCTGATCACCGCCGAGGGCGGCACCAGCTGGGAGCACCAGGTCACGGTGGCCCGATCGCGCGAGCTGTTCGGGCCGTACGAGGTGGACCCGGACGGGCCGCTGCTGACCTCCGTGGGCCGGCCCGACCTGCGGTTGCAGAAGGCCGGCCACGGCAGCCTCGTCCGCACCCCGCACGGCGAGTGGTACCTGGCCCACCTGGTCGGCCGCCCCTACACCCCGCTGGGCAACTGCGTGCTGGGGCGGGAGACCGCCATCCAGCGGGTCGAGTGGCCCCGGGGCGGCTGGCCCCGCATCCCCGGAGGCGTGCCGGCGGACGAGGTCGTCGCGCCCGGCCTGCCCGCGCATCCGTGGCCGGCGGAGCCCGCCACCGACCACTTCGACGAGCCGGAGCTGGGCAACTGCTGGTCGACGCTGCGCCGGCCGGCCACCCCGGACTGGATCGACCTGCGGTCACGCCCGTCGTACCTGCGGGTGCACGGCGGACAGTCACCGGTGGGTCGGCAGGCCCCCAGCCTGGTCGCCCGGCGCGTCGGCGCGACGCACTGCTCGCTGGAGACCGTGGTCGAGTTCGACCCGGTCGACCACCGCCAACTGGCCGGGATCACCGCCTACTACAACACCCTCAACTGGCACCACCTCTACCTGACCCGCGCCGACGACGGGCGGACGGTGCTGGAGCTGCTCAGCTCCGACAGCGGCCGGCGCACCCCGTACCCGGCGCTGAGCGTCGACGCCACCGGGGCCGGCCGGGTCGGCCTGCGGGCGGTGTTCGACGGGCCCGTCGTGCGCTTCGGCTACGACCTCGGCGCCGGCTGGCGACAGCTCCCGGTGCAGTTGGACGCCACCATCCTCTCCGACGAGCACGCCGCGCTGATCATCGACGGCGAGCCGGCGGCCTGGGGATTCACCGGCGCGTTCCTCGGCCTGTGGGTGCAGGACCTCGGCGGCGACGGCGCGTACGCCGACTTCGACCTCGCCACCTACCGGGAGCACTGACCGACGCCCGTCACCGCCCGGGCCGGCGGCTGCCCGGCCCGGGCGGTGACGTCCTCGCACCGGCGTCCGGTCAGCGGACCGTACCGAAGAACCGCCGCACGTCGGCGACGAACAGGTCGGGCTGCTCCAGCGCGAAGAAGTGCCCGCCGCGGTCGTACTCCGACCAGTGCACGACGTGGTGGTCGCGCTCGGCGAACCGGCGGACCGTGACGTCCCGGGCGGTCGCGACCAGGACCCCGACGGGCACGCCACCCGCCGCGGCCGACTCCCAGCCGGCGTCGTCGGCGCCGGATCCCGTGTCGTCGCCCCACGCCTCGCCGCTCCACCCGGAGGCGGTGATGTCCTCGTAGTAGACCTGGGCGGACGAGCCGCCCGCACCGGTCAGCCAGTAGAGCGTCACGGTGGTCAGCAACCGGTCCCGGCCGATCACGTCCTCGGCCAGCCCGTCGTCGGGGTGGTCGGTCAGCCGCTGGAACATCTCCACGATCCAGGCGAGCTGGGCGACCGGGGAATCGTGCAGCCCGTACGCCAGGGTGTGCGGTGACTTCGCCTGGATCTGGAGGTAGCCGTCGTTGTAGCCGTCCATCGCCGCCACGCGCTGCCGCTCCACCTCGGTGAGCCCGTCGAGTTCCCCGTCCGCGCCGCTCGGGAAGGTGAGCAGCGCGTTGAGGTGGACCCCGACCACCCGGTCCGGGGCCTGCCGGCCGATCGCCGGGGCGACCCAGGACCCGGTGTCGCCGCCCTGCACGCCGTAGCGGTCGTAGCCGAGCAGCTCCATCAGCCGTACGAGCGCGCCGGCCATCCGCTCGCTGCCCCAGCCGGGCCCGGACAGCGGCGTGGAGAACCCGAAGCCGGGCAGCGACGGGATCACCAGGTGGAACGCGTCGGCCGAGTCGCCGCCGTGGGCCTTCGGATCGGTCAGCGGGCCGATGCTGTCGAGGAACTCCAGGAACGAGCCCGGCCAGCCGTGCAGCAGCAGCAGCGGCGTCGCGTCCGGCTCCGGCGAACGCACGTGCAGGAAGTGCAGCCGCTGACCGTCGATCTCGGTGACGTACTGCGGGATCTCGTTGAGCGCCGCCTCGTGCCGGCGCCAGTCGTACCCGGTGCGCCAGTGGTCGGCGAGCGTGCGCAGGTAGGACACCGGCACGCCACGGTGCCAGCCGACGTCGGGCAGGTCGGGCCAGCGGGTGTTCGCCAGCCGAGCCGCCAGGTCGTCCAGCTGGGAGCCGGGCACGTCGATACGGAAGGGTTGAATGTCCGGTGATGTCGTCACGGACCTGACGGTAGGAGCCGGTCAGGTCAGCTTCGGACCTAAGTGGCTGGCATTCTCGTGGTCATGGTGAAGTCGTCCGCGCGGCTGCTCCGGCTGCTGTCGCTGTTGCAGACGTACCGGCACTGGTCCGGCGCCGAGCTGGCGGACCAGCTCGGCGTGACGGTCCGGACGGTACGCCGGGACGTCGACCGCCTGCGGGAGCTGGGCTACCCCGTGCACGCGGCCCAGGGCACCGCCGGCTACCGGCTGGGCGCCGGCGCGGCCCTGCCTCCCCTGCTGCTCGACGACGACGAGGCGGTCGCGGTCGCGATCGGGCTGCGCACCGCCGCCGCCAGCGCGGTGACCGGCATCGACGAGACCGCCCTGCGCGCGCTGGCCAAGCTGGAGCGGGTACTGCCGTCGCGCCTGCGGCACCGGGTCACGGCGGTGCAGAAGGCGACCGTCCGGGCCACGCACCCCGGGCCGACCGTGGACGCGGACGTGCTCACCGCGATATCCGACGCCTGCCACCGCCGGGAGCGGCTGCGGTTCGACTACACCGACCACCACGGCGGCCGGTCGACCCGGCTGGTCGAGCCGCACACCCTGGTCAGCTGGGGCCGGCACTGGTACCTGGTCGCCTGGGACCCGGACCGTGACGACTGGCGGTCGTTCCGGGTGGACCGGCTGCGGCCGTGGACGCCGACCGGCCCCCGGTTCACCCGCCGGGAACCACCCGGCGGCGACGCCGCCGGGTACCTGGCGCGGCAGCTCTCCGTCGGACCGTGGGCGGTGCGGGCCACGGTCACCGTGCCCGAGCCGGCGACCGTCGTGGCCGGGCGGCTCTGGCCCGGCATGGGCGCCGTCGAGGCCGTCGACGCGACGAGCTGCCTGCTGCACCTCGGCGCCGACACCCCCGCCGACCTGGCCTGGATGGTCACGGTGCTCGGCGTCGACTTCACCGCGTCCGGGCCACCGGAGTTCGTCGACGCCGTCCGAGCCCTCGGCGCGCGGTGCGCCCGCGCGGTCCACGGCACGACGGACGGTCAACCGTGACGACGCCCCGCGCGGTCGCCGCCCGTCCGGGTCCACCGGACACGATCGGGCCCGCGCCGGCGGGCCGTGCGCCGAAGCCGTCGATCCGGCTGCAACCCTGGACGGCCGACCCCGCGTGACTATCTCCGAATCGGGGATCGGAGGCTCGAATGGGCGATCGCGACACCGCGTTCGCGGAGTATTTCGCCGCACGGTCGGCGTCGATGCGGGGCACCGCGTACCTGCTCTGCGGTGACTGGCATCGGGCGGAGGACCTGGTCCAGACCGCGTTCACCAAGCTCTACCTGGTCTGGAACCGGGTGGCGCGGCACGAGGTGCTCGACGCCTACGTACGCCAGATCCTGGTCCGGACCTTCCTGGACGAGCGGCGGCGCGGCTGGTGGCGGCGGGAGCGGGTGGGCGGGGAGGACGCCGAACGGCCCACCCCGCCCGACTCGCCGGAGAACCGGCTGGTGATGCTCCGGGCGTTGGCGGCCGTACCGCCGCGCCAGCGGGCCGTCCTGGTGCTCCGGTACTGGGAGGACCTGCCCATCGACGAGGTGGCGGCACTGCTCGGGTGCTCGGCCGGGACGGTCAAGAGCCAGGCGGCTCGCGGCCTGGACACCCTGCGCGGGCTCCTGACCCCCACCTACAGCGGGATCGAGAAGGGGGAACGATGAACGGGGAAGAGTTGCGCGAGACACTGCGCAGCGAGATGGCGGAGGTCGACGCGCCGCCACCGTTGGACGCGGCCACCGCGCTGGCCGTCGCACGGCGGGCCCGGGCCCGCCGGCACACCGCCTGGGCCTGCACCGGCGCCGCCGCCGCGGTGCTGGCGGTCGCCGGCGTCGCCGGGATCACGGCCATCGACACCACCGGCGGCCGGGGCTTCAGCGCGGCGGCCCCCGGGGCGGCGAGTCCCCGGCCCACCGACACCCCGCCACCGGCCCTGCCCACCCCGTCGGAGACCAAGACCGGGCAGCCGTGGCCGACCGGACCGGACGGCCGGCCGCAGGAGGACCGGACCGCATCGGCCGGCACCCGCCACGACCAGGGGGTACGGCTGCTCGACGCGATCGTCGCCGTGGTGCCGGCCGGCTACACCGCACCGGAGAACCTCCCGAACCAGCCTGCCGACCAGCTGCCGCGGCAGCACCAGGCCCAGTTCGAGGACAGGCTCAACGGTGTGGACGTGTGGAGTTACCTCTCCTCGGTCACCCTGAAGCAGGGGGACCGGACGGGTCGCCTGGCCGTCGAGGTGCACACCGCGGGCAACGCGCTGCCCTCCGAACCGTGCGACCTGGCCCGGCAGTTCTGGGGAATGCAGGGCGAGTGCCAGGTGACCGCCGTCGGCGGGCGGCAGGTCGGCGTGGTGGTCCGGGCCACCGGCGACGACCGGTTCGACCAGTGGGCGGCGTACCGGCACCCGGACGGGGTGGTGGTCTACGTCGCCCAGGCCGGGAAGCTGGGCACCGGCCCGGCGCTGACGGCGCTGCCGTTCTCCGTGGCGCAGCTCGCGGCGCTGACCGGCGACGAACGGTTCCATCTGCGGTGAGGCGGGACGGCGTGGGGCGTGGCGGTCGCCGCGCCCCACGCACGAGCCCGACCGGGTTCGGCCGTGGAACCTCCACCATGAGCCACCTTGTGCGGCCCCACCCGCTTCGCTCTGATGAGCCGATGAGCGACCGCCCGGATCGCTCGCCATCTCTGAACGGAGCATCCCCCGTTGCGTACCCTGCAACGCGTGCTCGCCATGACGGTCAGTGCCTGCACGGCACTGGTCGCCGCCGTGGCGATCGCGTCTCCCGCACAAGCCGATCCGACCTTCCCGCTGTACGGGCCCTACCCCGCCACGACCGCGATCGACGGTCGCAGCAGCATGGACCCGAACGACCGTACCGCGACCGATCTGTACCTCAGCGGTGAGCAGATCTACCTGCGCTGCCAGGACTCCGGCATGAGCGCCGGCGGCAGCACTGTCTGGGACTACACCCGTGAGGGTTATTGGATTCCCGACGCCTACGTGCGCACCGGCAGCAGCGGTTTCGTCGCGGGCGTCCCGCGCTGCCTGTCCATCGGCATCAACGGCACCCCGTCGGGCGGCGGCGCCAACTCCGGCCCCTATCCGGTGAAGGTCGCCATCGACGGCCGCGGCAGCGCCGATCCGAACGACCGCATCCGCGTCGACGCGTACCCCGACGGCAGCTCGCTCTGGGTGCGCTGCCAGGACTACGGGGTCGCGGTCGGTGGCTCGACGCTGTGGATCTACACGACGGACGGCTACTGGGTGCCCGACGCGTACGTCAGCACCGGCACCAGCGGTCGCATCACCGGCGTTCCGCTGTGCTCGTCGATCGGCATCAGCGGCGGCGTGGCCACCAACCCGAACGGTGGCACCCAGTTCAAGATCCGCGCGACGTTGAACGGCTACTTCGAGAAGAGCCTCGGCGCGGGCAACGTCTGGGACAAGTACGGTGAGGGCAGCTACGTCACCGTCATGTGCCAGGCGTACGGCGAGGTCAACTACGGCGGCTCGGCGATCTGGGACATGACCAGCGACGGGCTGTGGATCCCGGACTTCTACGTCATCACCGGATCCAGCAGCCTCGTGATGCGCCAGTGCGACAGCGACCCGCCGTCCGGCGGCGGGAACCGGTTCCTCGCCAAGACCACCCTCAACGGCTACTACGGCAAGAGCCTGACCTCGGGCAGCGTCGTCGACAAGTACCCGGGCGGCAGCTACCTCACCATCACCTGCCAGGCGTACGGTGAGTTCAACTATGGCGGCTCGGCGGTGTGGGACAAGACCAGCGACGGGCTGTGGGTGCCGGACTTCTACGTCTCCACCGGCTCGGTCGACATCATCCTGCCGCGCTGCGACAACGATCCCAAGCCCACCGGAGGACCGGGCAACCCGACCGTGCCCACGACCCCGAGCCCGGGCAGCGTCGCCTCGTCGGACATCCGCTCGGCGATCGTCAACGCCGCCTACGGGCAGCTCGGCACCGACGAGTGGGGCGACAACTGCAACCCCTACGGCTACCACGGCACCGTGAAGTGCGGCGATCCGTGGTGCTCGATGTTCGCCTCGTGGACCTGGCAGCAGGCCGGTATCGACGTGTACTTCCCGTACTCGGGCACCTTCGAGACCTGGGGCCGCAACCACGGCCTGCTGCGCTCGAAGTCCAACATCCGCCCCGGCGACGTGGTCCTCTACGGCAACGGCTACTACTCCAGCCAGCACATCGGGGTCGTCGTCGACGTGCTGCCGGACGGCCGGATCACCACCATCGAGGGCAACTACGGCAACACCGTGAAGAAGGTCGGCCCGTTCGACCCCGGCAACCCCGGGGCGGTGCACACGTACGACAACATCTACGCCGTCGTCGCCCCGGTCGCCGACCCGTCCACCGACAAGAAGTGGGGCACCAGGGCCATTTCCGACGAGGACGCGGAGAACGACGGCGTCGACAGCGGTGAGGAGTTGTGCGCCGCCTCGGCGTACCCGGGTGTGTACTACGCCGGCTGCCTGGAGTACTCCGGCAGCAGCGTCAAGGCCCACCTGTACGCGAAGCCGCTGAGCACCTCCGCGGTCGTCCGGGGAAAACTGACGATGATCGACTCAGCCGGTGACCTGACGTTGAACACCTGCCAGGCGGCGTACTACGGCAACGACAGATCCTGCGACGGGCCGAGCTTCGTTTCGACAGCCGGGAGGACGACGGTGCTGCAGACCGGCATCGAGATCAACGGCGGCTGGAAGCACACGTTGCGGGTGGCCAGCATGAACGTCAACGGCGAGGAGCAGCAGACCGGCACCTGGTGCGGCCCGACCGCGCTGCAGGCGATCCTCAAGTCGCTCGGCAAGACGCCGCTGGACACGCAGGCCGGGTACGCCGCCAAGCTCGGCACCGACTCACTCGGCACCAACCCGTGGGACGTGCGCGACGTGCTCAACGCCGAACTCGCCGGCAGGTCCGGGCTCACGAGCTACGTGTACCACGACTACGCGGCCGAGGGCGTCTCCAGCGACAAGTGGAAGCTGGTGATGAACAAGCTCGCCCGCTCGGTCGACCTGAGCCAGCCGGCCGCCATCGTCGTGCAGGCCAAGGACATCCCCTGGTGGAGCAACGACGACTACTTCACCATGCACTACCTGGTGGTGCAGGGCTATGCCGGCATCAAGAACAGCAACGGCACCTACGACATCGACAAGTTCATCGTGTGGGACCCCGCCCACGACGACCACCACCTGGTCAACGCCAGCCAGATGTACAGCATGACCAACATGGACGGCATCCCCGGCCAGGGCCACATGATCGTCGTGGCCGAGTAGCAGGCGGGTGAGGGCTGCGCGGCGTGGCGGAGCCCTCACCCCGCCGGCCCGACGGCGTACGTTGCCGCCGCCGGCCCTGGTCACTCACGAACTGCAGTGGCTCATCCTGCCGGCGTCCAGCGTCGGTACCGAGTTGCCACCTTTGCCCAACGTGGCGGTCCAGGCGGCCTGGTAGGACCCGTCCCGCGCGGCGGCCAGCAGGATCTGGTTGATCCTCTCGCAGCCGGCCTTGTCCTTCTTCCTCATCCCGATGCCGTAGGGCTCCTCCGAGAAGGTCTTGCCCACCAGCTTGAACTTGCCCGCGTACTGCGGCCGCATGGAGTAGCCGAGGAGGACCACGTCGTCGGTGCTCATCGCGTCGACCGCGCCCGACTCGAGGTCCGCCAGGCACCGGTAGTCGGAGTCGTACTGCTGCAGGCGGACCTTCGGGTACTGCGACCGGATCCGCCTGGCCGACGTCGAGCCGGCATTGGAGCAGACGACCTTGCCGTCGAGGTCCTCCGGCCCGCTGAGCGTCGAGTCGGTCTTGACCAGCAGATCCTGGCCGGCGACGTAGTACGGACCGGCGAACCTGACCTCCTTCTTGCGCGCTTCGTTGATCGTGTAGGCGGACACCACCAGGTCGACCGCGCCCTCCTTGATGACCCGTTCGCGGTCCGGCAGGCTGGTGTCCCTCCACTGGATGTCGGCCGGGTCGACGCCGAGTCCCTTGGCGACGATCTTTCCGATCTCGATGTCGAAGCCCACGTAGGTGCCGTCGGTCTTCAGGCTGAGACCCGGCTGGTCGGGAATCACTCCGATGGCGAGCGTCTTCGTCTCCGTGGCCTTCTCGATGACGCCGGGGCCGCTGTCGTCCCCACCGCAGGCGCCGGTGGTGAGTGTGATCGCCGCGGCCACCACCGTCGCCGCCGCCCACGTGACCCGCATACCCCTCTCCTTCGTCGAGGACGGACGGCCCCGGAGCCGGGCACCACACGTAACTGTGCCGCAATTACCCGGGTCTCGCCTACTTCGTCAGTAAATAGTCGCGCAACGGTAAGTTGGGCCCAACTGGGTCTCACACCCTCCGGTCGGCCGGCGGAAGGGAGGAACCGTGCGCCCCGAGCGGGTACGACTGCTGTGGCTGCTCGTCCTGACCGCCGTACCGGCGGCGGCCGTGGCGGCCGTGCTGTACGCCGTCGACTTCACCTCGGCGTTCGGCCTGGCGCCCCAGGCAAGCGCGATCTCGCCGTACGGGGCGTTCTTCGACCTGCGCTGGGTGCTGGTGTACCACAACTCCTGGGCCATGTTCGCCGGCCTGTTGCTGGGCGCCATCGTGTTCCGCGGACTGTTCTCGGCCGTACTGGTCGCGCTCGCCTGGCCGGCCGAGCGGCCGTGCCCGTCGCTTCGCCGGCTGGCCGGGCGCAACCTGGCCTTCGCGGCCGTCGTCGCCGTGATCCTCTCGCCGTGGACCGCGCTGGCCGTGGTCGCCTCGGACGTCTCGTTGGCCTACTTCCAGTTCCTCGAGTTGGTGCCGGTGATCATCCTGGCTCCGCTGCTCCAACGGGGCGGGATCGTGCCGGGCTGGTGGCGCGGCCTGCCGTCGGCCGCCATCGTCGGCTGGTCGCTGCTCAACTTCGTGACCCTCACCGCGGGCGCCGCGCTGGTCTGGTCCGTCCCGGACCGGTTGACGGTACCGGCAGCCGCCGTGGCCGGCATGGTCAACGGCCTGCTGTGGCGGCAGAAGGTGCGTGCCACCGTACTCCAGCAACGGGTGCGGTGGGCCCGACTGCCCGTGACGCCACTGGTCGTCGCCATGGTGGTGAGCAGCCTGCTGTTGGTCGAGTACGCCGAGGACCGGGGGGCCCGCGGCGCCGGCCAGTCGCTGCAACCCATCGACGCCCTGCCACAGTTCGGGGACATCGGCCATCCGGTGATCTTCCTCGGCGGCTACAACTCGGCCCACTACGGCGACCCGTCAGAATCCCAACCTCCCATCGTGCGCTTCTCGTACCGGGGCACCGACAACCACGGCAAGCCGGTGTTCTACGCACCGGTCGACACCCACCAGGCGCTGTCCACCAGCGCCCAACTGCTCGCCACCCAGGTGGATCAACTCCACGCACGCAGCGGTAAACCGGTTTCGCTGATCGGACAGAGCGAAGGCGCCCTCGTCGTCCGCTACTACCTGGACCGCTACCCGCACCCGGCGGTCGACACGGTGGTGCTGGACAGCCCGATCCTGCGGGCCGGGCGGATCTACTACCCACCGCCGCAGGCCCGTTCGGGCTGGGGCATCGCCACTGGTTGGCAACTGCGCGGCATGTTCAAACTGATGGAAGCCACCAGCGAGGCGCCGGACACGCCCGACTCGCCGTTCATCCGCTCCCTGCTGGACGACGCCCCGTTCTACCGCAACCGCCTGCTCTGCCCGGTGCCGGGCGTACGGATGATCGCGCTCCTGCCGATCGTCGACGCCATCACGGTGCCGGCGGAGCTCAACGCCCAGATCCCCGTGATCCAGATGGCCGGCTTCCACGGCCACCTGATCGACCGGCCGGCCGGACTGCGCCACCTGGCCGACCATCTCACCGGCAAGCGGCCGAGCAACCTGCTCCGGTGGGAGTACTCAGCCCTCCAGCGGGTCGCCGGAGCGTGGCAGGCACCGGCCCTGCCGTTGGCACTCAACCCGGCATGGCACGCCCCCGACCAGCCCGACGCGGCACTACGGCGGGAACCCTGCCGGCCCTGAGCCGTACCGCCGCGCCGGGTCCGCCCACCGGGTGAAAGTCGTCCCCTTCACCTACGAGGGGTCCGCCCGGCCGGGCGTCACCCGGCAGGGTCGCGCGGGCACCGCGCCACAGGACCGTCCCCATCCCGTCGGAGAGCAAGCCGGGCAGCCGTGGGTGGCGTACCGGCACCCGGACGGGGTGGTGGTCTACGTCGCACAGGCCAGGAAGCTGGGCACCGGCCCGGCGCTGACGGCGCTGCCGTTCTCCGTGGCGCAGCTCGCGGCCCTCACCGGCGACGAACGGTTCCACCTGCGGAAGGACAGGACACCGTGGGGCCGCCCGCATCGCGTGCTGCGATGCGGGCGGCCCGGCGATCGGGTCGGTCAGGGGTTGCTGTAGCCGAGGGCGTAGCTGCCCGAACCGCTGTAGGCGTGCACCCGCCAGCGGTAGTAGCCGGCCGTGCCGGAGTAGGAGACGGTCTCGTCCGCGGCGGACGAGGTGCCCTGCGCCACCGCAGTCCAGCTGCTGCCGTTCCACTTCTGCAGGTAGAGGTCGAAGTCGGTGCCGGTCGGGCCGTCGAGGCAGCCTCGGTGGGTGCCGGAGAGCGACGAGTAGTAGTAGCTGTTGTTGGGCTGGTAGGCGCTGCCGCCGCTGGACAGCGACCCGCTCACGGAGAACTCGTAGCCGGTGCAGCCGGTCGGGGGCGGGGTGCCGCCGCCGCTGGTCACCAGCGTCCGGCCGTACGCGGACAGGATCTCGTTGACCGGCTGGAAGTAGGTGGTGCCGCCGGAGCTGCAGTTGCCGGAACCGCCGGAGGTGACGCCCTGCGCCTGCTGACCGCTGAGCCAGGACCCGCCGGAGTCACCCGGCTCGGCGCAGGCGTTGGTGCGGGTCAGGCCGGAGACGGAACCCTGCGCGTAGTTGACCGTCTGGTTGTAGGCCTGCACCGTGCCGCAGCGCCAGCCGGTGGTCGAGCCGGAGCGGCAGATGGCCGCGCCGATCGCGGCCACCGTGGAGCCGGCCACGGTCACGTTGCCGCCGGCGTAGTTGTTGACCCAGGGCTGCGGGGTCCAGTTGGAGTTGACGGCGACCCACGCGTAGTCGTTGCCGGGGAACGAGGAGCCCTGGAAGCTGCCCTGGGCGACCTGGTTGAAGCCGGTGGTGCTGGTGCCGGTGGTACCGCAGTGGCCGGCGGTGACGAAGCCGCCGTTGACGGAGAAGCCGACCGAGCAGCGCCCGCCGCCCATGTAGTAGGCGTCACCGCCGCGTACGTCGTAGAGCAGCCGGGGCTGCTCGGTGGTGGGGACCACCCGTACCGCGGCGGCGTCGACGCCGCTGGCCTTGACGAAGGCCCTGGCAGCGGCGGTGCCGCCGCGGGCCTGGACCACGACGGTGTTGGTCTTCACGTCGACGTACCAGCCGGGCACCGAGGCCGAGGGCGCCTTGGCCGCCGCGGCGTCCAGGCCCTCCTTGATCCGGTCGAGCTGGTCGTCGCTGCGGCTCACCACCCTGGGGGTGGCTCCGGCAGCGGACACCTCGGCGGCCTTGGCGCTGTCGGTGACGGCCACGACCAGCGACTTCGCGTCCGGTGCCAGCCAGGCCCCGGCGAAGCTGGCGCCGAGCCGCTTGCGCAGCGCCAGTTGGGTACGGCTGGCGGCGTCGTCGGAGGCGATCCGGGCGCGCGCCGCGGTGGCGGTCAGGCCCAGGTCACGCTGCATGGCGGCGAGCATCTCGGGTGAGGCGGCCTCGGCGGCCGGCGCAACCGGCGTCGGGCCGGATGTCGCGCCGGCGGGCCCGGCGGTGAATATGGCGACCAGCCCGGCCGGCAGCAGGATCGCTGCTGCCGCCGCGCCGGCAAGGGCTCGGTTCATTCGGGAACTCCTTCGGGCGGTGGGCGGAGCTGCGGGTGACGCTGAACCATCCGCATCGGTGATTGGCCGAAGGTAGACGTCTGTCGATGAGAGCGGTAGATAGCGCTTCGCTCATATCGCCGCTCGCGGGTCGACCGCCACAGCGGGGCAGCGCAGACGGGCGGCCGCGTCACGGGGCGGGAGAGGTGGCTGCGGCGGAGAATGTCGAGATCGGCCCGGCGGCTCCGTCCCCGGGGCGGATGCGGCCGCCGTGGCCGACACACGAAGGAGACCCGCACATGGCGATCCAGCGGATGGACAACGTCCTCATCGTCGTCGACGACCTCGACGCCACCATCGAGTTCTTCGTCGAACTCGGCATGGAACTGGAGGGCAGGGCACCGATCGAGGGACGGTGGGTGGAGCAGGTCATCGGCATCGACGACGTCCGGCAGGAGGTCGCGATGCTGCGGACCCCGGACGGCCACGGCCGCATCGAGCTGGCCCGGTTCCACACCCCGGAGGCGATCAGCGCCGAGCCGAAGGACGCGCCCGCGAACACGCTGGGCATCCGTCGCGTCATGTTCGCCGTCGACGACATCGAGGACGTCGTCGCCCGCCTACGCGCCCACGGCGCCGAACTCGTCGGCGAGCTGGCGCAGTACGCGGACAGCTACCGGCTCTGCTACGTCCGTGGCCCCGAGGGCATCGTCGTCGGGCTGGCCGAACAGCTCAACTGAAGGCCGGGGCACCCAGCGGGCAGGCTGATCCGGAAACGACGAACGCCCTGGCGGAGGATCGGATCCCTCGCCAGGGCGTTTGTGCACGGGTGGAGCCGAGGGGACTCGAACCCCTGACCCCCACACTGCCAGTGTGGTGCGCTACCAGCTGCGCCACGGCCCCTTGCTGTCGTCCCCGGTGTCCCGGGCACGGAGAGAACTATACACACGCCGGCCGGCATGGTCATATCGCGGGGGTCCCCCGCGCCGGGGCTCAGTTCAGGGCCACGTCCGGCGGGAAGTGGGCCACCGCCGCCATCATCCCGCCCTGCCGCCGCAGCACCATCGGCCACAGGTCGTCGGGCCGGTCCACGAAGGCGTCACCGGGCAGCGCGTCGAAGACGAACCACGACCCGTCCTCGATCTCCTGCTCCAACTGGCCGGAGCCCCAGCCGGAGTACCCGGCGAAGACCCGGATGCCGCCGATGCTGTCCCGCATCTTCTCCGGGTCGGCCGACAGGTCGACCGTGCCCACCGCGCCGGAGATCTGCTGGAAGCCCTTGAGCCGCCGCATCGGATGCCGCATCCGGGCCAGGCAGATCGCCGAGTCCGGCTGCACCGGGCCGCCCTCGAACAGCACCGCGGGGTGGCGGGCCAGGTCGCTCCAGTCGCCCAGGACGTCCGCCACCGGCACCTCGGTGGCCCGGTTGAGCACCACGCCGAGCGCCCCGCCCGGCTCGTGGGCCACCAGCAGCACCACCGTACGGTCGAAGTTCGGGTCCTTGAGGGCCGGAGTCGCGACCAGCAGCCGCCCGGTCATCGACTCCGTGGCTCGACCGCCGATCGCGCGTCCCTCCTCCTGCATCTCGGACATGGTCAGCCGCGCGCCGGGTCGTGTGACGGGGCGCCGCCGTCCGTCCGTGCTGTCACCGCCATGCCTGGCACCATAGCCTGCGTCCGGGGCGCTGGCTAAGGTCTGACGGGCGGGTGATCGAGCAAGATCGAGGGAGGTGCGATGGGTCCGACGGCGGACATCGCGGTGATCGGCGGGTCAGGGCTCTACGCGCTGCTCGACGGCGCGACCGAGCACGAGGTGGCCACGCCGTACGGCGCGCCCTCGGACGCGGTCACCATCGCCGAGGTGGGCGGGCGGCGGGTGGCGTTCCTGCCCCGGCACGGCCGCGACCACCGGTACCCGCCGCACCTGATCCCGTACCGGGCCAACCTGTGGGCGCTGCGCTCGCTCGGGGTGCGCCAGGTGCTCGCCCCGTGCGCGGTGGGCGGACTCCGGCCGGAGCTGGGGCCGGGCACCTTCGTGGTGCCGGACCAGCTCGTCGACCGGACCAGCGGCCGTACCCAGACCTACTACGACCGGGGCGCGGTGCACGTGGCGTTCGGTGACCCGTACTGCCCGGTGGGGCGGCGCACGCTGCTCGGCGCGGCGGCCGGGCGGGACGTGCCGGCGGTGGACGGAGGCACGGTGGTGGTGGTCGAGGGTCCCCGCTTCTCCACCCGTGCCGAGTCCCGGTGGTACGCGGCGATGGGCGGCACGGTGGTCAACATGACCGGCCACCCCGAGGCGGTGCTCGCCCGCGAGCTGGCGCTCTGCTACACCTCCATCGCGCTCGTCACCGACCTGGACGCGGGCGTGGCGGCCGGCGAATCGGTCACCCAGGAGGAGGTGTTCCGCGTCTTCGGCGAGAACACCGACCGGCTGCGCGGGGTGCTGCTGGACGCGGTGGCGGCACTGCCGGCCGACCGGGACTGCCCGTGCGGGCACGCCCTGGACGGCATCACGCTCCCGTTCGACCTGCCCTGAGTCGCCCCGACCCGCGCAAAGCGCCCGAACCCTCCGGCTCGCCCCGATAGATTCGGCAGGCGGGGCCGCACCGCTGCCGGCCGGCGCGGCGACACGGAGGCAGGTGCGATGGCGACCGTCCGGGACACCACGTACGAGCTGCTGCGCGCCCTCGGCATGACCACCGTCTTCGGCAACCCCGGCTCCACCGAGCAGCCCTTCCTCCAGGACTTCCCGGCCGACTTCCGCTACGTCCACGCCCTGCACGAGGCGTCCGCGGTGGCGATGGCCGACGGGTACGCCCAGGCCACCGGACGCCCGGCGCACGTCAACCTGCACACCGCCCCGGGCACCGGCAACGGCATGGGCAACCTCGTCACCGCCTGGCACAACCGGACCCCGCTGATCGTCACCGCCGGCCAGCAGAGCCGGACGATGCTGCTGATGGAGCCCCGGCTGGCGGCGCGCCACCCGACCCAGCTGCCCCAGCCGTACGTGAAGTGGAGCCACGAACCGGTCCGGGCGCAGGACGTGCCGGCGGCGGTGATGCGGGCGTACGCCACGGCCGCCCAGCCTCCGGCCGGGCCGGTCTTCCTCTCCCTGCCGCTGGACGACTGGGAGCAGCCGGCCGACCCGCCGCCACAGGTGCGTACCGTCGCCACCCGGTTCGCCCCCGACCCCCGGCGGCTGCGGGAGTTCGCCGCGCTGCTGGCCGCGAGCCGTAACCCGGTGCTGGTCCTCGGCGCGGCGGTGGACCGGGCCGGTGGCTGGCCGCCGGCCGTGGCGGTGGCCGAGCGGCTCGCCGCGCCGGTGTGGTCCGCACCCGCGCCGGAACGGGCCGCCTTCCCCGAGCGGCACCCGCACTACCGGGGCGTGCTGCCGTTCGCGATGGCGCCGCTGGCGGAGCAGCTGCGCGGCCACGACGTCGTGCTGGTCGTCGGCGCGCCGGTGTTCCGCTACTACCCGGACGTGCCCGGGCAGCACCTGCCCGACGGGGCCCGGCTGCTGCACGTCACCGACGACCCGGACGAGGCGGCGCGCGCCCCGGTCGGCGACAGCCTGCTCGGCGACGCCGGGCTGACCCTGGCCGCGCTGCTGGACCTGCTGCCGCCGGCCGACCGGCCCGCGCCGTCGCCCCGGCCCGAACCGGAGCCGCCCGAACCGACCGACCCGCCGAGCGCCGACGCGCTCTTCGCCGCGCTTGCCGACTGCTGGCCGACCGACGGGGTGCTGGTCCAGGAGTCACCGTCCAGCCTGGCCGCGCTGCGCCGCCGGCTGCCGGTGACCCGGCCGGCGTCGTACTTCACCATGGCCAGCGGCGGGCTCGGCTACGGCCTGCCGGCGGCCGTCGGCATCGCCCTGGCCGAGCGGGACACCGGGCGGGGCCGGCCGGTGGTCGCGGTGATCGGCGACGGCTCCTTCCACTACTCGGTGCAGGCGCTCTGGACCGCGGCCCAGCTGCGCCTGCCCCTCGCCGTGGTGGTGCCGGCCAACCGGCAGTACGCGATCCTCAAGGCGTTCGCCGAGCTGAAGTCCACCCCCGGGGTGCCCGGTCTGGAGCTGCCCGGCCTGGACGTCACCGCCATCGCCCACGGCTACGGCTGCGCCGCGCACGGCGTCGGCTCGCTGGACGAGCTGCCGTCGGCGCTGGAGCGGGCGCTGGGGGCCGACCGGCCGACGGTGCTGCCGGTGCCGGTCGGCGGCGAGGTGCCGCGGATCCTCTGACGCCTCAGCCGGGCTGCACGGTGAGCACCTGGCCGGTGACCACGTCGAGCACCGGCCGCCCGCCGAGCGGCGCGGTCAGGGTGACGGTGACCGGCTCCAGCTTGAGCATCTCGTCGCAGACGCCGGTCGACCGGGTCACCGCGCCGCCGACCACCACCACGTCGTCCTGCTCCCGCACCAGCGGCGTGATCCCGGTGTCGCAGGAGCCGACCCCGAGCACGTAGGTCAGCGTCGCCCCGTCGGCCGAGCGGAGATGCTGGGCGGCCACCATCCCGTCGGGAGCGGGCCGGGCGGGCGCGGTCGGCGCCGGCGGAGCCCCCACCGACTGCGGCGCGACCGCGACCCGGGCCACCGGCGCGGCCAACTCCTCCACGGTGAACAGCCAGGCCGGCACCGCGGCGACGCCCCGGCTGGTCCGGACGTCGGCGGTGCCGAGCCGCACGGCGGTGACGGTGAGCGGGATGCAGGCGGTGGCGACCGGGCTGGCGACCGAGCCGTCCGGCCCGGGTTCGACGGTCGGGCGGGGCTCCCGGGGCCGGCCCTCGCACGGCGGCGGGTCGCCCTGGTCGAGCTGCCGGTACGCCTCGGCCGCGCTGACCAGCGGCACGGTGATCGTCCCGTCGGGGAACCGGATCGTGCCGGGGGCGGGGCGGCCGGCCGGCAGGTCGATCTGGTCGCGGTACCAGCCGGCCCGGAACGCCGCCTCGGTGTCGGCGGTGAAGTCGGGGTCGCCGACGAGCACGGTCGGGTCCTGCAACGGGACGTAGCCGGTCGTCCAGGCCGGGCCGGGACGCCACGCCTCGGCGACCTCGACGGCCCGTTGCGCGAACGCCTCCCGGCGGGGGTCGGGGCCGGCGGACCCGCCGTCGGCCGGGCCGCTGCCGGCCGGCGCGCAGGCGGTCACGGCGACCAGGGGCAGGCTCAGCAGTGCCAGACGTCGACGCATACCCCTTGGACGACCTGCGCCGTCGTCCGGTTCCGCCGGCTCAGGTCTCGCCGCCGAGGTCGGTCTGGTACGCCTCCCAGAGCAGGTCCGCGCCGCGCTGCCGGTGCCGGGCCAGCGCGTCGAGCAGTTCGTCGGTACGCCGCCGCAGGTCCTCGGCGCGTACCCCGGGCCACTCGACGGCGTGCTGGAGGTCGGCCAGCGCCACGACGATGGCCCTGTGCTCCCGGGCCAGCAGCCGTACGCCCCGGTGCAGCCGGGGCGCCTGGACGAGCAGTTCGGCGTAGAGACCGGCCGGCCCCTCGGTGAGCCGGACGTGTTCGGCGAAGCCCCGGCGGACCGGGACGAGCTGCCCGATGACCCGTTCCCGCCAGTGCGGCTCCCCCGGCGGCACGACCAGCGCCCGGGACAGGGCGGACAGGTCGCCGACGGGGCGGCGGGCGGCGGGCGGGCGGACCGCCGTGGGAACGACGGACGGCTGCTGGATCGGACCGGTGACCATGGGCACCTCCCGCGCTGCGTGTGCTTCCGCGTACAGCGATGGTGGACCCGTGACCGCACCCTGTCCAGGCTCCGGCACCGCCTCATTCGACCCGACTGCCCCATCGGTCCCAGGCGTCGCACCAGCCCCAGGGGGCAGCGGGCCGAGCGGCCCCGGACACGACTGTGCGCCCCGGTCCGGTGGATCGGGGCGCACAGTTCAGGTGGTGGAGGTGCCGGGAATCGAACCCGGGTCCTTCGCCGGTTTGTCAGGGCTTCTCCGAGCGCAGCTCGCTGTGCCTCTACTCGGCCCCTCCGATCACGCGAGCGAGTCGGTGTGACGGGCCCAGTCGCTGATTGATCTCGCCGCACGGACCCCGCGACCGGGTCCGATTGGCCAGCCTTCTAGCTGATGCCGGCTAACTGGGTCGAAGGCACTCCCAGGCCGACAGACTCACTACTCGCCTCAGGCGGCGAGAGCGAAGTCAGCGCGATTGTTCTTGGCGCTTATTGGTTTCCGACGAACGATTCTCGAGACGACGTCGGCTTCCTCGGCTCGCTTCCCCTGCCGCAACGTACGAAGTCGAAACCAGTCACCCCCTCGACGGGCCGCCGGTGTTGGCGGCTCCGACAAGCGTAACGCCTGCCGCAACCGGATTCATCCCGAGGCCGGGTCCGACCTGCGAACCCGGACGGACGGGACGAATCAGTCGTCCATCCCCTTGCCGCGCCGGCCCGCCACCCGGGCGATCTCCCGGTCGGCGTCCCGCTTGGCCAGATCCTGCCGCTTGTCGTACGACTTCTTGCCCTTGGCCAGGGCGATCTCCACCTTCGCCCAACCGTCGGAGAAGTAGACCTGCAACGGCACCATGGTCAGCCCGCCCTCGCGGGTCTTGCCGATCAGCCGGTCGATCTCCAGGCGCTTGAGCAGCAGCTTGCGGGTACGCCGGGGCTCGTGGTTGGTCCAGGTGCCCTGGGTGTACTCCGGGATGTGCATGCCGTGCAGGTACAACTCGCCGTTGCGCTCCTGGGCGAACGCGTCGACCAGCGAGGCCCGACCCGCACGCAACGACTTCACCTCGGTGCCGGTCAGCGCCATGCCCGCCTCGTACGTGTCGAGGATGGCGTAGTCGTGGCGCGCCTTCTTGTTGGAGGCGACCACCTTGCGACCCTTTTCCCGTGGCATCGGCGCCACCTCCTTCCGTGTGATCCGCCCACCGACCGGCCGGCGGGCGGAGATCATGCTACCCGAACGACAAGGGCCCTCCCGCGCCGTTTATTCCTGGCGCGGAAGGGCCCTCGGAGAGCCGTACGGTGACTAGACCCGCAGGTAGAAGCGGAGCGTGACCCAGGCGGTGACCGCGCTGACCAGGCCGCCGACGCCGGCCATCAGCGGGAACATCAGGAAGATGTCCGACCACTGGATCGGCGAGAGCAGCCCGCGCAGCGCCTGCAACGACCCGTCGAAGAGGAAGTACTTCGCGCCGATCAGCGCGATCAGGCCGAGCAGTGAGCCGATCAGACCGGCGACCACGGCCTCCAGCACGAACGGCGCCTGGATGAACCAGTTGGACGCGCCGACCAGCTTCATGACCGCGACCTCACGCCGCTTGCTGTAGGCGGCCACCTGGATGGTGTTGGCGACCAGGAGCAGCGCGGCGACGGCCATCACGATCGCGGCGGCCAGGGCGATGTTCTGGATCGCGGTGAGGATGTCGAAGATCTTGTCCAGCAGCCGGCTCTGGTCGACGATCTCGTCGACGCCCTCGGTGTCCTTGTACTGGTCGTAGATGGTCTTGTACTGCTCCGGGTTGACCAGCTTGATCCGGAACGACTCGGGCAGCTGGTCCGCCTTGACGGCGTTCACCAGGTCCGGAGCGTCCTGGTACATCTCCTGGAACCGCTTGTACGCCTCGTCCTTGTTGACGTAGAGGACCTCCTTGACCAGGGGGTCGCTCTTCAACTTGGCGTCCAGGTCGTCACGCTGCTGCTCGCTGACGTCGGTCTTCAGGAAGATCGAGACCTGGATGTTCTTGTAGTAGAGGTCCTTCATGTCGCCGACCTGCTGGTACATCAGGCCGCTGGCGCCGAGCATGGTCAGTGACACCGCCATCGTGATGATCATCGCGACGGTCATGGTGACGTTGCGCCACAGTCCGACCAGTACCTCGGACAGGACGTACTTCATCCGCATCGGGTGTTCCTCCGGCTCTCCGGCGTGAGATGTTCGTCGTCAGGTCGTACGGCGAGGATGGAGCGTCGGCTCACCCGTAGACGCCGCGGGCCTGGTCACGCACGATGCGACCGCTCTCGATCTCGACGACGCGGCGGCGCATCTGGTTCACGATGTTGGAGTCGTGCGTGACCATCACGACGGTCGTGCCGGTGCGGTTGATCCGGTCCAGCAGGCGCATGATCTCGATCGAGGTGTCCGGGTCGAGGTTTCCCGTCGGCTCGTCCGCGAGCAGGATCAGCGGACGGTTCACGAACGCCCGGGCGACGGCCACGCGCTGCTGCTCACCACCGGAGAGCTCGTGCGGGTACCGGTGCTCCTTGCCACCGAGCCCGACCAGCTCCAGCACCTCGGGTACGACCCGGCGGGCCACCGCCTTGGTCTTGCCGATCACCTCGAGGGCGAACGCCACGTTCTCGTACGCGGTGCGGTTGGGCAGCAGCCGGAAGTCCTGGAAGACGCAACCGATCGAACGCCGGAAGTGGGGTCGCTTCCAGGAGCGCATCGAGGTGACGTCCTTGCCGTTCACGATGACCCGGCCCTTGTTGGGGCTGACCTCGTGCAACAGCATCTTGATGATCGTGGACTTGCCGGAGCCGGAAGGACCGATGAAGAAGACGAACTCGCCCTTCTCGATCGAGACGGACACGTTGTCGAGCGAAGGCCGGGACGCCTTCGGGTACGTCTTCGTCACTTGCTCAAGCTGAATCACGGGTGGTGAGTCTACGCGGTGTAACCGCAGAGCCAAGTCCTACGCCCCACCGATGCGAGGCGCGTCATCGATTCACCCGCTCACCAGGAGATCGACGACGCGCCCCGTCCACGGTTGATCACGCAGCGTCGCCGGCGAGCTGCTGCTGCTTGCGCCAGCGGATGCCGGCCTCGATGAAGCTGTCCAGCTCCCCGTCGAAGACGGAGGACGGATTGCCGGTCTCCTGCTCGGTTCGGAGATCCTTCACCATCTGATAGGGGTGCAGGACGTACGAGCGCATCTGGTCGCCCCAGGAGCCGGCGGCGTCGGTCTTCAGGCCCTGGAGCTTGGCCTGCTCCTCCTGGCGCTTGCGCTCCAGCAGCCGGGCCTGGAGCACGCGCAGCGCGGAGGCCTTGTTCTGCAGCTGGGACTTCTCGTTCTGGCAGGTCACCACGATGCCGGTCGGGATGTGGGTGATCCGCACCGCCGAGTCGGTCGTGTTGACGCTCTGCCCACCCGGGCCCGAGGAGCGGTAGACGTCGATGCGCATCTCGTTCTCGGGGATCTCGATGCTGTCGGTCTGCTTCACCACCGGCAGCACCTCGACCCCGGCGAAGCTGGTCTGCCGGCGGCCCTGGTTGTCGAACGGGCTGATCCGCACCAGCCGGTGGGTGCCGGACTCGACGCTGAGCGTGCCGTAGGCGTAGGGCACCTTCACCGCGAAGGTGGCGGACTTCAGGCCGGCCTCCTCGGCGTACGAGGTCTCGTAGACCTCGGTCGGGTAGCCGTGCCGCTCGGCCCAGCGCAGGTACATCCGCAGCAGCATCTCGGCGAAGTCGGCGGCGTCCACCCCGCCGGCGCCCGCCCGGATGGCGACCAGCGCCTCCCGGGAGTCGTACTCGCCGGAGAGCAGGGTGCGGACCTCCATCTCCTGGATGGCCTTCTTCAGCCCGGCGACCTCGGACTCGACCTCGGTCAGCGCCCCGGCGTCGCCCTCGGCCTCGGCCAGCTCCAGCAGCACGTGCGCGTCGTCGAGGCGGGAGCGCAGGCTGCCCAGCTTGCTGATCTCGCCGTTGACGTACGACAGCTGCGAGGTCACCTGCTGCGCCCGCGCCTGGTCGTCCCAGAGGTCCGGCGCGGACGCCTGCTCCTCCAGCCGGGCCTTGTCCTCCCGCAGGCGGTCGACGTTGAGCACCGACTCGATGTTGCGCAGGGTGGCGTCGAGTTCCTTGAGCTGTTCGGCGTAATCGGCAGCGGTCACGACAGACAAGGGTACTGGTCGAGCTGCGGTCCGTTCACCTCAGATGGCCGACCCGCCGCAGGTCGTCAGCCGACCGGGGCGGTCTTGAGCCAGGACAGGGCTGCCTTGTGGTAGGCGACGGCGAACTCCAGCGCGCTGGCGTCGTACGTGTCGCCCTCCTTCTTGGCGTTCTTCACCTGCTCACGGACGTGCGCCAGGGCCTCGGTGTGGTACTCGTTCGCCGAGGCGTACAGGTTCTTGAGCTGGCTGGCCGAGTGCAGCTCACCGAAGGCGATCCGCAGGGCGATCGGGTTGCGGATGGTGTCCCGCCCCGGGCTCTCCGCCAGCCAGCGGGAGAATGTCCGTTTCCCGCTGGCGGTGATCGCGTACGGCTGACTCATCCGCGGCCCGGGCTTGCCGAGCCGCACCAGACCCCGCTCGGCCAGCACCGGCAACTCCCGGTAGACCTGACTGCGGGTCATCGACCAGTACGGCGCCAGTCGGCGCTCGGCGGCGGCCATCAGTTGGCCGCCTGTCATCGGCCCCTCGTGCAGCAGGCCGAGCAGGGCCGCCGCGGTGGGGTTGACTCCGGATTCCGCCATGCCCTCTAAGCTGCCACTTTGCCGTCTGCGCGTCCAGGATTTCCGTATTTGCCACCCGGCAGGATTTCCTATGTGCACTGTCGGCGGACGACAGTGGTGGCAGGACCACCGATGCTCGGCCGCCGTCCGGGGCGCGGACGGCGATGATCGGCGGCCGGCCCCGGCCCGAGGGACGGGCCGAGGACCGGTCCGGCCGCCGGCGACGCCGCTCGCGCCGCCGACGGCCGTCGCCGGCTCAGCCCATGTGCGGGTACGTGTGGTCGGTCGGCGGCACGAACGTCTCCTTGATCGTCCGGGGCGACATCCACCGGACCAGGTTGTGCCAGGAGCCCGCCTTGTCGTTGGTGCCGCTGGCCCGGGCGCCGCCGAAGGGCTGCTGCCCGACCACCGCGCCGGTCGGCTTGTCGTTGATGTAGAAGTTGCCGGCCGCGTACCGCATCTTCTCGGCCACCGCGTCGACCACCCGGCGGTCGGTGGCGAAGATCGAGCCGGTCAGCGCGTACGGCGCGATCGACTCGGCCTGGGCCACCACGTCGTCGAAGCGGGCGTCGTCGAAGACGTGCACGCCGAGGATCGGCCCGAAGTACTCCGTGGTGAAGGTCTCGTGCGCCGCGTCGGTGCACTCGAAGAGCGTCGGCCGGACGAAGTACCCGACCGAGTCGTCGGCGGTGCCGCCGGCCAGGATCCGGCAGGCGTCGTCGCCCGAGATCAGCTCCAGCGCGGCGGTGTGCCGGGAGAACGCCTTGTCGTCGATGACCGCGCCGCCGAAGTTGCTGAAGTCGGCGACGTCACCGTAGGTGAGCGCCTCGGCGGTGGCGGCCAGCCGGTCGCGCAGCCCGCCCTCCCAGATGGACCGGGGCACGTACGCCCGCGAGGCGGCCGAGCACTTCTGGCCCTGGTACTCGTACGCGCCGCGGATCAGCGCGGTGTGCAGGGCGTCGACGTCGGCGCTGGTGTGGGCGACCACGAAGTCCTTGCCACCGGTCTCGCCGACCAGGCGCGGGTAGCCCCGGTAGCCGGCGATGTTCTCACCGACCGTCCTCCACAGGTGCTGGAAGACCTTGGTGGAGCCGGTGAAGTGGATGCCGGCCAGGTCCGGGTCGGCGAGCACGACGTCGGAGACCTCCTCGCCGCGCCCGGTGACCATGTTGATCACGCCGGGCGGGAGGCCGGCCGCCTCGAACAGCCGCATGGTGAAGTGCGCGGCGAACTGCTGGGTCGGGCCCGGCTTCCAGACCACCGTGTTGCCGAGCAGGGCCGGCGCGGACGGCAGGTTGCCGGCGATCGCGGTGAAGTTGAACGGGGTGACCGCGTAGACGAAGCCCTCCAGCGGGCGGTGGTCGAAGCGGTTCCACACCCCCGGCGACGACATCGGCTGCTCCTCCAGCAGCTTCCGGGCGAAGTGCACGTTGAACCGGAGGAAGTCGATGAACTCGCAGGCCGAGTCGATCTCCGCCTGCACGGCGGTCTTGGACTGGCCCAGCATGGTGGCCGCGTTGAGGGTGTCCCGCCACGGGCCGGCGAGCAGCTCGGCGGCACGCAGGAAGATCGCGGCCCGCTCCTCGAAGGGCAGCGCCCGCCACATCGGGGCGGCGTCCTTGGCGGCCTTCACCGCGGCGCGGGCGTCGTCGTGGGTGGCGTGACCGGTGACGCCGAGCACGTGGGCGTGCTTGTGCGGCTGGACCACGTCGATCGACGCGCCGCCGGCCATCCGCTGCTCCCCGGCGATGGTCATCGGCAGGTCGATCCGCTCGGCGGCCAGCTCGGCCAGCCTCCGCTGGAGCCGCTCCCGGTCGGCGCTGCCCGGCTCGTAGGTGCGTACCGGCTCGTTGCGCGGCTCGGGTACGGAGAACACGGCGTCCATCACAGGCTCCTGTGCGATCTCGACAGCGGTGGCGAAACCGGACCCGCGGGCACCGACCGGGCGGCCGGACGCCGGACACCGCACGGCGTACCCGGTCGCGGCGGCGGGACCTGCCGCGATTCTCCCACGCCCCCACCCCGACGATCACGCGCCGTCCACCCCGAAACCGTGGATCGTCAAGCGACTGCCGGTGCCGGGCACTGATCCGTACCCGAATGTGGTGATCCGCCGAAGGAAAGCAGGCGACGGGCGGCGCAGCGGGCGCGCGGGCGCGCCCGCGCCGGGCGCGTACCCTGGATGGCCGGTGACCTGCCCGGCCACGTGGCACCCGGTCGGCCGCGCGTCGCGCGCGGTTTGCGGTGTGTCGCGGTATCCGCCGACCGTGACACCGCGACACGCCGCAAACGGAGTCGATCACGACCGCCGCGCGGGCGGTGACGCCCGGAGAAGGGGAGAGCATGAGCAACCAGCCCGGCAGCTCGACGGCCGCGGAGCCGGACCAGCCGGACACCACCGACCCGGTCGACGAGGTCGCGCCGGAGGCCGGCACGGACCACCCGGCCGGTGCTCCGGGCACGCCGCTGCTGGCCCTGCTCGCGGCCGGCTGGCTGGCCGCCATGCTCTGGTCGACCCGGGAGGCGATCACCTCGGCCGCGGCCGGTCTCACCGCGATCAGCCTCTCCGCCTTCGCGCTGCCCGGGGTCATCTCCGCCGCGCTGGTCGCCGGCACCGCCGTCGCGCTGGCGGCGAACGAGCTGGCCGCCCGGCGGCTCGGCGACCGGGCGGGCGTGCGCTTCGCGGCGGCGATCGGCGCGGGCATGCTGGTCGGGCTCGGCACCGCGCTCGCGATCAACCTGACGTACGCCGACAACGCCACCACCAACACCATCGCCGGCACCAGTGCGGCGGCGGCGATCATCGGTGGGGCGATCGCCGGGGCGCGTACCGCCGCCCCGGTCGGCGCGGTCGTCGCCGCCGCCCTCGGCACGCTGCTGTTCGTGGTCGCGTTCAGCCGGGCCCGGGACCCCCTCTTCGACCTCTTCGGCTCCGACGGCTCCCAGGCGTCGCTGGTCACCGCCGCCAAGTGGGTCTCCCGCACCGAGTCGCTGCTCGCCGGCCTGCTCGCCGGCCTGCTCGTCTTCGGCTACCTGACCTGGGCCCGGCGCCGGGCCGTCCGGCGCGACCCGGCCACGCCGGCGCTGCGCTGGCCCGTCTACCTGGTCGCCGGAGCCGGGCCGGGCCTGCTCCTGCTGCTCGCCGAGGTGATCATCCGGATCGGCGGCCGGACGCTGCTCGACCTGGCCGGCGCGCTCAGCGAGGCGGACGCGGTCGCCCAGACCAGTCTCGGCACGTCCCGGATCGACAACGGGATCTGGGTGCTCTTCGTCGGGGCGCTCACCGCGCTGATCCTCTTCGGCCGCACCCTCGGGCCGGCGCAGCGCGACGAGGACGACGAGCCGGCCGAGGGCTGATCCTCCCGCCGCTCCGCCTGCCGGCTCTCCGGGCTTCCGCGCCCCGGCGGGCCGGCGGCCCGCCGGGTGCCACGGCGCCCGGCGGTCAGGAGGTCGCGGCGCGCACCAGCAGGTCCAGCTCGGAGGGGTCGTACCACTCCAGCTCGTGGTCCTCGGCGCTGTCGACGGTGAACTGGGCGTCCGGATCGCCGGCCAGCGCCTCGGCGATCACCTCCACCGCGGCGCTGACGTCGTCGACCGCGTCCGCCCCGTCGACGTGCAGCGCCGCCACCGACCGGACCGGCACCGGCCCGTCGAGCAGCACGTAGCTGGACCCGAGTTCGCCGTCGCCCCGACCGACCGCCGCCGGGGGCAGGTCCACCGAGACCACCACCCGCCGCCGGGGCGCGGCCGGGTCCTCCCGCAGCAGTTGCAGGGCGTCCTGGGCGGCGCGGGTGAACGCGACGTACTCCAGCTCCTCCTCGTCGCCCTCGGCGTACCACTCGCGCAGGGCCGGGGTGACCGCATGCGCCTCCGCCGCCGGCAGCCCGTGCTCGCGCAGCCGGGTCAGCATCGGCACGGTCGCCGGGACGTACACCCGGACCAACTGGTCGCTCACGTCGTCTCTCCCGGTCGTTCGCCGGACCGGCCGGTCCGCCGGTCCCGGGCGCCGATCATGCCGTACGCCGAGACCGTCATACACCCCGCACCGGGTCAGGGGAAGGCGGCTCACCGTCCACCCGCCCCGGTCGTGTCCGGCCCGGCCGGTCCGGGTCCTCGGACCGGCCGGACGGGCGGCACCGGCCGACCGGTCGGGGAGCACCGCGCCGCGCCGGACGGGTAGCACCACGCCGGGCCACGCCGGACGGGCAGCACTACGCCGCGCCGGACGGCCGGCGCTGGGGCGGCACCGGGCCAAGCCGGACAGGCGGCACCGGGCCAAGCCGGACAGGCGGCACCGGGCCAAGCCGGACAGGCGGCACTGGGCCACGTTGGACGGGGCGACACTGGGCCGGACCGGGTGGCGGTGGCAAACTGAGGCAAACGACGCCAACACCGGGGGTTGACCGTGGAGCCGAGGTTTCTCCTGCTCTCCGACGTGGCCACCGAGCTGAACGTGTCGGACTCGCAGGTCTACCACATGGTCCGCAGCGGCGAGCTGCCCGCGATCAAGATCGGTGGGCGTGGCCAGTGGCGCGTCGAGCGCGCGCAGCTGGAGGAGTACATCCAGCGCAAGTACGCCGAGACCGCCGAGTGGGTGCGCGGCAATCCGCTCGTCGATCGCGACGCGGAGTAGCGAACCGACCCCGCCCCGACATTGACGGCGGGCACTGCCGTGCCCAAGAATCGGAGTCTGCCGCAGGCAAACGAAAGCAAACGCAAGGACAGGGGTGACAGTGGTGGTCGACTCCCGCCGTCCCGGGCCGTCCCGGCCCCCGATCCGGCTGCGCCCCGCCCCGGTCAGCGAGCCGCCGTACGCCGACGAGGCGCCCGACCTGTGGCCCCGCCCGCACGGCCAGCTCGCCCTGGACCTCTTCGGCACCCAGCAACCAGCCGGGCGGCCGGCCGGTCGCCGGCACGATCCCCGGCCCGCGCCGACCCGGCCCGGCCGGCCGCCCACCGGGCCACCGCCCGACGCCCCGGCCACCACCCCCGAGGCGACCCGGGCCGCGCAGCGGTTCGTCGGCACCTTCCTGGAGATCCTCAACGGCTACCGACCGCCGGGGCAGCTGCGCGCACTGGTCGAACCGGGGCGGATGACCGAGGCCGGCGAGCAGCTGGCCCGGGCCACGTCGCGCACCGGGCCGGTCCGCCGCCGGTCCACCCGACCCACCGTGCACCTGCGCCGGCTACGGGTCTGCGAACCCCGCCCGGCGGCCGTGGAGGTGGCCGCCGTCCTCGCCGCCGCCGGTCGCACCTGGGCCATGGCCGTACGCCTCGAACACCGCCGCGGCACCTGGCTCTGCACCGCCCTCCACATCCTCTGAGCACCCCCTCATTCCCATCCCTCCCCCGCCGCCCAAGGCCCGGCGATCGTGCATACGGGTGGGAATGAAGGACGCAAGAAACCCATATCCCTCACCAGAACTGCAAGACCACGGAAGCGGAGACGGGAGCGGAAAGCGGGAGCAAGAAACGGGAGCGCGAGCAAGGCGGGAGCGGGAAGACGGCGGAGCCGCGGTCCCCTGAGGGGACCGCGGCTCCGTGGTGTCGTGCGGGGCGGCCCGAGCGGGGCCGCCGGTGAGGATCAGGCGCCGCCGTTGGGCGAGCCGTGGCAGCGCTTGTACTTGCGGCCGGAGCCGCACGGGCACGGGGCGTTGCGGGACGGGCCGGCCTCGGCGGACTCACCCGGGGCGGCCCGCCGGGCGGTGCTCGCCGCCGCCATCGCCTGCCCGCCGAGCGGGCGGCGCGGCGTGGCCTGCGCCGCCGGACGCTCCGGCGTCTCCGGGCGGCCGACGCCGAGCGCGGGCGCCTGCTGCTCGGGACGCTCGACCGCGACCGCGCCCGAACCGGCCTCGCCGTCGATGGTCGGGGCGGAATACTGCAGACCCTGCTGCTGCGGCGCGCGGCTGAGACCCTTGGCCCGGATCTCGACCGGCTTCTCCAGCAGCTGGACCTCCTCGGCCTCCGGCTCCTGGACCTGCACCTCCAGGTTGTAGAGGAAGCCGACCGTCTCCTCCTTGATGCCGTCCATCATGGTGGCAAACATGTCGAAGCCCTCGCGCTGGTACTCGATGACCGGGTCGCGCTGGGCGTACGCCCGCAGGCTGATGCCCTCCTGGAGGTAGTCCATCTCGTAGAGGTGCTCACGCCACTTGCGGTCGATGACCTGGAGCAGCACCATCCGCTCCAGCTGGCGTACCGCCTCCTCGCCGAGCTGCTCCTCGCGCCGGTCGTACGCGGCGTGCGCGTCCTCCTTGAGGCGGGCGAGCAGGAAGTCCTGGTCCAGGCCGGCCCGGGAGCCGACCTCCTCCTCCAGGTCCTCGATGGTGACGCCCACCGGGTAGAGCTGCTTGAGGCTGGCCCAGAGCTGCTCCAGGTCCCAGTCCTCGGCGTAGCCCTCGCTGGTGGCGCCGACGACGTACGCGCCGATCACGTCGTCGATCATGTTGCGGACCTGGTCGGAGAGGTCCTCGCCGTTGAGCACGCGCAGCCGCTCGGCGTAGATCACCTGGCGCTGCTTGTTGAGCACCTCGTCGTACTTCAGAACGTTCTTGCGGATCTCGGCGTTCTGGCCCTCGATCTGGGCCTGCGCGCTCTTGATCTGCCGGGTGACCATCTTCGACTCGATGGGCACGTCCTCCGGGATGTTGAAGCGCTCCATCACCGCCTCGACCGCGCCCGCCCGGAACCGCTTCATCAGCTCGTCCTGCAGGGAGAGGTAGAAGCGGGACTCACCCGGGTCGCCCTGCCGGCCGGCACGACCGCGCAGCTGGTTGTCGATCCGGCGGGACTCGTGCCGCTCGGTGCCGAGCACGTAGAGGCCGCCGGCCTCGGCGACCTCCTCGGCCTCGGTCTCGCACGCCTGCTTCCAGGTGGGGAGGACCTCCTCCATCGCCTTGGCGTACTCCTCCTCGTTCTCCACCGGGTCGAGGCCGCGCTGGCGCAGCTCGTTGGCGGCGAGGAACTCGGGGTTGCCGCCGAGCAGGATGTCCGTACCCCGGCCGGCCATGTTGGTGGCGACGGTGACCGCGCCCTTGCGGCCGGCCTGGGCGACGATCTCCGCCTCGCGGGCGTGGAACTTGGCGTTCAACACCGAGTGCGGGATGCCACGGCGGCGCAGCAGCTGGGACAGGATCTCGGAGTTCTCCACCGAGACGGTGCCGACCAGCACCGGCTGGCCCTTCTCGTGCCGCTCGGCGATGTCCTCGATGACCGCGTTGAACTTGGCCCGCTCGGTCTTGTAGATGACGTCCGCGCGGTCCTGCCGGACCATCGGCCGGTGCGTCGGGATGGTCACGACGCCGACCTTGTAGACCTTGTTGAACTCGCCCGCCTCGGTCTGGGCGGTACCGGTCATGCCGGAGAGCTTCTCGTACAGGCGGAAGTAGTTCTGGAGGGTGATCGTGGCCAGGGTCTGGTTCTCCTGCTTGATCTCCACCCCCTCCTTGGCCTCGATCGCCTGGTGCATGCCCTCGTTGTAACGACGGCCGTGCAGGATGCGGCCGGTGAACTCGTCGACGATCAGGACCTCGCCGTCGCTGACGATGTAGTCCTTGTCGCGCTTGTAGAGCTCCTTGGCCTTGATGGCGTTGTTCAGGTAGCCGACCAGCGGGGTGTTGACCGACTCGTAGAGGTTGTCGATGCCGAGCCGGTCCTCCACCTTGGCGACACCGCGCTCGGTGACCGCGATGGTGCGCTTGGCGTGGTCGACCTCGTAGTCGCCCGAGCCGTCGGTGCCCGGCTGCATCCGGGCCACCACGCCGGCGAACTCCTGGTACCAGCGGGCGGAGTGCTCGGCCGGGCCGGAGATGATCAGCGGCGTACGGGCCTCGTCGATGAGGATCGAGTCGACCTCGTCGACGACGGCGAAGTTGTGCCCGCGCTGGACCAGCTCGTCCTTCGACCAGGCCATGTTGTCGCGCAGGTAGTCGAAGCCGAACTCGTTGTTGGTGCCGTAGGTGATGTCGCACTCGTACGCGGCGCGGTGCTCGCTGGCCGGCCGGTTGGGCAGCACGACGCCGACGGTGAGCCCGAGGAACTCGTGCACCCGGCCCATCCAGGCGGCGTCGCGCTGGGCCAGGTAGTCGTTCACCGTGATCACGTGCACGCCCTTGCCGGAGAGCGCGTTGAGGTAGACGGCCATGACCGAGGTCAGCGTCTTGCCCTCACCGGTCTTCATCTCGGCGATGTTGCCGAAGTGCAGCGCCGCGCCACCCATCACCTGGACGTCGTACGGGCGCTGGCCGAGCACCCGCGCGGCGGCCTCGCGCACCGTGGCGAACGCCTCGGGCAGCAGGTCGTCGAGGGTCTCACCGTCGGCGAGCCGTTCCTTGTACTGCGCGGTCAGGCCCCGCAGCTCGTCGTCGGTGAGGTTGACGTAGTCGTCCTCGATCGAGTTGACGGCGGCGGCGATGGCCTTCAGCCGGCGCAGCATGCGGCCCTCGCCGGCGCGGAGGACCTTTTCCAGAATCGACACGGATCAACGCTCCCCTAGACAGTCTCGAACCATCGTAGGCGCTCCATCGGCGTGATGGTCACTGGTGGCGGCGGTCCGCACCGACGAAAACGACATAACACGCGCCCCACGGCGTCACCGGCGGATATCCGGTTACGCCCATCGCGAACGGTCCGGCACGATGGGCCGGGTGGAGCCTGTGGAGATCATCGAGGACGGCCTGCTGCTGCGCCCCTGGCGCGCCGACGACGCCGACGCCGTGCACCGGGCCTGCCAGGACCCCGACATCCAGCGCTGGACCAGCGTGCCACGCCCGTACCTGCCGGAGCACGCCCACGGCTTCGTCACCGAGATCAGCGGCCGGGCCTGGGCCGAGGGCGCCGGCGCGCCGTTCGCGGTCTGCGACGCGACCACCGGGGAGCTGCTGGCCTCCTGCGGGCTGGTCGCCGTCGACCGGTCCCTCGACTCCGGTGAACTCGGCTACTGGACCGCGCCGTGGGCCCGCGGCCGGGGCGTGACGGTACGGGCCAGCAGGGCGGTCGCCCGGTGGGCGTTCGACGCGCTGAAGCTGCGCCGGGTGGTCTGGCAGGCCGAGGTCGGCAACCACTTCTCCCGGCTGGTGGCGCTGCGCGCCGGCTTCCGCGTCTCCGGCGAGCTGCGGCTGGCCCGTCCCGCCGAGGGCGGCCGGACGGACGCCTGGATCGGCTCGCTGCTGCCCGGCGAGGTGCCCGCCCCGGGCGAGCCGGGCCCGGCCGGCCCGGACACCCTGGACGCCCGCCGCGCGGCGGTCTTCGGCCGGCCGCAGCCGGTCCTCTTCGCCACCGCCGGCGACACCGAGCTGCGGCTGCGTCCGATGGAGGAGCGCGACCTCGACGCGATCGTCACGACCTGCCAGGACCTCGACACCGTCCGCTGGACCACCGTGCCGCACCCGTACCAGCGGGGAGACGCCGACTCGTATCTCGACTACTGCCACACGGCCTGGGCACGCGGCACCAGCACCTGTTTCGTGGTGGCCGACGCGGACGACGACTACGCCGGCACGATCGACCTACGGCTGAGCCCGGCCGATCCACTGCTGGCCGACGTCGGTTTCATGACCGCGCCGCACGTTCGGGGGCGGGGGTTCATGTCGGCCGCGCTGGCCGCCCTGAGCGCCTGGGGCTTCACCACCCTCGGCCTGGCCCGGATCGAGTGGCGGGCGAACGTCGGGAACGTCGCCTCCCGACGGGTCGCCGAGAAGGCCGGCTTCACCTTCGAGGGCACCGCCCGCGGGGGTGTGCAGCACCGGGGCGAACGGGTCGACGCCTGGGTCGCCGCGCTGCTGGCCGAGGACCTGGCGTGATCCCGGAGGTCGTGGCGGCCGGCCCGGTACGGCTGCGCCCGTTCCGCCCCGCCGACGCCGACGACCTCGCCGCCGGCTGCGGCGACCCGGAGAACCTGCGGTTCAACCCGGGCATGCCCCGGCCGTACACCGTCGCCGACGCGCGGTGGTGGATCGCCGAGGGCGCGCCGGCGGCCCGGGCCGCCGGCGGCGTCGCGTACGCCGTCGTCGACGCCGGCACCGACCGGCTGGTCGGCGGCGCGGGCCTGAGCCAGGTCGTCCCCGGACGCGACCAGGCCGAGGTCGGCTACTGGGTGGCGCCCTGGGCCCGGCGGCGCGGGATCGCGACCGCCGTCACCCGCGCCCTGGCCGCCACCGCGTTCCACGCCGGCCTGGTCCGGCTGGAGCTGCTCACCCACGCCGAGAACCCGGCCAGCCAGCGGGTGGCGCTGGCGGCGGGCTTCCGGCCCGAGGGGGTACGCCGTGCCGCCGGCCGGGCCCGCGACGGCGGCCGACACGACCTGCTCGCCTGGGTACGCCTCACCGACGACCCGGACGGCCCGACGCCGCGCGTGCTGCCGGACCTGCCCGGCGGCCGGCTCACCGACGGCGTGGTGACGCTGCGCCGGCTGGCCCCCGACGACGTGGACCCGCTGTACCGGCTGCACACGCTGCCGGAGGTGGTGGCGAGCCGGGTCCGACAGACTCCGCCGACCCGGGCGGCGATCGAGCGGCGGTGCGCGGTCGCGGAGAGCGAATGGCTGGTCGGCGACTCGGCCGACTTCGCGCTCTGCGACGCGTCGACCGGCGAGGTGGCCGGCGGCTGCGCGCTGGTCCACGACGAGCCGGCCACCGGCCAGGGCATGGTCGGCTACAGCCTGCTGCCCGAGGCTCGCGGGCGGGGACTGGCCACCCGCGCGGTACGCCTGATGGCCGGCTGGGCGTTCGGGATCGGGTTCGCCCGGCTCTGGGCCGGCACGGCCCCGGAGAACGTCGCCTCGCAGCGGGTGCTGGAGCGGGCCGGGTTCCGGCCGGAGGGGCTGATGCGCGGCCGGCTCCCCGGCCGGGGCGAGAGCCGGACGGACACCCTGCTCTTCGCGCTGCTCGCCACCGACCACCGCTGATCCGGGCCCGGTGCGCCACGGGTCTCCGGCCCCGGTCGACGCGGTCCACCCGGGCGGGCAACGGCAACGGTCACGGAGTCCACGGTGGCGGGCCACCGGGACTCCGTGACCGGTCGCGAGGGGTGGACAGGGGTCAGGTGTCGAGCGAGATGATCCCGTAGTCGTACGCGTGCCGTCGGTATACGACGCTCGGCCGGCCGGTCTCCTTGTCGTGGAACAGGTAGAAGTCGTGCCCGACCAGTTCCATCTGGAACAGGGCGTCGTCCACGGTCATCGGCTCGGCGGGGTGCACCTTGGCCCGGGCGATGTGCCAGGGCTGGTCGTCGTACTCGTCGGCCGGCTCCTCGTCGCGCTCGGCGACCGCGGTGGCCGTGCGGCCGTTCAGCGTCGCCAGGCCGGGCCCGTCGAGGTCGGCCACCGGCAGGTCCGCGGTGGCGGCGGCGACGGAGATCGGCGCGTGGCGGCCCCGGTGCACGCGACGGCGGTCGGCCGCGCGGCGCAGTCGGGTGTCGAGCTTGGCGATGGCCGCGTCGAGTGCACTGTAGAAGTCGTTCGTGCAGGCCTCGGCCCTGATCACCGGTCCGCGTGAGACACAGGTGATCTCCACCCGCTGGCACGTGTCGGACTGTCGGGGATTGCGTTCGTGGAACAATTCCACGTCGACCCGGATGAGCTTGTGGTCGTAGCGTTCGATCTTCGCGAGCTTCTCCGCGACGTGCACCCGGTAATGGTCCGGCACTTCGACGTTTCGGCCCTTGACCACGATGTCCACGTGACCTCCCTTTTTCGGATGGTCGTCTGATCTTCAGGACCCGGTCGACCGGCCCTCAGGGAGCGTCCCCGCGTGGCGTCGACCGGTCAGTACGGCTACGCCTCCTTCCACCGCCGGGGTGGGGTTTGAGACCTCCTACCCCGGACAGGGAAACGCTAACTCCTGTTCGCCCGGCCGTCACCCCTGGTTGTCGACAACCCTCAGAAAATTCACAGCTCTCGCCACCAAGGGGTGAAATGGAATCACGAAGCGTCACCTTTACCGCCGCTTTTGCGTTGCCGCGAGCACCGCCGCGACGTTTGGCGTCATTCCCGTGCGGCGCAAAGTCCGACTCACCGCCGCCAGGGTCGCTCCCGTGGTCAGGATGTCGTCGAGCACCACCACGACCCGGCCGCCGCCGGCCGGTCCCGAGCCGGCGCGCGGCCGGAACGCCGACTCCGCCGCCGCGGCCCGCCCGGCGCGGTCCAGCGCCACCGAGTCCGGCCGGGGCAGCGCCCGCAGCGGCGTGGCCGTCCGCGCGTCCCAGCCCGCCGCGCGCAACCGGTCCCCGGCGTGCCGGGCCAGCCGGGTCAGGTGGTCGCCGTAGCGGGCCCGGGCCGCCGCCGCGGTGTCCGGCACCGGCACCAGCAGCACCGGTCGCGCGACGCCGCCCACCGCGGCGGCCACCACCTCGGCCAGCAGCGCGCCCAGCGGCCGGGCCAGCCCGTGCCGGCCCCGCTCCTTGTACGCCAGCAGCGCCTCCCGCAACCGGCCCGCGTACGGGCCGAGGGCGTGGCAGGGCGGCAGGTCGGGTGGGGCGGGATCAGGCCGTGCCGGGGCGGGACGCAGCGCCTCCAGCGCCTCGGCACAGGCCGGGCAGAAGCCCCGCCGCACGGCCGGGCCCCGCCGGCGGCAGCCCGCGCACTCCACCGGCAGCACCAGGTCGGTCAGGTCCGCCCAGATGCCCCCGAGGTCCGGCCGCACGACGCGCTCAGAACAGGAAGATCGGGGCGGTCGGGCTGCCGGGGCGCACCCCGTCCGGCGGCGGGGTCACCTCCAGGACCTGGTCGCGGCGGATGGTGTCGCCCTGCGGGTACCGGTAGGCCACCCCGTTCGCCTCGTACATGATCAGCGCGCTGGGCAGGGCCACCACCGGGTTGGTCGGGTACGTGGACAGGTGCGTCACCCGGGCGCCCACGTCGGACACCAGGGCCGTCTCCAGGGCGCCGTCGATGCTCACCTGGTAGACCGCCGAGCGGCCGGCCGTACCGGCCAGCACCAGGGCGTTCTCCCCCGCCCAGTCCACCGCCGACAGCTCGGTCAGCGAGGTGGCCACCCGGCGGGCCGGACCGGCGGTCACCACCCCGCCGTCCAGGTTCACCGCCGCCAGGTACAGCGCGCCGCCGACCACCAGGGCGATCCGGTGCCCCTCCAGCGAGGCGGCCACCGCGGTCACCCGGCCGGGGACGGTCAGCGGCACCTGCTCCATCCGGCCCCGGTCGTCGAAGCGCCACAGGTTGCCGTCGGCCACCACCAGCCCGTACGGCTGGCGGGGGTCCGGCGAGCGCAGCCAGACCGGCCGCCCGACCGTCGAGAAGGTCTGCGCCGAGGGGTTGCCCGCCGGCACCGCGTCCGGCCCGGAACCGGTGACCAGGCGCCGGCGACCGCCCGGCACGTCGACCACGAGGGCGGACAGCACCCGCTCGTCGGCGCGGCTGAGCCCGGCCGACACGACGTTCCGGTTGTCCGCCGCCGCCAGCGGCGCCGGGGCGCTCGCCTCGCCGGGAAAGGCCAGCGGGTGGACCGCGCCCTCGTAGACGGCGTACCGCTGGGGATTGTCGTTGACCGGGTAGACCGGGTGGGCGAGCCGGTGTCGCTCCAGGTCCTCGATGCGGACCCGGGACTGGTTGCGCGTGGTGAGCTGGAGCTGCCCGTCCAGTTCCGGCAGCGACCAGGCGAGCTGGGTGCCGATCTGGGCGAGCCGGCGGCTGTCGTCACCGGGCAGGTCGAGGGTGACCTCCCAGCGACCGTCGGTCTCGGTGGCGTTGTTGATCAGGGCCGTCCGGTCCGGCAGCCGGCTCACCCCGGTGCTCAGCCACTCCGACGGCCCGGCGATCAGCCACTTGACCACCTCGCTGACCCGCCGCTGGTGCGGCACGGCCAGCGGCAGGTACCGCTGGTCGGGCACCAACCGGCGCTGGTCGGAGCTCCAGAAGTAGACCGGCGAGGTCTGGTAGTACTGGCGCAGCGCGTCGACGCTGAGCAGCAGCACGTTCGGCGGGTCGGTGACGAACAGACCCGCCTCCGCGGTCCCCTCCTGCCCCGGTGAGGCCGCGCTGCGCAGGCTGAACCGGTACTCCCGGTCGGTCGCCACAGGGGGCCCGAGCACGCCGTTGGCGCGCAGCAGCCCGACCTGCTGCACCGGCAGCCGCACCGAGAAGACGCCGTTGGCGTTCTCCGTGATCACCGGCTTCTCGGTCAGCCGGACCACGTTGACCGCGATCTCGCTGCCCTGCTTCTCCTGCAGGCGGCTCTTGTTCTCCGGCGCGATGAACTTCTTCACCCGGGTGTACGCCTGCTCCGGCTCGCCGGCCGCGGCGGCGAGGTAGTTGCGGACGAACAGCTCCCGGTCGTCGCCGCTGGCCGTACGGCTCGGCGGCTCGTCCCGGCGGAAGCTGGACGCGCCCGCCTCGACCGCCGGCCCGGACCCGTCCACCTGCACCTCGGTGTTCGCCGGGATGCCGCACCCGGTCAGGGCCAGCAGCACGGCGCCGAGCGCGCCGGCGAGCGCACGCCTCACGACCGCACCTCCGCCCGGTCCCCGTCGTCGGCCGCCGGGCCGGGCCCGATCGCCAGCGCGCCGCCGCCGGCCGGGCCGATGGCCAGCACCTCGCCGGCGCGGGGACCGCCGAACGGCAGCGCGGCGTCGGCCGGCACCAGCCGCAGCGGCGACGTGGTGAGCCGGTCCCCGGCGCGCGCCGGCAGGGTGAGCCGGAACTGGGCGCCCTGCCCCGGCGCGCCCCACGCCTCCAGCCATCCGCCGTGCAGCCGGGCGTCCTCCAGGCTGATCGACAGGCCGAGCCCGGTGCCGCCGGTCTGCCGGGCGCGGGACGGGTCGGCCCGCCAGAACCGGTTGAAGACCAGCTTCTCCTCGCCCGGCCGGAGCCCGACGCCGTGGTCCCGCACGGTGATCGCGACGGCGGTCCGGTCCATGCCGAGGGTGATCAGCACCGGCTTGGCCTCGCCGTGCTCGACCGCGTTGCCGACCAGGTTGCGCAGCACCCGCTCGACCCGGCGGGGATCCACCTCGGCGATCACCGGGGTGCTCGGCACGTCCAGCTCGATGGCCACGCCGGCCCGCTCGGCCAGCCCGGCCAGCCGGTCGGCGACCCGGTGCACCACCGGCACCAGGTCGGTCGGCTCGGAGTCGAGCATGGCGAAGCCGGCGTCGAACCGGCTGATCTCCAGCAGGTCGGTCAGCAGCTCCTCGAACCGGTCCAGCTCGGCCTGGAGCAGTTCGGCGCTGCGGGCCACCGCCGGGTCGAACTCGTCCCGCTCGGCGAAGATCAGGTCGGCGGCCATCCGTACGGTGGTCAGCGGGGTGCGCAACTCGTGCGACACGTCCGAGGTGAACCGGCGTTGCAGGCGGGACATCTCCTCCAGCCGGAGGATCTGCCGTTGCAGGTTGGTCGCCATCTGGTTGAACGAGGCGGCCAGCAGCGCCAGGTCGTCCTCGCCGTTGACCTCCATCCGCTGGTCGAGCAGGCCGGCGGAGAGCCGCTGGGCGGTCCGGGCGGCCACCCGTACCGGGGTGACCACCAGGCGGGTCACCAGGGCGGCGAGCAGGCCGAGCAGCAGCACCAGGGCCAGGCCGGTGGCGAGCACGGTGGCCCGGGCGTCGGCGGCGGTGGCGTCCTGCCGACTCAGCGGGACGAGGTAGTACAGCTCCAGCTGACCGAAGCGGGTGGGCACCGGCGAGCCGTAGACCAGGTACTTCGTGCGCTCGCCGCCGAGCCGGCCGGTCCGGATCTGGTGGGCCACCTTGCCCTCGGCGACGGCGGCGCGCAGCTCCCGGCTGACCAGCGGCCGCACGTCGGTCGCCGGGGACGTCCGGGTCTCGATGATCCCGGTGTAGCTGTCCGCGGTGATCGCCACGACCACGCCGCTGGTCTGCTGCGGGTCCCCACCGGCCAGGTAGTTGACCGTGCCCTCGATGGTGTCCTGGAGCTGCGCCTCCTGCGGCTGGCTGTAGAGGTAGAACTGCTTCGCCGAGTAGTCGCTGCCGCTGCGCAGCCGCAGCAGCGTGTCGGCCTTGGCGTTCTCCACCAGGATGTCGGTGATCTTGTTGGCGATCAGGTAGGCGAACCCGCCGACCAGCAGGCTGGACACCACGAGCGTGATGGTCACCACCCGGACCTGCAACGAGCGCCGCCAGGTCTGGTGCAGCCCGGCGGCCAGGCCGAGGACCCGGCCGGCCAGGGCACGCCCGAGCGCCCGCGCGGCGGGACGCCAGCCGGCGGGGGACTCGGGGAGGGAACTCGGGGCGCTGGTCACGGTGCAGACCAGGCTATCCGGTACCCGCCTTGTAGCCCACGCCCCGAACGGTGAGGATGATTTCCGGCCGCTCCGGATCCGGCTCGATCTTGGCGCGCAGCCGCTGCACGTGCACGTTGACCAACCGGGTGTCCGCCGCGTGCCGGTAGCCCCAGACCTGCTCCAGCAGGACCTCGCGGGTGAACACCTGACGCGGCTTACGGGCCAGCGCGACCAGCAGGTCGAACTCCAGCGGCGTCAGCTTGACCTCCTCGCCGTCCCGGCTGACGGTGTGCGCCGGCACGTCGATGGTGATCTGGTTGCCGGGCGGGCCGATGGTCAGCATCTCCGGGGCGACGTCCTCGCCGCGCCGCAGCCGGGCCCGCATCCGGGCGACCAGCTCCTTGGGCTTGAACGGCTTGACCACGTAGTCGTCGGCGCCGGACTCCAGGCCCAGCACCACGTCCACGGTGTCGCTCTTCGCCGTCAGCATCACGATCGGCACGCCGGACTCGGCCCGGATCGCCCGGGCCACGTCGATACCGCTCATACCGGGCAGCATCAGGTCGAGCAGGACGATGTCGGGTCGGTTGTCCCGGAACGCGGCCAGCGCCCGTTCCCCGTCGGCGACGAAGGAGGGCAGGAAGCCCTCGCTGCGCAGGACGATGCCGAGCATCTCGGCGAGCGCGGGGTCGTCGTCGACCACCAGTACCCGGGCTCTCATGGGGTTTATGTTTCCATCCCCGTTCAGTCAGGTGGGATCGGCGTCACCCGGCACGGTACTGCCGGTCGAGGCGTCCCCGCACGTTCCACGCGGAACGACCGTTTCCCGTGGTCGCCGCCGCGGCTCGCGCGACGTGCGGGTCCACCGGATCGGACCGGTCGTGTCACCATGATCCCCGGGCGCGCCGCCGCCCGCCACCAAGACCGCCAGGAGTACGTGTTGCCCGACGTCGGCCCGACCGCCGTGCTCCCCCGGCGACCGCTCACCGTGGGCGAACTGCTCGACTCCGCGGTGCTGCTGCTGCGCGGCCACGGCCGGCTGCTGATCCCGCTCGGGGCCCTGCTCGCCGTCGGCGAACAACTCCTGCTGCTGCCGCTGCGCAGCGTCGCCGGAGCCGACCCGCCGACCTGGGTGGCGGACCTGGACGACCTCGGCTGGATCTGGCTCGTGCTGGCCGTCGGCGCGGCGACCGAGGCGGTGATCGTCACGCTGCTCGGCAACCCGGCCGCCCGGGCCGCCGGCGCCGCGCTGCTCGGCCGGCGCGCGGGCGTGGTCGAACTGCTCCGCCCCCGGGGCGCCCGGTGGGGCGCGACCCTGCTGCTCGCCGCGCCCGTCGGCGCCCTCGTCCTGCTGGCCTCGCTGGCCGGGCCGGTCTGGTTGCTCGCCTTCGGGATGTGGGGCTCCCTCGCGGCGGCCCTGGTGCTCGACCGGGTCCCCGCGTGGCGGGCGCTCGACCGGGCGGCCGGGCTCGCGCTGCGCGGCGGGGCGCGGGCGGCGGCCATCCGGCTGCTCGGCTACCTCGGCTGGTGGCTGCTGCGGATCGGCCTCGCCCTCGGCGCGTACTACGGGCTGGCCTCGTTCGACCTGGTGGACCTGCGGGACGCCGGCGCACGGGCGCTGATGGCGATGGCCGTCTTCGCGGCGGTGAACGCCGTCGCGTACCCCGCCCTGGCCTGCCTGGACGCCGTGCTGCACCTGGACAACCGGATGCGCACCGAGGGGCTGGACATCCGGCTCTCCCGCTCCCCCGCCGGGCTGACCGAACCCGTCCTGCTGGCGGCCGACCGATGAGCTTCAGCCGCTGGTGGACCGAGGCCGTCGCCGCGCTCGGCGACCTCGTCCCGCTGCCCCTCGTGGCGGTGGCGCTCCTGCTGGTCGCCGCGCTGGCCGCGCTGGCCTGGTACCACTTCCCCGCCTGGGTGCCCCGACGCCTGCCCCAGCTGCCCCGGTTCCGCCGGCCCCGGCGGCGGCGCCGGCGTCGCCGCCCGGCGCGCACGGAGGAGGCGGTGGCCGAGGTGCCCCGCCCGCGCGACGGCGAGTCGGACGTGCCGGCCGGCCCCGGCCTCTCGCTGGCCGACCGGCTGGCCGCCGAGGGGCGCTTCGCCGAGGCCGTCCGGGAGCGGCTGCGCGCGATGGTCCGCCGGCTGGTCGCGGTCGGGGCGGTGGAGCACCGCGCCGGCATGACCGTGACCGAACTGGTCGACGAGGCGGCCCGCAACCGGCCACCGGTCGAGGAGCCGGTGCGCGCGGCCGGCACGATCTTCTCCGAACTCTGGTACGCCCACCGTCCCGCCTCGGCCGCGCACGACCGGCGGATGCGGGACCTCGCCGACGAACTCGACCGGGTGCTCGCCGGCCACCCGGAGGAGCCGCGATGACCGCCACCGCCGCGCCACCCGCACCGGCGCCCGCGACGAGCACCCCCGTCCGGCGGCGGCGACGGTGGCACCGGGCCGTGATCCCGTTCGCCGTCGCCGCCGTGCTGGTCACGGTCACCCTGGTCACCCACGCGGCCGACCAGCCCGATCCCGGTGACCGGGGCTTCCTCTCCCCGGTGGCGACCGGCGACGACGGGGGCAGCCGGCTCGCCGAGGCGCTGCGCGGGCAGGGCGTCACGGTGCAGCGGGAGACGGACACCCTGCGGGCGCTGCTGGCGCTCGACGGCCGGCCGGCGACCCTCTTCGTACCGGCCCCGGAACTGCTGCACCCCGACACCGTGGGCGCGCTGGGCGACCTGCCCGCCGGCAGCCGGCTGGTGCTGGTCGACCCGTCGCGGCGGGTGCTGGAGTCGGTCGACCTGCCGGTGGCGCCCACCGACCGGCGCTGGGCCGCCCGCGCGGTCGGGCCGGAGACGGACGGACGGCCGTGCCCGCTGCCCGAGGCGGACCGGGCCGGCACCGCCGCCGCCCGGCTCCAGGGCTACGCCGCGCCCCCCGGCTACGGCGGCGACCTGCGCCGCTGCTACTCCGGCGGCCTGGTCCAGCTGCCCTGGGCCGCGGACGTGGTGGTGATCGGCGCCAGCGACCCGTTCCGCAACGACCGGATCGGCGAGTGGGGCAACGAGGCGCTGGCCACCGGGCTGCTCGGCGGACGCGGCCGGGTGGTCTGGCTCGACCTGGACGGTCCCGCGCCGCCCCCGCACTTCGGCACCGGCAGCAGCGGCCCGCCGGCCTGGTCGCCGGCCCCGGGCGGCTCCACCACCTGGGGCGACGGCAGCGGCACCGGCACCGGGGACGGCGGTCCGGGCGGACCCGGCGGACCCGGCGGCGACAGCAACGGCGATGGCGACGACGGCGACGAGCAGGACCGGGCCGACGGGCCGCCGCCGCCGGAGAACCCGCTCTGGTCGACCTTCCCGCCCTGGTTCTGGGCGCTGCTGCTCCAGCTCGCCCTGGCCGCGCTGCTGGTGGTGCTCTGGCGCGCCCGCCGGCTCGGCCCACCCGTGGGCGAGCCACTGCCGGTGCAGGTCCGCGCCGCCGAGACGGTGCTCGGCCGGGCCCGGCTCTACCGGCAGGCGCGGGCACGCGGCCCGGCCGCCGGTACGCTGCGCGCGGCCACCCTCGACCGGCTGCTGACCCGGCTGAACCTGCCCGCCACCACGCCGCCCGCCGAGGTCGCCGCGCTCGTCGCCGCCCGCGCCGGCGGCACCGCCGACGAGGTCCACGAGCTGCTGTACGGGGCCGAGCCGAGCACCGACGCCGAACTGCTGGCGCTGGCCCGGTCACTGGACCGGGTGACCCGTACGGTCACGGCAGTCCCCGACCACCCGACCGAAGGAGACCCCCGGTGACCCACCCCGTCGCACCCGCCGCGCCCGCCACCGCCGGCACGGACGACGCCCGCGCCGCCCTGCACCGGTTGCGCGCCGAGGTGGCCAAGGCGGTCGTCGGGCAGGACGCCGTGGTCACCGGCCTGGTGATCGCCCTGCTCTGCCGGGGCCACGTGCTGCTGGAGGGCGTCCCGGGAGTGGCCAAGACGCTGCTGATCCGCACCGTCGCCACCGCGCTGGACCTCGGGTCGAAGCGGGTGCAGTTCACCCCCGACCTGATGCCGGGCGACGTCACCGGGTCGCTGATCTTCGACCCGCACACCGCCGCGTTCACCTTCCGGGAGGGGCCGGTCTTCACCAACCTGCTGCTCGCCGACGAGATCAACCGGACGCCGCCGAAGACCCAGTCGGCGCTGCTGGAGGTGATGGAGGAGCGGCAGGTCTCCGTCGAGGGGTCCCGCCGTCCGCTGCCCGACCCGTTCATCGTGGCCGCCACCCAGAACCCGATCGAGTACGAGGGCACCTACCCGCTGCCCGAGGCGCAGCTGGACCGGTTCCTGCTCAAGCTCACCGTGCCGCTGCCCACCCGGGACGAGGAGCTGGGCGTGCTGCGCGCCCACCATGCCGGCTTCGACCCGCGTGACCTGGCCGCCGCGGGCGTACGGCCGGTGGCCACCGCGGCCGACCTGGCCGCCGCGCGGGAGTCGGTCGGCCGGGTGTACGTGGCCGAGCCGGTCCTCGCCTACATCGTGGACCTGTGCCGGGCCACCCGGGCCACCCCGGCGCTGGAGCTGGGCGCCTCGCCCCGGGGGGCCACGGCCCTGCTCAGCACCGCCAAGGCGTGGGCCTGGCTGGCCGGGCGGGACCACGTCACCCCGGACGACGTGAAGGCGACCGCCCGGCCGACGCTGCGGCACCGGCTGCGGTTGCGTCCGGAGGTGGAACTGGAGGGCGTCGGGGTGGACGCGGTGCTGGACACGGTGCTCGCCACCGTGCCGACGCCCCGATGACCTGGCGGGCGGGCGTCCTGCTGCTGGTGGGCGCGCCGACCCTGCCGGTCTGGCCGGACCCGCTCCTCGGCGTCGCGGTGATGACCGGCGGCGTGCTGCTGCTCTGCGCCCTGGACTGGGCGCTCGCCGCCCCGCTGCACGCGCTCACCGCCACCCGCGACGGTGACCGGTCGGTACGCCTCGGCGGCACCGCCACCGTCACGCTGCGCCTGACCAACACCTCCGGCCGTACGCTGCGCGCCCAGGTGCGCGACGCCTGGGTGCCCTCGGCGGGCGCGGTGGCGGACGTACCGCCGGAGCGGGTGACCCGGGTGGAGCCCGGCGCGACGGCGGTGCTGCCCGGCCGGCTGACCCCGACCCGGCGCGGCGACCGGCCGGCGGTGGCCCTGACGGTGCGCTCGCACGGGCCGCTGGGGTTGGCCTTCCGGCAGCGGGCCGGGCGGCCCGACACCCCGGCCTGGACGCTGCGGGTGCTGCCCCGCTTCGACTCCCGCCGGCACCTGCCGGAGAAGCTGTCCCGGCTGCGGGTGATCGACGGCACCCAGGTGACCCGGGGCCGGGGCCAGGGCACCGAGTTCGACACCCTGCGCGAGTACGTGGTCGGCGACGACGTGCGCTCGATCGACTGGCGGGCCAGCGCCCGCCGGGCCGACGTGCTGGTGCGCACCTGGCGTCCGGAGCGCGACCGCCGGCTGGTCTGCGTGCTGGACACCGGCCGCACCTCGGCGGTACGGGTCGGCGACGAGCCCCGGCTGGACACCGCCATCGACGCGGCGCTGCTGCTCACCGCGCTGGCGGCTCGGGCCGGCGACCGCGTCGACCTGCTCGCCGCGGACGCCACGATCCGGGCCACGGTGACCGGCAGCGGCCGACCGGCCCTGCTCAACCGGCTGGTGACCGCGCTCGCGCCGCTGCAACCGGCGCTGGTGGAGACGGACTTCGAACTGATCGCCGGGGAGATCCTGCGCCGGGAGCGGCAGCGCAGCCTGGTGGTGCTCTTCACCGCCCTGGAGGCGGGCGCGCTGGGTGAGGGGCTGCTGCCGGTGCTGCCCCGGCTGGCGGCCCGGCACCGGGTGGTGGTGGCGGCCGTGCACGATCCGGTGCTCACCGGCCTCACCACTGCCGAGCCGACCCGCCCCGGCGACGCGTACGCGGCGGCGGCGGGCTGGCGGGCGTTGGCGGAGCGGGGCCGGGTCCGCGCCGCCCTGGCCCGCTACGGGGTCACCGTGGTCGACGCCCCGGCCGACCGCCTCGCCCCCACCGTCGCCGACGCCTACCTCCGCCTCAAGGCCCTCGGCCAACTCTGACCACCGCCCACCTGGTCGATCAAGAAGTTCGGGTACCGACACGCCGGGCGGGACGACCACAACGTCCTGATCGACGGTCACCAGGGCCGAGGCGGGTCAGCGGCGGGTGGGGTGCCAGGCGCGGGTGGGGTCGGCGGAGGGCCAGAGTTCGGCCAGCCAGGGGTCGGTGCGCTCGGCGCGGGCGGACTCGGCGCGGACCGCGCGCCGGCCGAGCACCACGACGTACCCGAGGAAGCCCAGCCAGACGGCGGCGCCGACGCCCACGCGCAGCACGGTCGGCACCGGCGCCGGGGTCACGAAGGCCTCCAGCAGCGCGGAGACGGCGAAGAGCCCGACCAGGCCGACGGCGACCAGGATCGCCGAGCGTCCCGCCTCGGCCACCGCCCGCCCCCGGGTCAGGTGCGACGGCGGGGAGATCCACGCCCAGGCGGTCCGCAATCCCACCCCGGCGGCGACGAACACGCCGGTCAGTTCGAGCAGCCCGTGCGGGGTGATCAGGCCGAAGAAGACGTCGGCCCGGCCGTAGGAGACCATCACCCCGCCCACCACGCCGACGTTGAGCGCGTTCTGCCACAGCAGGTAGAACACCGGCACGACGAGCACCCCGGAGGCCAGGCACTGGGCGGCGATCCAGGCGTTGTGCGTCCAGAGGTGGAAGGCGAAGGTCGGCGCGGAGAACTCGGTGTAGTAGCCGGCGAAGCCGGAGTCGACCAGGTCGGCCGCCGCCTCCGGGCCGATGAACGCCGCGGCGGTGTCCGGGTTGCCGGCGACGTACCAGATCAGGAAGAAGCTGAGCGCGGTGAACCCGGTCGACACCGCGCACCACCAGGGCCACGCCCGGTAGACCGCCACCGGGAAGCCGACGGTGAGGAACCGGGCCACCGCCGCCCAGGACGGGCCACGCCGTCCGGCGATCCGGGCCCGGGCCCGCAGCACCAGCTGGGACAGGCGGCTGACCAGGGCCGGGTCGGGCGACCGGCTGCGCAGCGCGGAGAGGTGGGTGGTCGCCCGCTGGTAGAGCGCCACCATCTCGTCGATCTCGTCGGCGTCCGGCCGACGCCGGCCGCAGAGCTGGTCCAGCCGCCGCCACTCGTGTTCGTGCTCGGCGACGTACGCGTCGAGATCCACTCGTCCTCCCCCGTCCGGCGCTCATAGTGTTCACTGTGCGGGTGACCGCGCAACCACCGGTGCCCGTTCCGACCGGCACGGCCGGCCGTGCCCCGGGCTGGGCCGACGCCGGCCTGGTCAGCGGCGAGGCCGTCGAGCTGGACGTACGCGCCGCCCGACTCGGCTCCCGGGTGCTGGCGCTGCTGCTGGACATCGTCGTCCAGGCGGCGCTGACCCTGCTGCTGGCGATCCTGCTGAGCGCGCTGGCCACGCAGCTGCTGCCCGCCGGGCTGGTCGACGGCGCCTTCTTCCAGGGCCTCGCGACGGTCTTCCTGGTGTTCGCGCTGGTCGGCTACCCGGTGCTCTTCGAGCGCTTCTGCCACGGGCGTACGCCGGGCAAGATGGCGGTCGGCCTGCGGGTGGTCAGCGCCGACGGCGGCCCGGTCGGGCTGCGACAGTCGTTGACCCGGGCCCTGGTCGGGGTGGCGGTGGAGTGGCCGGGCCTGGTGCTGCCCCTGCTCAGCTGGGTGGCCGGCGTGACGGTGATGCTGACCGACCGGCGTGGGCGACGACTGGGCGACCTGGTGGCCGGCACGATGGTCGTGCACACCCGTACGGCCCAGTCGTGGCGACCGGCCCCGATGATCATTCCGCCGCTGGTCGGCTGGGCGGTCACGCTGGACCTGACCCGGCTGGACGACGCGTTGGCGCTTGCCGTACGGCAGTACCTGACCCGGGCGCACGGGCTCACCGAGCCGTCCCGGACCCGGCTGGCGCAGGGGCTGTGGAGCGAGGTGGCGGCAGTGACCTCCCCGCCCCCGCCGCGGGGCGTGCCCGAGCCGCTGCTGCTCGCCGCGGTGCTGGCCGAACGGAACCGTCGGGGGGCGCTGCGGCTGCGCCGTACCCGGGCGGTGACCGCCACCCTGTGGCCGGAACTGCACCCGGTCCCGCAGCTCACCCCGGCCCCGCAGCCCACCCCGGCGTCCACCGCCACGCCGGAGTCCGCGCCGACCTCCGTCCGCCCGTCGGTCCCCGCCGCCCGCACCGGCCCGCCGGCCCTCGGGTGACCGTGGGGCCGTCACGCGACGGGAGGGCGGGCCGCACCGCCACGACCAGGGCCGACGCCGTCGCGCGGAGGGGGTGCGGATGAGAGGGTTCGGTCCCTGGCTGGCGGTGCTGGCGGTGGTCGTCGTCCTCAGCGCGCTGCGCCTGCGCGCCCTCGCGACCGCGGTCTCGCTCGCCTGGCTGGCCTGGTGCGTCTGGACCTGGATCCGCCCCGACCGACGCCGCCCCGGCCCGCGCTGACCTCCCGCGCCGACCGACGCCGGGCGTACCCGACAGCAGACCGGGCCGGCCGCGCGGCGGCCGACCCGGTCTGCGGGTGGAACTCAGTAGCGGTAGTGCTCCGGCTTGAACGGACCCTCCACGGAGACGCCGAGGTACGCGGCCTGCTCCTTGGTGAGCTCGGTCAGCTTGGCGCCGAGGGCGTCCAGGTGCAGCCGGGCGACCTTCTCGTCCAGGTGCTTCGGCAGCACGTACACGCCGACCGGGTACTCGTCGGTCTTGGTGAACAGCTCGATCTGGGCGATCGTCTGGTTGGCGAACGAGTTCGACATCACGAAGCTCGGGTGGCCGGTGGCGTTGCCCAGGTTCAGCAGGCGGCCCTCGGAGAGCACGATGATGGCGTGGCCGTCGTCGAAGCGCCACACGTCGACCTGCGGCTTGATGTTCTCCCGGGTGACGTCCGGACGCTTCGCCAGGCCGGCCATGTCGATCTCGTTGTCGAAGTGGCCGATGTTGCCGACGATGGCCTGGTGCTTCATCCGGGCCATGTGCTCGTTGGTGATGACGTCGAAGCAGCCGGTCGCGGTGATGAAGATGTCGGCCTGCTCGACCACGTCCTCCAGGGTGGCGACCTGGTAGCCGTCCATCGCCGCCTGGAGCGCGCAGATCGGGTCGACCTCGGTCACCACGACGCGGGCGCCCTGGCCGCGCAGCGACTCGGCGCAGCCCTTGCCCACGTCGCCGTAGCCGAGCACGACGGCCATCTTGCCGCCGATGAGCACGTCGGTGGCCCGGTTGATGCCGTCGATGAGCGAGTGGCGGCAGCCGTACTTGTTGTCGAACTTGCTCTTGGTCACCGAGTCGTTGACGTTGATGGCCGGGAAGAGCAGGGTGCCGGCGCGGTGCATCTCGTAGAGGCGGTGCACGCCGGTGGTGGTCTCCTCGGTCACGCCCTTGATGGTGGAGGCGACCCGGGTCCACCGCTGGCCGTCCTCGGCCAGCGAGCGGTGCAGCAGCTGCAGGATGACCGCGTACTCCTCGGAGTCGGCGGACTCGACCGGCGGGACCACGCCGGCCTTCTCGAACTCGACGCCCTTGTGGACGAGCAGGGTGGCGTCGCCACCGTCGTCGAGGATCATGTTGGGGCCCTGGCCGTCCGGCCAGTTCAGCACCTGCTCGGTGCACCACCAGTACTCCTCGAGGGTCTCGCCCTTCCAGGCGTAGACCGGGACACCGGCCGGGGCCTCCGGGGTGCCCTCCGGGCCCACCACGATCGCCGCGGCGGCGTGGTCCTGGGTCGAGAAGATGTTGCAGGACGCCCACCGGACCTGCGCGCCGAGCGCGACCAGGGTCTCGATCAGGACGGCGGTCTGGATGGTCATGTGCAGCGAGCCGGTGATGCGCGCGCCGGCCAGCGGCTGCGCGTCGGCGAACTCGCGACGGATGGCCATCAGGCCGGGCATCTCGTGCTCGGCGAGCCGGATCTCCTTGCGCCCGAACTCGGCGAGCGACAGATCCGCCACCTTGTAGTCGCCCTCGGCGAGGGTGCTCGGCCGGGCGCCACTGGTGGACGCCGGGAGGGTGCTGGTCATGGAAGCTCCTGTCGAACGTTGTGCTGCGCGACCCTCCACCTTACGCGCGTGCCCGGAGGTCGCGGGGAGCACCGCCATGAATGAGGGCGGACAGCGCACGGGGCGGTCGGTGTGGACTGAGTTCCGTCCACGGCCGGCCGCCCCGTGCATCCCCCCGGTTTGGTTCCCCCGCACGTTCTCGGACTGTCGTCACGACAACGCTGCGTACTCATAGAGTCACACTGCGCCACAGCCGAGTCAAGCCATTTCGGGAAAGTCGGACTCGTGTCATCCAGGCGAGGCCCTCGCTGGACTACCGGACGGGTCAGTGGCCGCCGCAGGTCGCGACGAACGCCTCACCCTCGCCGGAGAAGACCAGCGACTGCGCCACCGCCGTGCCCACGGCGGCCTGCCCCGGGCCGAGGGTGACCACGCCGGCCCCGTCGTCCACCGAGAGCTTGCCGGCCCGGCAGAGCACCACCCGGGGCCCCGGCAACGGCAGCCGCACCTGCGGCGTGGCCGCGTCCACCGTCACCCGGTGCAGCGCGAAGTCGTCCACCGGCACCGGCCAGCAGACCACTCCCGGCGCCACCGGCCGCGCGGTGACCACCGGGTCGACCAGCACCTCGAACCGGAGCACCCGCAGCAGCTCGTCGACGTCCACGTGCTTCGGGGTCAGCCCACCGCGCAACACGTTGTCGCTGGCCGCCATGACCTCCACGCCGGTGCCCCGCAGGTAGGCGTGCAGGTTGCCGGCCGGCATCCAGATCGCCTCCCCCGGCGCCAGCTTCACGTGGTGCAGCAGCAACGCCACCAGCACCCCCGGGTCGCCCGGGTAGCCGGCGGCCAGCGCCCGCGCCAGCTCGGCGTCCGGGCCCGCGACGTCCGCCGCCACCACCGCCTCGACCAGCCCGGCCCGCTCCGCCGCGGGCCAGGTCAGCAGCAGGCGTACGGCCTCCCGGAGCCCGTCCGGTCCGGCGCGCAGCGCCGCCACCACCGGCTCCAGCGCCGGTACGCCGAACGCGGCGAGCACCTCCGCCGACTCGGCCGGGTCCCGGAAGCCGCAGAGCGCCTCCATCGGCGAGATGGCGACCAGCAGCTCCGGCTTGTGGTACGGGTCGACGTAGTTGCGGTGCCCGTCGGTGCGCGCCGCGTCGGCGGCGTGACCGGCCCGGGCCTGCTCGGCGTCCGGGTGCGCCTGCAGGCTCAGCGGGGCGTCCGCGGCGAGCACCTTCATCAGGAACGGCATCCGGGTGCCGAACCGGTCGACCACCCGCTCGCCGAGCCAGTGGTCCGGCTCGGCGACCAGCAGGTCGACCAGGCTCACCCGGTTGCCGTCCCGGTCGACCATGGCCGGGGCGCCCGGGTGGGCGCCCAGCCACAGCTCCGCCTCCGGTCCGTCGCTGGGCACCGGGCGCCCCTGCAACTCGGCGATGGCCGAGCGGGACCCCCAGGCGTAGTCGCGGATCGGCCCGTACAGCAGTTCCACGCTCAGCCTCCGGCCCGCCCCGACACCTCGTCCGTACCGGCCTCGGACCGCGCCGCGTCCGCCCGCCCGGCGGCTGCCGGGTTGTAGACGTCCGGCTCCAGGTAGATGACCCGGGCGAGCGGCACGGCGGCCCTGATCCGGTCCTCGACGGCGTTGATGTCGCGGGCCAGCTTCTCGACGTTGTCGCAGGGCGGCACGCCGATCTTGGCGGCCACCATCAGCTCCTCCGGCCCCAGGTAGAGCGTCTTCATGTGGATGATCCGCTCGACCTCCGGGCCCTCGGCGACCGCCTTCTCGATCGCGGCGACGTCGTGCTCGTCCGCGCCCTCGCCGAGCAGCAGGCTCTTGGTCTCGATGGCCAGGATGACCGCGATCGTCACCAGCAGCACACCGATCATCGCGGTGCCGAGCGCGTCCCACACACCGTTGCCGGTGATCAGGGTCATGCTGACGCCGAAGAGCGCGAAGACCAGACCGACCAGCGCGCCCAGGTCCTCCAGCAGCACCACCGGCAGCTCGGGCGCCTTGGCCCGGCGGACGAACTTCACCCACGACTGGTTGCCCCGGACGTGGTTCGACTCCACGATGGCGGTCCGGAAGGAGAACGACTCCATGATGATCGCCACCACCAGCACGACGACCGGCACCGCCTTGTACTCGTCGATGCCACCGCCCTCGTGCCACTTGTGGTACGCCTCGTAGAGGGCGAACAGACCACCGACGGTGAACAGCACGATCGACACGATGAACGCGTAGACGTAGCGCTCCCGGCCGTACCCGAAGGGATGCTGCGGGGTGGCCTCCCGCTTGGCCCGCTTGCCGCCGAGCAGCAGCAGGCCCTGGTTGCCCGAGTCGGCCACCGAGTGGATCGACTCCGCCAGCATCGACGACGAACCCGTCAGCAGGAAGGCGATGAACTTGGTGACGGCGATGCCGACGTTGGCCAGCAGGGCGGCGACGATCGCCTTCGTCCCGCCGCTGGCGCTCACGCCGCCACTCCGGGCTGCCGCGCGGCGGCGGGAGGCGCCACGCTGCTGAACCGGATGGTTCGCTCCCTGCGGTCGTTCACTGGTTTGCCAGCTCCTTCATCTCGGTGATCGCCGGGACCGCCATCGGGTCCAGGCCGTGGGCCAGTGCGAGGTAGATCGAGGCGAAGTCGGGCACCGCGACCAGTGAGGCGAGCCGTTCCAGCGCCGAGCCGCCCTCGGCGGTCACCACGTCGCAGCGGACCCCGCGCCGCTCGGCGAGGGTCTGCACCGCGTCGGCGCGGCGCTCCTCGACGGCCAGCGGCTCGTCGGTGTCGTCCTCGGCGTTCAGACCACCGTCGCGCAGCAGCACCAGCCGCAGCCGGGTCGGGTCGGCCTCGACGTCGGCCGGGTCGGCGAAGATGTCCCGCGTCGACTCGACCAGCCCGCCGAACACGCCGTCGAGCAGGCCGACCCGGCCCCGGCCGGCCTCACCGAGCGCCCCGGTCACCACCGGGTAGCGGGCGTTGGCCGAGAGGGTGTCGCCGAACCGCCGCGCCGCGACCGTGGCCAGCGGGGACGATCCCCACACGATCGGGATCGACCCGGCCAGCCCCAGCGCCAGCGATTTCGCCGGATTGACGAAGGACTCGGCGGTCGGCCGGCACCGGTCGGCGTCGGCGTCCAGCCGGGCCGCGGTCTCGGCCAGATCCGCCTCGTTGACCTTCACGAGGCCGAGCGTACGGGCGGCCAGCAGCACCGGCACGGTGAGCGCCCAGAGGCTGGCCCGGGCCGGGGCGCGCCGGGGCACCGGGATGAACGGCGCGCGGGCCCGCTCCGCCACCGACTGCAACTGCGAGTCCGGCGCGCCGACCGCGACCAGGCGGGCGCCCCGACGGTGCGCGGCCTCGGCGGCGCCCAGCGCCTCGGGGCTGCGACCGGAGGCGCTGACCGCGATCACCACGTCGGCCGCGCCGACCCAGCCGGGCACGCCGGCGCTGCGGTGCGGGATCACCGGCACCGGGCAGCGCGGCCCGGCCACCGTGGCGAGCACGTCACCGGTACGCCCGGCGGTGCCGATGCCGGCGATGACGACCGCGCGGGGCCGGCCCTCGTCCTCCAGCAGCTGCAGGTTCGCCTCGGCGGCCAGGGCCGCCGACTCGCGCACCTGGGCGCCCGCGGAGGCGGTGAACCGGAGCATGCCGCCCGGGTCCTGCTCGGCGAAGGTGTCCGGGTCGTCCAGCACGGCCTCGTCGGCCACCCGCCGGCCGCTGACGCCGGCCGTCCCGTCCATCACCGCTGCGCCTCCGGCCCGCCGCGCGCCTCGTCCAGCAGCAGCACCGGCACGTCGTCGCGGACCTCGAAGACCCGGCCGCACTCGGTGCAGGTGAGGGTCTGCGCCTGCGCGTCGTAGTCCAGCGGGGCGTGGTGTGTGTCCGGGCAGGCGAGGATCTCGAGCAACTGCGGGTCCAGGGCCACGGTGCGGCTCCTTCCACTGTGCGGTCGTCGTCGGCCGGCGGTGCCGACCGGCGCTGGGGATCTTATCGGCGAACCCGCTCCAGCACCTCGTCGCGCAGCGAGATCATCCGCTCCTCGGTCGGGCCCTCGACGTTGAGCCGCAGCAACGGCTCGGTGTTGGAGGCACGCAGGTTGAACCAGGCCCCGTCGGGGAAGCGCAGGGTCAGCCCGTCCAGCTCGTCGGCCTCCGCCTCCGGGTACGCGGCACGCACCTCGGCGACCTTCGCCGCCTGGTCCGCCACCGTGGAGTTGATCTCACCGGAGGCGACGTACCGCTCGAAGACACCAGCCAGGATCGACAGCGGCTGGGACTGCTCGCCCAGCGCGGCCAGGGTGTGCATGGCGGCGAGCATGCCGGTGTCGGCGAACCAGAAGTCGCGGAAGTAGTAGTGCGCGGAGTGCTCGCCGCCGAAGATCGCGTTGGTCCGGGCCATCTCGGCCTTGATGAAGGAGTGCCCGACCCGGGCCACCACCGGCTCGCCGCCGTGCTCCCGGATGATCTCCGGCACCGCGCGGGAGGTGATCAGGTTGTGGATCACCGTGGAGCCGGGGTGCTTGGCCAGCTCACGGGCCGCGACCAGGGCGGTGATCGCCGACGGGGAGACCGGCTCGCCCCGCTCGTCGACGACGAAGCAGCGGTCGGCGTCCCCGTCGAAGGCCAGGCCGATGTCCGCGCCGTGCGCGACCACGGCACGCTGCAGGTCGACCAGGTTCTTCGGGTCCAGGGGGTTCGCCTCGTGGTTGGGGAAGGTGCCGTCCAGCTCGAAGTAGAGCGGCACGATCTCCAGCGGCAGGGCCGGCAGGGCGGCGTCACCGAGCACGGTGGGCACGGTGTGCCCGCCCATGCCGTTGCCCGCGTCCACGACCACCTTCAGCGGCCGGATGGTCGACAGGTCGACCAGCTTGCGCAGGTAGGCGGCGTAGTCGGCGAGCAGGTCCCGCCGCTCGGCCGGGGCCACCGGCTCACCGGCCGGACGCTCACCGCGGTCCAGCAGGGCCTGGGCCCGCTCCCGGATGTCGGCCAGGCCGCTGTCCTGCCCGATGGGGCGGGCGCCGGACCGGCACATCTTGATGCCGTTGTACTGCGCCGGGTTGTGGCTGGCGGTGAACATCGCCCCGGGCAGGTCCAGCGCGCCGGAGGCGTAGTAGAGCATGTCGGTGGAGGCCAGCCCCAGCTCGATCACCCGCCGCCCCTCGGCCCGGACGCCGGCCGCGAAGGCAGCCGCCAGGCCGGGACCGGTGGCGCGCATGTCGTGCGCGATCAGCACCGCCTCACCCGGCTCGCCGCCGGCGTTGAGGACCTGGGTGAACGCCGCCCCGAGGGCCTCAGCCGTACGCTCGTCCCACTGGTCGGGCACCGTCCCCCGGACGTCGTACGCCTTCACGATCTGGGACAGGTCAGACACCGGTTTCGCTCCTCGGCAGCAGGTCGTCAACGAACCTGAGCGTATCGGAGCGGACGGGCCCGTCCCGTCCTAGCCGGGCAGGCGGGGCATCACCGTCGTCGCGTCACCGCCGGCGGGCGGCGGGGTCTGCGGGGCCGGCGGCGCCGAGGTGGGCCGCTGCGGCCCCGGGTGCGCGCGGTCCGGCGCGGCCGGAGCGCCGTACACGCCGCCGGTGGGGCGGGACGCCGGGTTGACCGTCGGGTACGCGCCGGGGCTGCCGTAGAGGCCGCTGGAGCGGGGCACGGGAGGGGCCTGCTGGCCGTACACCTGGCCGGTCGGCGCCGGGGTGCCGCCCGGCAGCCCGCCGCCGGAGCGGTAGGTGGTCGGACCGGGGTTGCGCGGCAACGGCACGCCCGGGTGGGCCGCCGGCCCCTCGGCGTGCGAGCGGTCCTTGCGGTTGTTGCGGACGAGAAGGGCGATCAGCCCGACGCCGACGGCGACCAGGGCGATGCCGAACCACATGAGCATGGATCCTCCGGAGGACTCTTCGGCAGCGGCGGTGGCCTGGCCGGTGGTCGGGGCGGCGAGGACGGCCCGATTCGGCTCGTCCGTGGCGGGGGTCTCGATCGCGCTCGGGCTGGGGGTCGGGGTGGGCCTGCTGCTCGGCGTCGGGGAGGCGGCAGCCCGACCACCGACCCGGGAGGTGTCCACGGCCCGGCCGACGAGCCGGCCGACCGCGGTCGTCGCCTCGCCGACCACCTCCAACCGGCCCGCGGGTGCGCCCGCGAGGAACGCGACCCGGTACCGGACGGTGATGCTCTTCCCCTTGCACAACGTCGCACCGGCCGGCGAGGTACGGGCGGTGGCCACGCTGCCACCGCCACCGGAGACCGCCACCGGGAACCAGCGGCCTCCGACGTTCACCTGTACCCGCACCCGGTCGGGGTTCAACCCCGTCAGGCGCAGCCCGATCGACGTGCGCAGCTGCACGCACCCGTCGGTGCGCCTGCGCACCTCCAGCGAGACGCCGCCGGGAGAGCCACCGGCGGCGAAGGCGCTCGCCGCCCGCACCCCGACCCGGTCGGAGTCCGCGTACGCGGGGACGACGCCGACGACCAGCAGGCCACCCAGCAGGGCGCCCGCCGTCACCAGGCGCGCCACGTGCCGACGCACCGACATCTCCACCTCACCGTCTCCGCCCCACCGGCGTCCGGCGGTCAGGCTACTACCGGGTCAGGGGGTCCCTCGCTCATTGAACGCTCCACATGTGTGCGGCATTACCCTGCCGGCCGTGGCCTGGATCACGCCGGCCGTGCCGCTGCCGTCCGATCAGCGGCCCCACCCGGTCCACCGCCTGCTGCTCGACTCGGGTCGCCCGGCCCGCTGCCTGCTCCTTCGCCCGTGTCGCCCGTGTCGCCCGGTCTTGCGCCGCTGTCGCCCTCGCCGGTGGCAGCGTCGCCCGGTCCACTGCCGGCGATGGTGTCGACCCGGCTGGGGCCGGTGCCGACCGGTCCGGCTGCCGGCAAGGCGGCGGATGCCAGGGCTGCGGCGAGGGCGTCACGGCAGAGCCGGTCGGCGGTCCGGGTGGTCTCCGGCAGCCGGTAGCTGGGAGTGAGGGCGAGCACCTGGTCGACGGCGTTGTCGAGACTCATCCGGTGCCCGACGCTGACGAAGACCGGCTTCACCCCGTCGCGGGTACGCAGCACCCGCCCCACCGTCTCGCCCCGGTCCACCAGCGGAGTGCTGGCGCCCCGCTCCCGCGCCGGCTCGGTCCACTCCCCGACCAGAGGCGTCTTGCCCACCCCGATCGCCGGCAACCCGGTGACCACACCCAGGTGGCAGGCCAGCCCGAACCGACGCGGGTGGGCCAGCCCGTGCCCGTCGCAGACCAGCAGCTCGGGGCGGATGGTCAACCCGTCCAGCGCGGCCAGCAGCGCCGGCATCTCCCGGAAGGCGAACAGCCCCGGCACGTACCCGAACGCCGGCCGTCCCACACTGACCGCCTGGTCCACCACGGCGAACGTCGCGGTGTCGAGCACGGTCACCGCCGCCGCCAGCAGGTCACCGCTCTCGGCGTACGCCACGTCGAGGCCGGCTACGGTCGCGGGGCGGCGCGGGCCCGGCCCGGTCAGGTCGGTGAGCGGTCGCAACCGATCCTGCACGGCCACCGCCTCGGCCACGGTGCGCGGCTGGTTGTGGACTTGGTCCTGGATCTGACGCTGGCCTTGACCCATCGCTGTTGGCGGTGGCTGCTCGTTGCCACCGACCTCTGTCGGTACGTGTTGGTCATTCCGCTCCGGTTCGCGCATGTCGTGGTGTCCCGCCATGCCGGACACCTCCATATCGCTTCGACGGACTGGATCGCCTTTCACAGTGTCACATCACCGCCCCAGACCCGCTTTTCACCGCACCGCCCCTTCGCATGGCGCCGAGGGCCATAGCGGAGACGATGCTGATCGTGATTCCGAAGGCCGCTACTGAGGCGTCCTGACACATGGCCAGACCAATGACGATGCCGAAAAATGCCATTCCGGCGGCGAGCTGCCGCTTCATGACCTCGCTTTCCGCCATCGCTTCACCCTATGCAGCCGGCGCAAGCCGGTTCCCTCCACATCCCGCTCAGATGGCACAGGAATTCTCGAGTTTCGCAGCTGGGAAGCATTTCGGCCAGCCGAATGAGCGGGTGCGAAGCTCGAGACCGGTCTAACCCTCGCCCGCCTGCCGGAACGTTCGCTCAATATCCTCCGACTTAGGCAGGGGTGAACCGCCGGTCACATCAACCGCAACTGCCTCCATGGCAGCTCTTTCCACGGGCTGAAGCCGATCCAGGTTCCGATAGTCAGCCAAAAAACGGAAAGCAAGGTCAGGATTATATGACCAAGACTTTTGGCGGTGGTCCCAAATGACCGCATGCCCTCCGATCTCGTCAACCACAAACAACCCAGAGGGCCTGACCCTCTCCTCGTCACGGTAGAGAACGTAGTAGGTCAACATCAGACCGCTCCATTCGATGCTCCAACTCGGGCGCGATCGGAAAGTCGTGCCCCGTCAACCCCAACCGACCAACCACGTCCACAAACCTCGATCCGGCCGTTTCCAGAGCACGACGATAGGCCGCCCACGTCTCGGGGTAGACACTGATCCACTTGGCGAAGCTACCGTCCTTCGTCGGGAATTTCGAGTCCAACCGCAAGGGCACCTCGTCAGGCATACCTGCCCGCCTGTTGACCGCAAGCATTTCCAGTAGAGCCTCCAGCCTCTCCACCGGAGATCTGTCAGAACGGCGCAAGACCTCATAAGCGTGGTGCGTCTGCAGCCATGCGGCCCTTGATGACTCTGTATGCAACTGCAACTCGAACACCTGCCCCTCAGGTGATCGCACGGTGCAGTTGAAGCCGTAGAAGCGGTTCCCTGCACGCCAGAAGTTCTTGCAAGCTCGGTCGTCGACGGAGAAGCCGTCGCGCCGCAACTCATCCAACACTCGATCAACAGCGACAGCGTAATGTTCCTTACTGGGCAACACCAGGCAGAATCGCAGCACATCGTTCACCTCGCTGCCGAACTCCTCCGCCGCAATCCCGAAGACGGCCGCCTCATCGAGAAACTTACGGGCGAGGGAGTGCAGAGACTTCAGCCGATGCTCTTGGTCCCTCATCTCTACCCACCCACTGGCACCCTGCGCGGCACTGATGCGGTCACAGACGGCTGCCACTCGAGCTTCGACCGCTTCAGCAACACTCCCGGCACGTTGATGCAGTTCGGTCAGCACGGCGCGGTCGGCTGCGGAAAGCAGCCCCATCGGATCCGCAGCACTGCCATGAGGAGCCTCTGATGCAGAGGATCCGTCGCGCTCTTCACTCGATGAGGCAGCCGCGCCTGTCGGTCCGGCGGGGCGGTTCAGGTACGGGTCGCCCGCCCTCACCGCTTCGTCCGGCGCCGACGGATGGTCGGGCAGCTCCGGCAGGGCGCTGAACCGGCCACGGGCCAACCCGTCCAGCGGCATCGGTCGCCCGTCCCCACCGAGCACCAACACGTCGATGCCGACCACGTTGTCCTCGTGGGCCACCCCGGCATGCCCGTACAGCGGCTGGTCACGGACCGCGCCGCTCTGCGGATCCAGATAGAGGATGGTGCCGTCCTGGTTGACCGCGACCCAGGCGTGCGAACCTCCGCCCTCCCACTCGGTGATGAGGAAGGCGTAGCTTCCGTGGCCACCGAGCTGCAACTGGTGCTGCAGGTCGTCGAAGCGGCGGTCGACGACGTGACGCGTCAGGTTCGGGCTCCACTCCTCGTCATCCGGGATCGCGAGGAGCCGCTGGAAGCGCCCGCCGGTCACCTCCTCCACCCGACCGGGACCGCCCTGCTCGCCCATGATCGGCCGTGAGATGTCGCCGTCGGTGTAGCCGTCGAAGGTGCGCGGCGCGGAGACGCGGGGCCGGCCGTGCACCCAGGTGTCGTAGAGCGACAGCGTGCAGTCGAGGCAGTTGATGCCCCGGGTGGGATCCGCCTGCGACCCTCCGTCGTTGGCGAGCGCGAACCACCCGCCCTCGCGGGGATCGGCGGTACGGACCACGCTGCCGTCTGCGTTACGCGGCATCGCCCGCTCGAGGTCGGTCTGGTGCAACGCCAGCGGCGGCCGTAGACCGCCCCACCGCCCGTAGGGGCGGGAACGGTCGATCGGCGGTGGATGGTCGTCCCAGGTCAACGCCGACCAGTCACTCGTCTCCACCGCACCGAGAGCGAGCTCCGCCACGTCGTCGTTGAGTCGCTGGAAGTCGGCCGGATCGTCAATGACGACCTGCTCCGGCACGACCCTGCCGTCCCGGACAGCGTCCGCCCAGTCGGTGAACTCGTACGATTCCCGCTCCGCGACGTTACTGGCCTCGAACATGTGCTCAGCACGGAGCGAGAGGCCCGCCTCGAGCAGTTGGCGCGCGCGATGCTTCAACCATCGTGCTCGGTCGAGATAGTGACTTGCTGATTGCAGAAGATGTGCGCCCAGGTCCCGCCGCCGCCTGTCTTCGTACCAAGCGCGTTGCGACTCGAAGTAGCCCTGGTAGCGGCGCCGCTCCAGCGCCTCACGTTCTGCGGCCCACTTGGCGGCATACCACTCGGGTGTCCTCGGGCGGAGCTCGTCACCGCCGTTGCTCGGCGATGGCGACACAGGAGGCGGCACGTCGGACGGTGGTGGTGCGGCCGTCCTGGGAGCCAGCGCCTCCAACTCGGGAAAGCGGCTCGGTTTCCGCGCCGTGCTGTCGTCGCTGTTTCGCTCCGTCGCCGCGCCGCCCGGGATCGGGGCCGGATCCGCACCGAATTCCGATGGATGCCGTGGAGTGGAGGGCGGAGCAACGGTCGAGGCGGTGGGGTGGGATGCCGCCACCGGTGTGTGAGGCGCCGCCGTCCCGGCGCGACCGTACTGCGAATCGAGGAGAGGCGTGCTGCCGGCCGAGGACGTGGCGCCGACCACCCCACTGGCGGATCCGGCCGAAGACACGGATGTCCCTGCGCTGCCAAGTCCCATCGTGGGGGCGGACGGTGACACGGTAACCGGGCCGGATGTCGCCATGGTTGCCGTCGTTGTCGGCTGGACGGTCGACTGACCCGCCGTCGCCGGCACATCGGCCGGCGGGTGCGGGAGCGACGGCGGACGCTCGACCGCTACCGAGGACAGCGTTGGGCTGGCAGAGCTGGAGTTGCTTCCGGTAGCCCCGTCGGCAACCACAGCGCCGGTCGACGCGGCGAGGGCCGCCGTCGATCCTGTGTCCCCGACCGAAGCGGGCGACGCGCCACTCGTAGTCGCAGCGACCGGGCCCGACTGGGTGGCGAACATGGGGCTGTCGGCAACGCCCACGACCGTGCCACCTGCACTCGACACGGCAGGCGCGGACGTGCCCGCATCGACGCTCGCGCTTCGAGGAGAGGGGACCTCGCCCCCAGTCGTCACCGCCGGTGGCGGCGCAAGCGGCAGGTCCATCGGTGGGACGGGTGTGGCGAGCGCGCCCAACTGGCTGTCGAGGCGGGCACGCAGTGTCGCGTCCGCCTGACCGGTCGCGGAGCCGGTGGCGCCGGACACGGCCGCCCGGGCCGCGTCCTCCGGCGACAGCACGCCCTGGCCGGTGGCCAGGCTGGCCGCCCCCTCGGCCATCGTCTCGCCGGTCATCTCCCGGCCGAAGTGCTCGGCGATGCGCCCGCCGCGTCCCTGGGCGTGCCGTCCCAACCCGGCCAGGGGCGCCACCGCACCGCCGGCCAGGCCACCGACGGCCGACGCGCCCAGGTCGGCCATGTCCAGGCCGTCGCGTCGTCCGGTGGTGTTCTGGTACGCCTGCGTGGCGAGGTTGATCCCGGACTCCTCCGCCGCCTCCTCCAGCCCGCCCTTGAGGGAGCGCTTGCCGAGCCCGCGCATGCCGTCCTTGGTCACCTGCTTGGCGGCGCGCTCCCCGGCCTCCTTGAGGCCCGCCTTGAGCTCCTTCTTCGCGAGTTGGGCCAGCAGGCGCTTGAAGATCTGCTGGACCAGGACCCGGGTGGCGGTGATCGCCGCTGCGGCGGCCGGCGACGCCGCCCCGGCGGTCAGCACCGCCGCCACGGCCAGCGCGATCAGCTCGACGACGAGGATGCCCAGCTCGATCCAGACTTCCAGCTTGGCGCCCTCGATGTCGCAACCGCACTCCTCGACGAGCCGGCCCAGGTCGTTGCTCACCGCGAGCAGGACGGCCAGCGGCGCGTCGTCGCCCTCGGCCACCCGCCGCCAGGCGGTGTCGAACGCCTCGGCCACCAGACCGACGCCGCCGTACCCGCTGCGGACCTCGGCGGCGGCGGTGATCGCGTCGTCGCGGGGCCCGGTCAGCGTCGACGCCACCGCGTACCACTGGTCGGCGAGTTCCCACACGGCACGCTCGTCGCCCTCGGGCCACTCCACCCCGATGATCCAGTCGAAGGCTTCGTAGACCCAGCCCGGCAGGTCCCAGGGGCTGTACTGGAGCGGATGCGGGATCGGGCTCGGCAGGATGCTCACGCCTGGTCCTCCGCAGGTCAGCGCCGGTAGTCGTGCCGGCCGGCGACTCCGTCGAAGCGCCGGCCGCTCGCGGTGTCGGTGTCCACGGTGGCCTGGACGGAGGTGACCACGTCCGCGCCGAGTCCGGCCAGCGAACGACCGAGGCCCTCCCAGGCGCGCAACAGCGTCTCCTCGTAGCCCCGGTAGCTCTTCTCGAACGCGGCCCCGATGTCGTCGCGGCCCCAGGGCCGCTGGGCGCTCGCCGCCGCGATCCGGCCGCCGACCTCCCGCCGCCGGCTGCCGACCGCTTCGCCGGCCAGGTGGAGGTCCTTGCCTCCCCGGCGGGCCCGGTCCGGGTCGAGCCAGAGCTGTCCCTCAGCCACGCCGCTCCCCCTCGCCTCGGAACACCGCGTCGGCCCGGCCGAGCAGCGCCCCGAAATCACCGGTACGCAGGAACTCCACCGAACCCGACCCGGCCGGCAGGTAGCCGGCGACGAGGTCCTGGGTGGTGGCGACGGCCGTCGCGGTGGCCCGGTGCACCGTCAGGGTGATCTTCCGACTCAGCGCCTTGGCGTCACGGTCGTGGAAGACGCTGGGATGGAGTTCCACCGAGATCAACTCGCCCCGCGCTCCCACGGTCGCGGTCACCTGACCGTCGTCGGAGCGTTCGGTGACCCGCAGCTGCGCCAGTTTCGTCTGCAGTTCGTCCAGACCGGACCGGAGCCGCTGGTACTGCCCGTGGATCTCCTCGAACCGCGCCCGGAGCGCGCGATTGGCGTCCCGGTCGACACTCTCGGCCAACGCCACCCTCCCCCGGTCACGTTCAGTCAGGCGAACCATACCGGGCGCCACGGAATCGTGGGGGTCCGGTAGTTTCTGCCTCGTGATCGATCGCCAGCAGGCCGAGCAACTCGCCACGGTGTGGGCCCGCCGCGACTCCGAGCGCCTGGGGTACGAATGCCGGCCCCGGGTCGACGAGTTCGATCTGGGTTACGTCATCAGGTCGGTCGTCGCGCCGGAGGTCGACACCGTCCCCGGTGACCTGCCCACCACGGTCGTCGACAAGGAGACCGGCGAGGTCTCCACCTGGCCCCGGGTGCCGGCCACCGCGGTCGAGCAGATGTACCGCCGTAGTCGCCCCACCGGCACGCCCGCGCCGCGCACCGTCGATCCGGCGAGCCAGTTGCTCCGCGAGATCCGCCGGCTGCCGACTCCGGCCACCGTCGCCCACCTGACCGTCGACGGCCGGACGTACGTGGCCCAGGGCGCCAAGGGCGACGTCGAGCTGCACCACCACCCGCTGGTCCGCGCCTACCTGGACGAACTGCCGGCCGGGCATCTGGTCCGGGGCGGGGACCGTCACGCCGAGCTGATCGTCGTCTCCGACGTCCTCCACGAGTACGACCACCGCCGCGCCGCCGCCGGCCAACCTCCACTGACGACCGAGGAAGCCCGGGGGCTGCTGGCCAACGGCAGGCTGGAGGTCTTCCGCGTCCGGGAATCCGGCGATCCGGCCGCTGGCAGGACGGAAAACCTGTGCGAGTCGTGCACGACGGCTCTTGTCCGTCTCGGCCCCCTCCCGTGGGGGGAGCTAGGAGCAATCACGGAGCCTCCTGCGCTCGACCGGCAGATTCCGGATCCCGACCGCTTCCCACCTGAGGTCGCCCAAGCCCTCGCCGATGCGGGCTGGGATCAGAATCCCCTGAACTGGGCCATGGCCGAGGGTGCCATCGCCGAAACATGCGAGGTGGCAGGTCGGACGCATCGGCATGAGCCGTTTCCGGCCGCCGAACGTGTCTTCCTGGATTTCCCGGCGATCGGAACGTTCCGCCGGCGGCCGGGGCGGGAGGTGTGGGTTCGTCTCTTCGACACCAATCCGCTACGAGCCGCGCACACCGCCGACACCCTCGCCGACTTCGGCGCCGTCCTCGGCGTCCGGCTCTTCCCGATCGGCTCGGAGCGTCAGGACAGCATCCTCGCGGTCGACGAGCGGGGCAGGATCTTCGCCCTCGACCAGGCCGGCGAGTGGTTCCTCGGCGACGACGTCGACGCCGCGCTGACCACGCTGCTGCTCGGCCTCACCCCACGGCGGGTCCACGACGACGGCACCTGGTGACCCCCGGCGGGGAAGCTACAACCGCATCCCGGTCAGCACCATCACCCGCGGCTCGGTGTAGTCCTCCATCGCGCTGCGCAGCCCTTCGCGTCCGACCCCGCTGCCCTTGACGCCCCCGTACGGCATCTGGTCGGCCCGGTACGACGGCACGTCGCCGACGATGATCCCGCCGACCTCTAGCACCCGGGCGGCCTCGAACGCCACGTCGAGGCGGTGCGTGAAGACTCCCGCCTGCAACCCGTAGGCCGAGTCGTTGACCGCGGCGAACGCCGCCCGGTCGGTCTCGGCCCGGGCGACCACCAGGACCGGCCCGAAGACCTCCTCGGCGCAGACCTTGGCCGAGGCCGGCACCCCGGACAGCACGGTCGGCGGGTAGGTGGCGCCGTCGCGCCGGCCGCCCACCTCGATGGTGGCCCCGGCGGCGACGGCCTCGTCCACCCACGCCTCGACCCGGCGCGCGGCGTCCTCCGACACCAGCGGCCCGACGTCGGTCGACTCCGACGTGGGGTCGCCGGTGCGCAGTTCCTGCACCGACGCGACCAGCCGGGGCAGGAAGCCGTCGTAGAGCCACTCGTGCACGAACACCCGCTGCACGGCGATGCAGGACTGCCCGGCCTGGTAGTTGGAGAAGGTGGCGATCCGGTGCGCGGCGAAGGTGAGGTCCTCGTCGGCGGCCCAGTCCTCGCAGATCACCGCCGCCGCGTTGCCGCCCAGTTCGAGGGTGACGTGCTTCTCCGGCACGGAGCGGCGGATCGCCGCGCCGACCGGGCCGGATCCGGTGAACGACACCACCGGCAGGCGCGGGTCGGTGACCAGTTCGGCGGCGCGCTCGTTGGGCAGCGGCAGCACCGAGAACATGCCCGCCGGCAAATCGGTGGAGGCCAGGATCTCCCCGAGCAGCAACGCGGACAGCGGGGTCGCCGGGGCCGGCTTGACGATGATCGGCGCGCCGACCGCGATCGCCGGGGCGACCTTGTGCGCGACCAGGTTGAGCGGAAAGTTGAACGGGGCGATGCCCAGCACGGGCCCTCGGGGCACCCGCCGCACCAGGGCGATCCGTCCGGTCGCCGTCGGGTCGGTGTCGAGGCGTTGCAGCTCTCCGGAGAAGCGGCGGGCCTCCTCCGCCGCCCAGCGGAACGTCGACACCGCGCGTCCCACCTCGGCCCGCGCCCACTTGACCGGCTTGCCGTTCTCGGCGGTGATCAGCGCCGCGACCTCGTCGGCCCGTTCGGCCAGCCGGCGGGACACGTGGTCCAGGGCCGCCGCCCGGGCGTGCGCGGGCAGGGCCGCGGCCTCCGCCGCCACGCCGGCCGCCGCCGCGACGGCGGCTTCGACCTGGTCGGCGGTGGCGAGGGTGGTACGCCCCACCGTCCGGCCGTCGTACGGGTGGGTGACGGTCAGCTCGCCCTCGCCGTGGACTTCCCGGCCGGCGACATAGAAGGCTCTCGGCTCCACGTCGGCAGCGTAGACGACTCCCCACCCGCACGGAAACAGTCGCCATGGGCCTTGTCTGCCGCGAATTCAGTAGCCAAGATGGCAGACAGATTGCGATTACCTCCGCTGACCATCCCCCGGCCACCCTCGGAGTCACCCCCATGAGCGACCAGCAGAAGCTCCGTAACTTCATCAACGGCGAGTACGTCGACCCGGTGGACGGCGGGTACGCCGACCTGATCGACCCGTGCACCGGGGAGGTGTTCGCCCAGGCGCCGGTCTCCGGCGCGACGGACGTGGACGCGGCGATGACGGCCGCCGCCACCGCCTTCGAGAGTTGGCGGGACACCACTCCCGCCGAGCGGCAGCGGGCGATGCTGAAGCTCGCCGACGCGGTGGAGGCGCGCGCGGCCGAGCTGGTCGACGCCGAGGTGCGCAACACCGGCAAGCCGCGCCAGCTCACCGCCGACGAGGAGCTGCCCCCGGCGGTGGACCAGTTCCGCTTCTTCGCCGGGGCGGCCCGCCTGCTCGAAGGGCGTTCGGCCGGCGAGTACCTGGCCGGGCACACCTCCTACGTGCGGCGGGAGCCGATCGGGGTGTGCGCGCAGGTGACCCCGTGGAACTACCCGCTGATGATGGCGGTCTGGAAGATCGCCCCGGCGCTGGCGGCCGGCAACACGGTGGTGCTCAAGCCGTCGGACACCACGCCGGTGTCGACGCTGCTGCTCGCCGAGATCGCGGCCGAGTTCTTCCCGCCGGGGGTGTTCAACGTGGTCTGTGGCGACCGGGACACCGGTCGTACCCTGGTGGCGCACCCGACCCCGCAGTTGGTGTCGATCACCGGCTCGACCCGCGCGGGCATGGAGGTCGCGTCCGCCGCCGCGCCCGACCTGAAGCGGACCCACCTGGAGCTGGGCGGCAAGGCCCCGGTGGTGGTCTTCGACGACGCGGACGTCGCGGCGGCGGCCGAGGCGATCGCGGTGGGCGGCTACTTCAACGCCGGCCAGGACTGCACCGCCGCGACCCGGGTGCTCGCCGGTCCCGGCGTGTACGACGACTTCGTCGCCGCCCTCACCGAGCAGGCCCGCGGCACGAAGACGGGCGCGCCCGACGACGACGTCCTCTACGGCCCGCTGAACAACGCCAACCAGCTCGCCCGGGTACGCGGCTTCGTGGACCGTCTCCCGAACCACGCGAACGTCGAGACCGGCGGCTCACCGCTCGGCGAGCGCGGGTACTTCTACGCCCCGACCGTCGTCTCCGGGGTCCGGCAGGCCGACGAGATCGTCCAGGACGAGGTGTTCGGCCCGGTCATCACCGTGCAGCGCTTCGCCGACGAGGACGAGGCGGTGCGCTGGGCCAACGGCGTCGACTACGGCCTGTCGGCCTCGGTCTGGACGAAGGACCACGGCCGGGCGATGCGGATGACCCGCCGGCTCGACTTCGGCTGCGTCTGGGTCAACACCCACATCCCGTTCGTCTCGGAGATGCCGCACGGCGGCTTCAAGCACTCCGGGCACGGCAAGGACCTCTCGGTCTACAGCCTGGAGGACTACACCCGGATCAAGCACGTCATGCACCACATCGAGGGCTGAGCCGTGCGCGCGACGAGGGAGCCGAGCCGGACGGCCACGAACGAGAGAGGCACACCGTGACGTCGTCGGAGGAGTTGCACAAGCGGCGTGGCGCGGCGGTCGCCCGCGGCGTCGGCAGCGTCGTGCCGTACTACGTGGACCGGGCCGCGGGCGGCACCCTCACCGACGTCGACGGCCGGCAGTGGATCGACTTCGCCGCCGGCATCGCGGTCACCAACGTCGGCAACTCCGCCCCCCGGGTGGTCGAGGCGGTGAAGGCGCAGGTCGAACGCTTCACCCACACCTGTTTCATGGTCGCCCCGTACGAGTCGTACGTGGCGGTGTGCGAGCAGTTGAACCTGCTCACACCGGGGACGTTCGAGAAGCGTTCGGCGCTGTTCAACTCCGGCGCCGAGGCGGTGGAGAACGCCGTGAAGATCGCCCGGCACGCCACGGGCCGGCCGGCGGTGGTGGTCTTCGACCACGCGTACCACGGGCGGACCAACCTGACCATGGCGCTGACCGCGAAGAACATGCCGTACAAGCACCGGTTCGGGCCGTTCGCCGGGGAGATCTACCGGGTGCCGATGTCGTACCCGCTGCGCGACGGCGGTCTCTCCGGCGCCGAGGCGGCGGCCCGGGCGATCGAGACGGTGGAGAAGCAGGTGGGCGCGGAGAACGTGGCCGCGCTGCTGATCGAGCCGATCCAGGGCGAGGGCGGTTTCGTCGTACCCGCGCCGGGGTTCCTGCCGGCGCTGCGCGAGTGGGCGACCGCCACCGGCGTGGTGTTCGTCGCCGACGAGATCCAGACCGGCTTCTGCCGTACCGGCGACTGGTTCGCCTGCCAGCACGAGGGCGTCGAGCCGGATCTGGTCACCCTGGCCAAGGGCATCGCCGGTGGGCTGCCACTGGCGGCGGTGACCGGCCGGGCCGAGTTGATGGACGCGGTGCACGTCGGCGGCCTCGGCGGCACGTACGGCGGCAACCCGCTCGCCTGTGCGGCGGCGCTGGCGAGCATCGAGACCATGCACGAGCTGGACCTGGCCGCCGCCGCACGCCGGATCGGGCGGGTGATGGGTGACCGGCTGCGCGCGATCGCCGCCCGTGACCCGGGTATCGCCGAGGTGCGCGGGCGCGGCGCGATGCTCGCCGTGGAGCTGGTCCGGCCGGGCACGCTGACGGCCGACCCGGCTGCGGCGGCGGCCGTCTCGGCGGCCTGCCACGCCGCCGGCCTGCTCACCCTGACCTGCGGCACGTACGGCAACGTGCTGCGGTTCCTGCCGCCGCTGGTCATCTCCGACGAGGAGCTGAACCGGGGTCTGGACATCCTGGACGCCGCCGTCGGCTGACCCCCGTCCCACCCGCCGCCCGAACCCGTCCCTCGCCCGAGGGGCGGGTTCGGTGCGCTCTCCACCCAGGACCGGCCCGCCTCGCCCCGGGCGTCGGGGGCTGCCGCCGGCAGGGGCCCCGTCGGACCATCCTGTCTTATAGTCTTACTGTCGTAGGACAATAGAAGGGTTGGTCCTGGGTGATCGAGTTCGTGCTGAACAGCCGGTCCAGGGTGAACACGTACGTGCAGCTGATTCAGCAGGTCAAACAGGCCCTCCGCGTGGGGTTGCTGACGCCGGGCGACCAGCTGCCCAAGGTCCGCGACGTCGCGCAGTCGTTGGCGATCAACCCGAACACGGTGTTGAAGGCGTACCGCGAGTTGGAGATCGAGGGCCTGGTGGAGGGCCGCCCCGGGGTGGGCACCTTCGTCCGGCGCAGCCTCGCCGACGCGCCCCTGGCCAACCAGGTCGAGCTGCGCGAGGAGCTCGTCGCCTGGGTGCAGCGGGCCCGGGCTGCGGGGCTCGCCCCGGAGGACGTCACCGCCCTGGTCGAGACCACCATGCGGGCCGCACTCGCCGCCGAGGCGTCGCGCGACGAGACCGCACGAGCGGAATGAGAGGACAGCGAATGGAGATCGTGCTGGAGGCCGAGCAGCTCGGCAAACGCTACGGGAGGAGCTGGGCACTGCGGGACTGCACGCTGCGGCTGCCCGCCGGACGCGTCGCCGCTCTCGTCGGGCCCAACGGTGCGGGCAAGAGCACCCTGCTGCACCTGGCGGTCGGCCTCCTGAGACCGGACGCCGGCACGGTGCGGGTCTTCGGCGAGGCGCCGTACGACAACCCCGGGATCCTGCCGGAGATCGGCTTCGTCGCCCAGGACACCCCGCTGTACCGCGACTTCACCGCCGCCGAACTGGTCCACCTCGGTGGCCGGATGAACCGGCGCTGGGACGCCGCGCTGGCGCGGGACCGGCTCGCCCAACTCGGCATCCCACCGCACCTGCCGGTCGGCAAGCTCTCCGGCGGCCAACGCGCCCAGGTCGCGCTCGCGCTCGCGCTGGCGAAGCGACCCCGACTGCTGCTGCTCGACGAGCCGGTCGCCAGCCTCGACCCGCTGGCCCGCAGGGAGTTCCACCAGTCACTGATGGGCAGCGTCGCCGAGTCGGAGACGACCGTGCTGCTCTCCTCGCACCTGCTGGCCGACCTGGAACGGGTCTGCGACTACCTGATCGTGCTCAACTCCGCCCGGGTGCAGCTCGCCGGTGTCGTCGACGACCTGGTCGCCGCGCACCGGCAGTTGGTCGGCCCACGGCACGACGACGCCCCGATCGGCGGCGTCGCCGGGGTCGTCCGGGCCAGCCACACCGACCGGCAGTCCACGCTGCTGGTCCGCACCGACGGCCCGGTCACCGATCCCAGCTGGACGGTGCGCGACGTCGGCCTGGAGGACGTCGTCCTGGCCTACCTGGCCGACGGGGTCACGCAGACCAGTCACCGCGAGTGGGGGGTGCCGGCATGATCTGGCTGACCTGGCGGCAACACCGCAGACAGGCGTTCTTCACGCTGCTGGGATTCGCGGCGCTCGCCGCCCTGATGGTGCCGATCGGCCTGTCGATGCGGCACACCTTCGCCGACCTCGGACTGGCGGAGTGCGTACGCCGGCTCGCCGACGGCGGGACGGCGGCGACCAGCGAGACCTGCGACGCGGGCTTCTACCGCTTCACCAACGAGTACGCGGACCTGAACCTGCTGGCCGTGCTGCTGCTCGCCCTGCCGGTGCTGGTCGGCCTGTTCTGGGGCGCCCCGCTGGTCGCCCGCGAGGTGGAGCAGGGCACGCACCGGTTCGCCTGGACCCAGGGCATCGCTCGGAGCCGCTGGGCGCTGGTGAAGTTCGGGCTGGTCGGCACGGCGGCGACGGCCCTCGCCGTCGGCTACGGGCTGGGCATGTCGTGGTGGGTCGAGCCGCTCACCCAGGCCGCGCGCGAGGGCCGGTTCGGCATGATCGTCTTCGACCTCCAGGGTGTCGTCCCGATCGGGTACACCCTCTTCGCCGTGGCCCTGGGCATCTTCGCCGGCACCGTGTCGAAGCGGATGCTGCCCGCCATGGGCATCACCCTGGCCGGGTTCATCGGCGTACGGGCGGCGGTGGCGCTCCTGGCCCGACCGCACTACCAGCCCGCCCGCACCCTCACCTTCCCCATCGAGGGATCCACCGAGGCGGACATGGGCCGTGGCGACTGGATCCTCGGCCGGGGCATCCGGAACGCCGACGGGACGATGGTGGCGGAGGGCGCGCGGATCATCTGCCCGCCCGGCGGCAAGGCGCCGGACGGCCGGGCCTGCGGCGCCGAGCTGGGCCTGCAGCCCGGCGCGTACAACTGGCAGCTCTACCAGCCGGAAGACCGGTTCTGGCTGTTCCAGGGCATCGAGACCGGCATCTTCGTCGCCCTCGCCGTGGTCCTGCTCTACCTGACCGTCCGCCGCGTCCGGCGCATCGCCTGACCGACCGTGGAACACCATGGGTGTCACGCACCCATGGTGTTCCACCCACCGCCCGGCCGGGCACGGCCATCGAATACTGACTCTTCAGTCAGTCGGGCACGAGCCGGGCAGGCCGCCTGCCTGCGGATACGGCACTCGGAGGCCGTCCAGAGTTTGTGATTTTTTTCCTATCTCTTCGATCTTTCTCCATACGTCGATTCCCGCCCTACGATCTCCTTCAACTCGATCAACATCGATCGGGTGGTGTGCCACGAGCACACCTCACCGGAAGGAACACCCCCAGGGATGACGAACCCCCACGCACCCCGAACCCCTTGGCGCATCGGGATCGCCACAGCCGCCGTCACCACCGCGGTGGCCCTCGGCGCCCCGGCGACCGCCGCCCCCACCGCCCCCGCCGAGGGGCAGATCCTCCAGGCCGGTGGCGCCACCGCGGTCACCGGCTCGTACATCGTCGTCTTCGACGACGCCGCCGTGAACCGGGCCGACGTCGCGAAGACCGCGCGCGCCCTCGCCGACGAGCACGGCGGCGCGGTGGCCCGCACCTACCGGAACGCGCTGCGCGGCTTCGAGGCCCGGCTCTCGGAGGCCGAGGCCCGGCAGCTCGCCGCCGACCCGTCGGTGCGCTACGTCCAGCAGAACCACACCGTGCGCATCACCGGCACGCAGAGCCCGACCTCGTCCTGGGGGCTCGACCGGCTCGACCAGCGCGCCCTGCCGCTGAACAACTCCTACACGTACCCGAACACCGGCTCGGGCGTGAAGGCGTACATCATCGACACCGGCATCCGGACCAGCCACAGCGACTTCGGTGGTCGCGCGATCTCCGGCTTCGACTCGGTCGACGGCGGCACCGCGGACGACTGCAACGGCCACGGCACGCACGTCGCCGGCACGGTCGGCGGCACCTCGTACGGCGTGGCCAAGGGCGTCACCCTGGTCGGCGTCCGAGTGCTCGACTGCGAGGGCAGCGGCACCAACGCCGGCGTCATCCAGGGCGTCGACTGGGTCACCGGCGACCACGCCGCCGGCCAGCTCGCGGTGGCCAACATGAGCCTCGGCGGCAGCTACGACCAGGCGCTCAACGACGCGGTCGCCCGTTCCATCGCCGACGGCGTCACCTACGGCCTCGCGGCGGGCAACGACAGCGGCGCCAACGCCTGCAACAGCTCGCCGGCCAGCACCCCCGCCGGCATCACCGTCGGCTCGACCACCAACACCGACGCTCGGTCGTCGTTCTCCAACATCGGTAGCTGCCTGGACATCTTCGCCCCGGGCTCGTCGATCACCTCGGCCTGGCACACCGGCAACACCGCGACGAACACCATCAGCGGCACCTCGATGGCGACGCCGCACGTGGTCGGCGCGGCGGCGCTCGTGCTCGCCGCCAACCCGTCGTTCACCCCGCAGCAGGTGCGCGACAAGCTGGTCACCGACGCCACCAGCAACGTGGTGACCAACGTCGGCACCGGCTCGCCCAACAAGCTGCTCTACGTCGGCGGCGGCACCACCACGCCGCCCCCGCCGCCGCCGTCGGGTTGCACGCAGACCAACGACGCCGACGTGACCGTCACGGACAACGCCACCGTCGAGAGCACGATCACCATCTCCGGCTGCACGGGCAACGCCGGCGCCGCCAGCACCGTCGCCGTCAACATCGTGCACCCGTACATCGGCGACCTGGTGGTCAGCCTGATCGCCCCCGACGGCAGCACCTACCCCCTGCACAACCGCGCCGGCAGCTCCACCGACAACATCAACCAGACCTATGCGGTCAACCTCTCCGGCGAGGTCGCCAACGGCACCTGGAAACTGCGCGTCCAGGACGCCGCCGCCGGTGACACCGGCTACCTGAACAGCTGGACGCTCAACCTGGGCGGCTCGACGGCCACCTGCGGCGGCACCAACGGCGCCAACGTGACGATCAACGACAACGCCACGGTGTCCAGCGCCGTCGCGGTCTCGGGCTGCACCGGCACCGCCTCGTCGACCAGCAAGGTCGAGGTGCACGTCGTGCACACCTACATCGGTGACCTGGTGGTCAGCCTGGTCGCGCCGGACGGCAGCGTCTACACCCTGCACAACCGCAGCGGCAGCTCCACCGACAACATCAACCAGACCTATGCGGTCAACCTCTCCACCGAGACCCGCAACGGCACCTGGAACCTGCGGGTCCAGGACGCCGCGAGCGGCGACACCGGCTACATCGACAGCTGGACGCTGACCCTGTAGTTCCCCCACCCCGGTCCGACCGGACCGGGCCCGACGGGCCCCTCGCCATCACCTGGTGAGGGGCCCGTTCGGCTGGTCCGGGATGCGCAGCGTCGACGGGACACCAGGATCACGCCGTCGGATCCGCCGCACCGCCGCACGGCAGCGGGCCCTTGCCGACGCCCGGCCGAGCCGGCACCGACGGCGACGCCGTGCAGGTCGTCCCGGGCGGGGAGACCTGCCCGGCGTCGCACCACGTCAGCGCAGCAGTTCGACCACGTTGCGGCGGACCAGGTTCTTGCCGGGCTCCCGGATCGCGTCCATGGCGGCGGCGTTGAGCAGCACGCAACTGCCCGACGGCCCGGTCACCGTCACGCTGACCGCCTTGCCGTTGTCCAGGTTGGTCACCCGCAGCCGCGTCCCGACCGGGAACTGGCCGCTGGTCGCGGCGGGCGCACCGCCCTCGGCGGAGAAGGTGATCGCCCCGGCGCACACGCTGGCGCCACCCGGTTGTGCGCCGCCCGCCGACGCGCCGGGCTGCGCGCTGCCCGGCCGGGTCTGCTGGTCGGGCCGGGCCGCTCCCCCCGGCTGCGCCCCGCCGTCGAGGCGTTCCACCAGATTGCGGCGGATCACGTTCTTGCCGGGCTCGCGCACCAGGTCCATCGCGGCGGCGTTGAGCAGCACGCAACTACCCGACGGCCCGGTCACCGTCACGGTGGCCGCCTTGCCGTTGTCCAGGTTGGTCACCCGCAGCCGCGTCCCGACCGGGAACCGGTCGCTGGTCGCGGCCGGCGCGCCGCCCTCGGCCGAGAACGTGACCGATCCCTGGCAGGCGCTCGGCCGGGTGGTGGTGGTGTCGGCGAAGCCGAACCCGGTCCCGACCGCCACCACCGCCGAGGCCACCACGGCCACCCCGGCCGCCAGCACGTGCTTCCGCTGCACCTTCACCTGTCACTCCCGTCCTCCGTCGAGCTCCTACGACGCCGGGTACGGACTGGGAGCGCTGCCGGGTTCACCGTTTCCGGCAGGGAAGTTTCGAGTGGGACGGACACCGGGCGGGGATACCGGGCCCACGGAGGATCAGATGTCATCCGTTCCCCGCGTCCCGACCAGCACGACCGCCCTTCCCGTGCCGCCACGCGCACCCTGTGCGCCGGACACCGGATGGGAGAGCGTCGATCGCCCGGACAACCGGTACTGGCGATCGAGGGTGAGCTGGGTCACCATGGGCGCGAGGAGGTCGCCGATGGCTGACCCGTGGCTCGCCCTGGAGTTCGGCGTCGATCCCGCAGAGCGGATCGCGCAGGTCGGCGCCGCCCACGAGGCGTTCCTGACCGCCGGCGTCACCCCCCACCCGGTCCGCGACGTGGTCCGACGGTCCTGGGAACGGTCCGCGCTGCTCGACCCGGAAACCACCGCCCCCGTCGACCTCACCGGCGACGCGCTGGAGAGCTACCGCGCGGCGCATCCCCTGGCCCGGGTGCTGCCCCTCTTCCGCGACCTGCTCGGCGGCATCGCCCAGGACGGCGCGCACCTGATGGCGGTCTGCGACGCGTACGGGCGGCTGCTCTGGGTGGAGGGGCATCCGGGGGTGCTCCGGCACGCCGAGCGGATGAACTTCGTCCCCGGGGCCCGCTGGGACGAGCAGCACGCCGGCACCAACGCCCCCGGCACCGCCCTCGCCGTCGACCACAGCGTGCAGATCTTCGCCACCGAGCACTTCGTCCGGCCGGTGCAGCGCTGGACCTGCGCCGCCGCGCCCATCCACGACCCGACCACCGGCCGGCTGCTCGGCGCGGTCGACATCACCGGCGGCGACCACCTCGCCAACCCGCAGAGCCTCGCCCTGGTCCGGGCCACCGCCCGCGCCGCCGAGACGCTCCTGGCCGGCGCCACACCGGTCGAACCCGACCTGGTCCAGGTGTCCGCACTCGGCCGCGACGAGGCGGAACTGCGCGTCGGCGGGCGGCGCGTACGGCTCGGCCGCCGGCACAGCGAGCTGCTGGTGCTGCTGCTCGACCACCCCGAGGGGCGGACCGGCGAACAGCTCGGCCTCGACCTCTACGGCGACGACCGGCTGCACCCGGTCACCCTCCGCGCCGAGCTGTCCCGGCTGCGCCGGGCACTCGGCGACGAACTGCTCGACTCCCGGCCGTACCGGCTGCGGGGGCCGGTGCGCGCGGACTTCCGTACCGTCGTCGAGCTGCTGGAACGCGGCGACGTGCCGGGCGCGCTCGGGGCGTACCCGGGAAGTCTGCTGCCGGCCTCCGACGCGCCGGGAGTGGTGCGACTGCGCCGGCTGGTCGACGACCAGCTGCGCGGGGCCGTGCTGGCCGCCGCGGACCCGGCGCTGCTCGCGGCCTGGACCGCGATGCCCGCCGGCCGCGACGACCTCACCGCCTGGCAGGCGATGGCGCGGGCGTTGCCGGCGGGCGCGCCCCGCCGGCCCCTCGCCCTCGCGCGGATCCGCCAGCTCTCCGGGGAGTACGACCTCAGCCGCGCAACCTCGCTGCAACGTCGCCGCCACTAGCGTCCGGCCATCCACCACCCACGGACGGCGGAGGTACCCGATGACGCGCTACGACGCCCCCACCCACTGGCAGTCCCGCTACGACCACTTCATCGGCGGCGAGTACGTGAAGCCGCACGGCGGTCGCTACTTCGAGAACCCCACCCCGGTCACCGGGCAGACCTTCTGCGAGGTGGCCCGGGGCACCGCCGAGGACGTCGAGAAGGCTCTCGACGCCGCGCACGGCGCCGCCGACGCCTGGGGACGCACCTCGGTGGCCGAGCGGGCACTGGTCCTGAACCGGATCGCCGACCGGATGCAGGAGCACCTGGAGTCCCTCGCCGTCGCCGAGACCTGGGAGAACGGCAAGCCGGTACGGGAGACCCTGGCCGCCGACATCCCGCTCGCGATCGACCACTTCCGGTACTTCGCCGGGGCGATCCGGGCCCAGGAGGGCACCCTCGGGGAGATCGACGACGACACCGTCGCGTACCACTTCCACGAGCCGCTCGGCGTGGTCGGGCAGATCATCCCGTGGAACTTCCCGATCCTGATGGCCGTCTGGAAGCTCGCCCCGGCGCTCGCCGCCGGCAACGCCGTGGTGCTCAAGCCCGCCGAGCAGACCCCCGCGTCGATCCATCACCTGCTCTCGCTCGTCGCCGACCTGCTGCCGCCCGGCGTGGTGAACGTGGTCAACGGCTTCGGCGTCGAGGCGGGCAAGCCGCTGGCCTCCTCGCCCCGGGTGGCGAAGGTGGCCTTCACCGGGGAGACCACCACCGGCCGGCTGATCATGCAGTACGCCAGCGAGAACATCCGGCCCGTCACGCTGGAGCTGGGTGGCAAGAGCCCGAACATCTTCTTCGACGACGTCAGCGCCGCCACCGACGACTTCCTGGACAAGGCCCTGGAGGGCTTCACCATGTTCGCCCTCAACCAGGGCGAGGTCTGCACCTGCCCGTCCCGGGCGCTGATCCAGCAGGGCCACTACTCCGACTTCCTGGCGGCGGCCGTGGAGCGGACCCGGGCCGTCCGCCAGGGCCACCCGCTGGACACCGACACGATGATCGGCGCGCAGGCGTCCAACGACCAGCTGGAGAAGATCCTGTCCTACCTGGACGTCGGCCGGCAGGAGGGCGCTCGCGTCCTGACCGGCGGCGGGCGGGCGGAGCTGGGCGGCGAGCTGTCCGGCGGGTACTACGTCGAGCCGACGATCTTCGAGGGCGACAACGCGATGCGGATCTTCCAGGAGGAGATCTTCGGCCCGGTGGTCTCGGTGACCTCCTTCGCCGACCTGGACGACGCCGTGAAGATCGCCAACGACACCCTGTACGGACTCGGTGCGGGCGTCTGGACCCGGGACATGAACACCGCGTACCGGGCCGGGCGGGCCATCCAGGCCGGCCGGGTCTGGACCAACTGCTACCACGCGTATCCGGCGCACGCCGCGTTCGGCGGGTACAAGCAGTCCGGCATCGGCCGGGAGAACCACAAGATGATGCTGGAGCACTACCAGCAGACCAAGAACCTGCTGGTCAGCTACTCCACCAAGAAGCTCGGCCTCTTCTGATGGGTGCCGCTGCCGACGGTGCCGCGACTCCCGTCCCGGGGGCCGCGGCACCGCCGCCCGTCTCGGTGACCCCGGCGGCGGCCGAACTGATCCGGGCGCTGCGCGAGCGGCACGGGCCGGTGATGTTCCACCAGTCCGGCGGCTGCTGCGACGGCAGCGCCCCGATGTGCTACCCGGCCGGCGAGTTCCGCACCGGCTCCTCGGACGTGCTGCTCGCGGCGCTGCGGATCGAGGGGGTCGCGGAACCGGTCGAGTTCTGGATGTCGGCGGCGCAGTGGGAGCGGTGGAGACACACCACGTTGACCGTCGACGTGGTGCCCGGCCGGGGCGGTGGGTTCTCGCTGGAGGCCCCGGACGGCGTCCGCTTCCTCATCCGGTCGCGGCTGGCCTGAGCCCCGGAAACGGGACGTCCGGCTCTGCACGGCGTCACCCGGCGGGCGGAGGATGGAGGCAGCGGGCGCGAGAGGCTCCCCGCCCCGTCCGACGCCCGCGTCGGAGGTGATTCCCGTGAACGAGCGGAGCAGCGACGGTGTGGTCCGGCGGATCCGGGCCGTGCTCGTGGCCACGGCGGTCCTGGTGCTGGTGGCCGCCGTCGGGGTGGTGGTGACGCCGTCGCGCGCCGTCGCCGCCGACACCGCGCCCTACCGGGCCGCGGTCTTCACCAAGGGGTACGACAGCACGAAGCTCGTCACCCTGACCTTCGACTCGGACTGGCCCACCTCCGACGACGAGCGGACCAGGGCGAACATCGCCTCCGTCCTGGACACCCTGGCCGCGAACGGGATCACCGCCGGGTTCGGGCTGACCGGGCGGTTCGTGACGCAGAACCCGGACGCCACCCGGGCCATCGCCGCCGGCGGGCACAAGCTGATCAACCACAGCTGGGACCACCCGGACTTCCTGACCCTGACCCAGGCCGCCCGGTGGTCCCAGCTCGACCGCGCCGAGGCGGCCTACCGGGCGCTCGGGTTGACCTCGGCCGGCTGGTTCCGCACCCCGTACCGGTCCGGCTACCTCGACCCCGGGTGAACCGGGACCTCGCCCTGCGCGGCTGGTACGTCAACCTCGACTGGACCTACGACACCACCGGCTACCAGGCGAAGCCGTGGTCGGTGATCAGCCAGCGGATCGACGCGTACACGGTGCCGGGCGCGATCCTGGTGATGCACGTCAGCGCGCCCTCCACCGACCCCGGGTACCTCCAGGCGATCATCGACAGGCTCAGGGGCATGGGGTACGGCTTCGCCAGCCCGTACCGGGCGGTGACCGTCGGCGGGATCAGGTCGAAGTACCTCTCGCTGGGCGGCCCGTCGTCGGCGTTCGGGGCTCCGGTCACCGCCGAGATGGTCGCCACCACCAGCGGCACGGCGGTGCAGTGGTTCCAGCGCGGCCGGATCTACTGGCGCAGCGGCGTCGGCACGTACTACGTGTTCGGCGGCATCCTGACCAAGTACCGCTCGCTGGGCACGGTCACCTCGTTCCTCGGCTTCCCGCTCGGCGACGAGCAGGCCGGGGCCGGCGGCGGTCGGTACCAGCACTTCCAGGGCGGGTCGATCTACTGGTCGACGGCGACCGGGGCGCACACGGTCAACGGCGGCATCCGGACGAAGTGGACGGCGCTGGGGGCCGAGGCCGGCTTCCTCGGCTATCCCGTCTCGGACGAGGTGGCGGTCACCGGTGGGCGTGCCTCACAGTTCCAGGGCGGCAACGTGTACTGGTCGTCGACGACCGGGGCGCACGAGGTGCACGGGCTGATCCTGAGCCGCTACCTCAGCCTCGGCGGCACCGGCAGCCGGCTCGGCCTGCCCACCACCGACGAGTACGCGGTGACCGGCGGCCGCCGGTCCGACTTCCAGCACGGCGCGATCGTCCTGGACAGCGCCACCGGGACGACCCGGGTCATCTACACCTGACCGGACGAACCGTGGGGGCGGGCGCCGGGCGCCCGCCCCCACGGTGCTCGCCGCTGGTCAGCCGATGCTGAAGACGGCGTTGTCCATCTCGCCGCGGAACTGGTCGTTGTTGGTCAGCCCCGCACCCTTGGCGCCGATGTGCACCTTCGCGGTGTTGGTGACGTCCATGGTCGCGCCCGTGCCCTCCGCCACCACCGTGCTGCCGACGATCAGGCTCAACGTGTCACCGCGCCGCTTGCACTGGACGAACTTCCAGCCCTGGTCGGCGATGGAGGCGTCGGCGGTGATCAGCTTCGACACGGTGAGACCCGCGGTGTCGAGCCCCTTGATGCGGCAGCCCGGCTTGCCGCCGTCGAGCTGCAGCTTCCACTGCGCCGGGTCGGCGTAGACGCCCTTCTGCACCAGGTTGGCACCCTCGGTCACCTGACCGGTGGTCACCTTCACCATGGCGCTGATGGTGAAGTCCTGCGTCCCCGGGTTGAGGTTGGCGGCGTCCGGCACCTGGATCAGCGCGCTGCCGGTGGCCGGGAACGCGATCGCCGGGCTCGGGCCGGATCCGCCGGGGCGGGACGTGCGGGAGATGCTGCCCGGGGCGCCCACCGCGATGCACCCGGAGTCGCCCGGAGTGGCGACGTCGGCGAAGCAGCCGGCGGTCCAGGGACCGGGCTCGACCTGCCCGGTCGGGGTGGCGTCGAAGTCGAGCCGGAGCTGTTCGGTGGCCGCGTACGCGGGCGTCGCGTTGACCAGCGCGGCGGTGGCGAGGGCGGCGACACCCAGGGCGAATGTGGACAGGGCACGACCCATGAAGGTCCTCCGGAGATTTGGCCGCGGGCCCCCGTACGGCCGCAGCGTCACCACATGATCACGTCGTGTCCGCCCCCTGTCAATGCCCGGCGGATCGATTCCGGTCGACCCGGAGGGAACCCGACGGGCCGGATCACTGGGGCGGGGTCAGCGGGCGTCCAGGAGGGGCTGGTGGGGGTTCCAGGGCGGGCCGCCGGCGGCGTCGCGGCGGCGGCGGGCGATGGCCGACAGCGCCTCCAGCACCACCCGGTTGCCGAGGTACGCGGTGATGTCGGCGTGGTCGTACGGCGGGGCCACCTCGACCACGTCGAGACCGACGACGGGCAGCTCGTAACAGACCCGGCGGACCGCGTCGAGGAGTTGCCGCGAGGTCAACCCGCCGGGCTCCGGGGTGCCGGTGCCGGGGGCCATGCCGGGGTCGACCACGTCCACGTCGACGGAGAGGAAGACCCCCTCGCACTCGTCGACCGCGATCGCGAAGGCTTCGGTCAGGCAGGTGTCGAGCCCGCGCGCGACCAGCTCGGTCATCTCGTACGAGCGCATCCGCTGCGCGGCCATCCAGGCCAGCGTCTCGGGGCCGGGCCAGTAGCCGCGCAGCCCGATCTGGAGGAACCGGTCGCCGCGTACCGCGCCGGACTCGATGAGCCGGCGCATCGGCTGACCGTGCCCGTGCAGCGAGCCGAACTCGATGTCGCCGGTGTCGGCGTGCGCGTCGAAGTGCACCAGCGACACCCGGCCGAGCCCGTGGTGGCGGGCCACCCCGGTGGCGTCGGGCAGGGCGATGGAGTGGTCACCGCCGAGCACCACCGGGATCGCCCCGGCGCGCGCGACCGCGTGGACGGCGGTCTCCAGCGCGCCCAACGACCGCTCGATGTCGCCGGAGAACATCTCCACGTCACCGGCGTCGTAGACGCACAGGTCCCGCAGCCCGTCCACCCGCATCGCCAGGGACGGGCGGGAGCCGTCGTGCGGCAGGTAGCAGGCCTGCCGGATGGCGGACGGGCCGAACCGGGTGCCCGGCCGGTGCGAGGTGCCGCCGTCGAAGGGCGCACCGATGATCACCACGTCGGCGTCCGCGTAGGTGACGGGTTCCTCCAGCGTGCACGGCGGCACGCCGAGGAAGGTGACGTCCGGGCCGAACATCGGGCCGTACCTCATCGCTCCTCCATTCCCCAGGGCGAGCCGTACCCGGTGAGCAGGTCCAGGAACGGCGTGGGCGGCAGCGCCTCCGGACCGAGCACGCCGACGCCGGACCACGCGCCGGTGGCGAGCAGTTCCAGGGCGACCACCGGGTTCACCGCGGTCTGCCAGACCACGGCCTGGTGGCCGTACTCCCGCATCGACCACTCGTTGTCGACCACGTGGTACAGGTAGACCTCACGGGGCCGCCCGGACCTCGATCCGCGCACCCAGGTCCCGGCGCAGGTCTTGCCGCGCATCCGCGCGCCGAGGGTGGCCGGGTCGGGCAGCGACGCGGCGACCACGTCCCGGGGGGACACCTGCACCCCGCGCACCGTCACCGGGGCGGTGGCGTCCAGCCCGACCTTGTGCAGGGCCTTCAGCACCTCGATGAACTCGTCGCCGAGGCCGTACTTGAAGGTGACCCGCTTCGCCTTCACCCAGCGCGGGATCAGCAGCACCTCCTCGTGCTCGACGTTGACGCACTCGACCGGGCCGATCCCCTCGGGGAAGTGGAAGACCTCCGGCTCGCTGAACGGCTCGGTGGTGAACCAGCCCCGACCGGCCTCCCAGATCACCGGCGGGTTCAGGCACTCCTCGATGGTGGTCCAGATGGAGAAGGACGGCGCGAAGTCGTACCCGTCGACGGTGAGGTTCGCGCCGTCGCGTACCCCGATCTCGTCGATCTCGTCGAACAGCTCGTCGGCGGCGTAGCGGGCGAACACGTCGGACAGGCCGGGCTCGATACCGATGCCGCACAGCGCCAGCCGTCCGGCCGCCTCCCACCGGTCGGCCGCGGCGAACTGCTCGTCGCCGAGCTTCACGCCGGTCTCCGCGTAGGGGCGCGACGGGTGCGGCCGGGACAGCGACATCGCCATGTCCAGGTAGTCGGCCCCGGCGGCGAGCGCGGCGTCGAAGATCGGCATGACGAAGCGCGGGTCGACCGCGTTGAGCACGTGGGTGATCCGGTGCTCCCGGCAGAGCGCGGCGACCGCGTCGGCGGAGGCGGCGTCCACCTGGGCGGCGACGAACCGGTCACCGTGGGCGGCGACGGCCCGCGCGGCCCGGTCGGGGTCGTGGTCGGCGACCACCATGGTCTCGAAGAACGATCGGCGGGCGGCGATGGCGGCGGCGGCGGCGCCGACCCCGCCGGCGCCGACGAGCAGGATGCGCATCAGGAATCAAACCCCAGTCCAAGACGATCGAGGGTACGGAGCCAGAGGTTGCGCCGGCCCTCGCGCGCGTCGGCGCGGGCCAGCGACCAGCGGGTGAGGTGGATGCCGGCGGCCCGGACGGGTTCCGGCGGGAACGGCAGCGGCGTGCTGCGGACCAGGTCGAGCCGGGTCAGTGGGGTGTCCGCACCGCTGAGCAGGTCGAGCATCACCCGGGCGCCGAACCGGGTGGCGCCGACGCCGAGGCCGGTGAAGCCGGCCGCGTACGCGAGCCGGCCCTCGTAGGCGGTGCCGAAGAACGGGCAGAACCGGGTGCAGGTGTCGATGACCCCGCCCCAGCGGTGGCTGAAGCGCAGGTCGGCCAGTTGCGGGAAGGTGGTGGCGAAGTGCTCGGCGAGGGCGGTGAAGGTGGCCGGGCGCTGCTCCAGCTCCGGGGCGACCCGGTTGCCGTAGTGGTAGACCGCGTCGTAGCCGCCGAAGAGGATCCGCCCGTCGGCGGTGATCCGGTAGTAGTGGAACTGGTTGCCGGTGTCGGCGAGCCCCTGCCGGTTGCGCCAGCCGATCGCGTCGCGCTGGGCCGGCGTCAGCGGCTCGGTCATCAGGGCGTAGTCGTAGACCGGCACGATCCAGGCGCGCAGCCGGCGCAGCAGCGGCGGGAAGGCGTTGGTGGCGAGCACCACCTGTCGGGCCCGGACCAGGCCGGGCGCGGCGTCCGGGCCGCCGGCCGTGACGGCGCGCAGGGTGGCGGCGTCCCGGCGCAGCCCGGTGACCCGGGTCCGTTCGGCGATCCGGACACCGAGCCGCAGGCAGGCGCGGCGCAGCCCCCAGGCCAGCTTCGCCGGGTCGAGCAGGGCCACCCGGCCGGTGTCCCACAGCCCGCCGAGGTACGTCGGCGAGTGCACCTCGGCGCGAACCTCGTCCCGGTCGAGCAGCCGGACGTCGTGGCCGTACCGGCGGGCCAGCGCGGCGTCCTCGGCCAGCCCGACGAGCTGGTACGGCGCCACCGCCACCGCCAGCTCGCCGGTGCGCTCGAAGTCGCAGTCGATCCCGTACGCCTCGACGGTCGCCGCGATCGCGTCCAGGTTCTCCCGGCCGAGCCGTTCCAGCTCGTCGATCTCGCCGGGGAAGCGCTGCGCGCCGTTGGCGAGGCCGTGGGTGAGCGAGGCGGCGCAGAACCCGCCGTTGCGCCCGGACGCGGCCCACCCGCAGGTGCCCGCCTCGACCAGCAGCACGTCCCGGTCGGGGTCGTCGGACTTGGCGAGCAGGGCGGTCCAGAGTCCGGCGTACCCGCCGCCGACGACCAGCAGGTCGGCGGTGTGCGTACCGTGCAGCGGCGGCAGCGGGTCGGGGCGTTCCGGGCGGTCCAGCCAGTAGGGCACGGGCGCCGCGTCGGCGAGCGCCCTGCCGGTATGCGGGAGGATCATGACGGGCCGCTCGCCCGTCGGCCCGCCAGGGGCGCCAGCGCGGCGCGCCGGGCCCGCCGGGCGCGCAGCGAACTGACGCCGACCAGCAGCAGCGCGATCACGAACATGGCCGTGCCGATGACGTTGACCTGCGGCGGGATGCCGCGCTGGGCGGCGCCCCAGACGTACATCGGGAAGGTGACGGTGGTGCCGGCGTTGAAGTTCGTGATGATGAAGTCGTCGAAGCTGAGCGAGAAGGCCAGCAGCGCGGCGGCCACGATGCCGGGCAGCACCAGCGGCAGGGTGACCAGCCGGAAGGTCTGCCACTCGTTGGCGTAGAGGTCCATCGCGGCCTCCTCCAGCCGCCGGTCCATCCCGGCCAGCCGCGCCTTGACCGTGACCACCACGAACGACACGCAGAACATGACGTGCGCGATGACGACGGTCCAGAAGCCCTGCGGCACGCCGGCGGAGACGAAGAGGGCGAGCAGCGAGGTGCCCATCACCAGCTCCGGCGTGGCCATCGGCAGGAAGATCAGCAGGTTGACCCCGGAGCGGCCCCGGAACCGGTGCCGGACCAGGGCGAACGCCATCAGCGTGCCGAGCACCGTGGCGACCACGGTGGCGATGAAGCCGATCTGGACGCTGCGCACCACCGCGTCGCACATGTCGGCGGTGGCGCACGGGTTGCGCCAGTTGTCCAGGGTGAACTCGTGGAAGTCGTACGACAGCCGGCTCGACGGGCGGTTGAACGACAGCCCGGCCACCACCAGGATCGGCAGGGCGAGGTAGCCGAGCACCAGCAGGGCCACGATCATCACCCAGCGGTCAGCCAGCCAACGCGAGACGCGGGTCGTCACAGGACCTCCTCCGTGCCGGCCCGGCGCAGGTAGCCGAAGACCACCGCGAGGATCGCCGCCATCAGCAGGAACGACAGCGCCGCGCCCTGCGGGTAGTCCAGCCGGACCAGGAACGCCGAGTCGATGACGTTGCCGATCATGTACTCGTTGGGGGTGCCGAGCAGTTCGGCGTTGATGTAGTCGCCGGTGGCCGGGATGAAGAAGAGCAGCGTGCCGGCGATCAGGCCGGGCATGGACAGCGGCAGGGTGACCCGGCGGAACGTCTGCACCGGGTTGGCGTACAGGTCGCCCGCCGCCTCCAGCAGCCGGTGGTCGAGGCGCTCCAGGCTGGCGTACAGCGGCAGCACCAGGAAGGGCAGGAAGTTGTACGTCAGGCCGAGGATCACCGCGAACGGGGTGGCCAGCAGCCGTCCGTCGGGAGCGAGCAGGTGCACGTCACGCAGCAGCCCGACGAACCAGCCGTTGTCCGACAGGATGGTCTTCCAGGCCAGGGTGCGCACCAGGAAGCTGGTGAACATCGGGGCGACGACGCAGACCAGCAGCAGGTTCTTCCACCGGCCGGCCTTCTGCGCGATCGCGTACGCCAGCGGGTAGCCCATCAGCAGCGCCAGCACCAGCGCGATCCCGGCGTAGCCGAAGGAGCGGGCGAACTGCGGCCAGTACGCCTGCAACGCGTCCGGGTAGTTGCTGAACGCCCAGGTCAGCACGTACCCGGTGGAGAGCGAGCCGCTCGGGTCGTAGAGGCTGGCCGCGGCCAGTTGCAGCAGCGGCACGGCGAAGAAGACGAACAGCCAGGCCGCGCCCGGCAGGAGCAGCAGGTACGGCAGCAGCCGGTGCCGCCCCCCACGAGACGGTGGCGCGAGGTCCGCCCGCCCCGTCGGCGCCGGCACGCGCGCCAGCGCGCTCACGCCGTCACTCCGGCCCCGCGCGACGGGTTTGCGGCGTGTGGCGGTGTTTGGGTCGCGGGATACCGCGACACGCCGCGGATCGGCCCGGTCACGACGGCGCTCCGACCGGCTCGTCGAGCAGCGGGGTGGTGCGGTCCTCCTGGCCGGGTTCGCGGGGCAGCAGGAAGGCGTGCCGGGGATCCCAGTGCGCCACCACCGGGGTGCCGACCGGGTGCTGCCCACCGGTGCCGCTGTTCGCCGTGAACGCGGAGAGCTCGCTCCCCCAGCCGGTCCGGACCAGGTACTGGGTGCTGACCCCGACGTAGGAGGCGTCGGTGACGATGCCCTCGACGTGCTGGTGTCCCGCGGGGACCTGGGCGGCGGAGCCGGCCAGGTGCAGCTTCTCGGGGCGTACCCCCAGGTAGACCGGGCCCCGGTCGGAGCGGGCGCGGTCGGCGGGCACGGAGAAGCGGGCGCCGTGGGCGGTGACCGGCACGTCGGCGCCGGCGGGCCCGGCGGCCTCGGCGGCGAGCAGGTTGGACTGGCCGAGGAAGTTCGCCACGAACGCGGTGGCCGGGAACTCGTAGAGTTCGGCGGGAGCGCCGAGCTGCTCGATCCGCCCGGCGTTCATCACCGCGACCGTGTCGGCCATCGTCATGGCCTCCTCCTGGTCGTGGGTGACGTGCACGAAGGTGATCCCCACCTCGGTCTGGATCCGCTTCAGCTCGATCTGCATCTGCCGGCGCAGCTTCAGGTCGAGCGCGCCGAGCGGCTCGTCGAGCAGCAGCACCTGCGGGTGGTTGACCAGGGCGCGGACCAGGGCGACGCGCTGCTGCTGACCGCCGGAGAGCTGACCGGGGTAGTGGTTGCCGTACTCCGCCAGCTGCACCAGTTCGAGCATGCGCCGGACATCGTCGTCGGTGGAGCGGCGCCCACGCCGGCGCAGCCCGAAGGCGACGTTGCGGTAGACGTCGAGGTGCGGAAAGAGCGCGTAGCTCTGGAACACGGTGTTGACCGGCCGCTGGTACGGCCGCAGCCGGGTGACGTCCCGGTCGCCGAGCAGCACCTGACCGCTGGTCGGCTCCTCCAGCCCGGCGATCATCCGCAGGGTGGTGGTCTTGCCGCAGCCGGACGAGCCGAGCAGGGCGAAGAACGAGCCCTGCGGGACGGTGAGGCTGAGGTCGTCGACGGCGGTGAAGATGCCGAACCGCTTGGTGAGGTTGGCCAGCCGCAGGTCGCCGGCCGGTGCACCGTGTTCCCGAGGTTTCGCGCCCATCCCGATCACGCCCCGATGACCTGCTGGAACTTGGACTCGTACTCCTTCTCCTGCTTCTCGTCGAGGGCCATGAAGACCTTCGACTTCCGCAGCAGCGCCTCGTCCGGGAAGATCAGCGGGTTGGCCGCCAGCTCGGGGTCGATCTTCTCCATCTCGGCCTGCGCGCCCTTGACCGGGCAGATGTAGTTGACGTACGCGGCGAGCTTGGCCGCGACCGCGGGCTCGTAGTAGTAGTTGATCAGCGCTTCGGCGTTGCCCTTGTGGGTGGCCTTGTTCGGCACCATCATGTTGTCGCTGAAGAGCATCACGCCCGACTCGGGCGCGACGAACTTGACCTTCTCGTCCTCGCCGGAGAGCTGGATGACGTCGCCGGACCAGGCGATGCAGGCGGCGATGTCGCCCTTGGCCAGGTCGGGGGCGTAGTCGTTGCCGGTGAACCGGCGGATCTGGCCGGAGTCCACCGCCTTCTTGAGCTTGTTGAGCGCGTCGTCGAACTGGGCGGCGGTGAAGTTCGCCGGGTCGTGTCCGTTGGACTGGAGCAGCAGGCCCATGGTGTCGCGCATCTCGCTCAGCGCGGTCACCTTGCCCTTGAGGTCGGGGCGGGTGAGCAGCTCGTCGACGGTGCGGATCTCCTTGGTGACGTTGCCGTTCCAGGCGAGCCCGGCGAGGCCGGACTGCCACGGGATGGAGATCCGGTTCTCCGGGTCGAAGGAGCGGTTGAGCAGCGACGGCAGCAGGTTCGCCGCCACGTTGGGGATCTTCGCCGGGTCGAGTTTCTGGATCCAGCCGAGCCGGATCATCCGGGCGGCCATCCAGTCGGTCAGGACGATGATGTCCCGGTCGGTGCTCTGACAGCTCGCGAGCTGGTTCTGTACCTTGCCGAAGAACTCGTTGTTGTCGTTGACGTCCTCGGTGTAGGTGACCTGGATGCCCGTCCTGGCGACGAACGCGTCGAGGGTGGGCCGCTTCGACTCGTCCTTCTCGTCGACGTCCATGTACTGCGGCCAGTTGGCGAAGGCCAGCTTCTTCTCCGTGGCGGAGAGGTCCTCGCTCTTGCAGCCCGCCTCGGTCTGCGTCGCGGCCTTGGTGCCGCAGCCGGCGAGCACACCGCCCGCGGCGAGCAGGGCGGCCGAGGAGAGGGTGCCGGTGAGCAGTCCACGTCGAGTGAGGGGCAGCGGGGGAGTGCGCATGTGACGACTCCTAGGGGGTCGTCCGTCGGCGACGGGACGGGGGTGACGCGCCGGCGGGAGGGGGTCTTTGCCAGGGACGACTGATCCTGACATGAGGTTCCCTCTCTTACAAGGGATTCCGTTGCGGGAATAGCGATGGACGACGAATTACGCCACACTCGCCGGTGGCACTAGGCTCAGCGCGGTACCGGACATGGGGAGTGGTCGATGACGAACCGACAGCAGGAGAACGGCGCCGGCGGGCGACGCGTCACGGTGCGCGAAGGCGCCAGCCACGCGCTGTTGGACGACGTGGCGAAGCAGATCATCGAGCAGCTCCAGGAGGACGGCCGGCGGCCGTACGCGACCATCGGCAAGGCCGTCGGGCTCTCCGAGGCGGCGGTACGCCAGCGGGTGCAGCGCCTGCTCGACGCCGGGGTGATGCAGATCGTCGCGGTCACCGACCCGCTCCAGCTCGGGTTCCCCCGGCAGGCCATGATCGGCCTGCGCACCGACGGGGACCTGGAGACCGTCGCGGACCGGCTCGCCGAGTTCGAGGAGGTCGACTACGTGGTGATCACCGCCGGCTCGTTCGACCTGCTGACCGAGGTGGTCTGCCGCAACGACGCGCACCTGCTGGAGATCCTGCAACGGCTGCGCGCCGTCGACGGCGTACTGGCGACCGAGGCGTTCGTCTACCTCAAGCTGCGCAAGCAGACCTACACCTGGGGCACAGCCTGATACGGATTCCGTCGCACCCGCTCCACATCCACGCTGAATCCGTTGCCAGCTGACGGCATCAGGCTTGCATTTCGCGGTGAAGCTGTGGGATAACCGTGGGCAGAGCGGCCGGTGCCACCCCCTTGACCGGCCCTGGACCCGATGGGGCTGACATGGCCGACGCCACCGACCACCTCTGGATGCACTTCACCCGGATGGCCAGCTACGCCGCAGGCGAGGTACCGACCATCGTGCGCGGCGAGGGCGCGTACATCTGGGACGCGCAGGGCCGCCGCTACCTCGACGGGCTCGCCGGGCTCTTCGTCGTCAACGCCGGGCACGGGCGCGCCGAACTGGCCGACGCCGCCGCCAAGCAGGCGGCCGAGCTGGCCTACTTCCCGCTCTGGTCGTACGCCCACCCGAAGGCCGTCGAACTGGCCGAGCGGATCGCGGCGCTGACCCCGGCCGACCTGAACCGGGTCTTCTTCACCACCGGCGGCTCGGAGGCCGTCGAGGCGGCGTGGAAACTGGCCCGGGCCTACTTCAAGCGCACCGGCAAGCCGAACAAGCACAAGGTGGTCAGCCGCTACATCGCGTACCACGGCACCTCGATGGGGGCGCTGTCGATCACCGGGCTGCCGGGCATCAAGAGCGACTTCGAGCCGTTGGTGCCGGGCGGCATCAAGGTGCCGAACACGAACTTCTACCGGGCACCGGAGCACGGCGACTCCCCCGAGGCGTTCGGCCGCTGGGCCGCCGACGAGATCGCCCGGGCCATCGAGCGGGAGGGGCCGGACACCGTCGCGGCGGTCTTCCTGGAGCCGGTGCAGAACTCCGGCGGCTGCTTCCCGCCGCCGCCCGGGTACTTCGCCCGGGTCCGCGAGATCTGCGACGCGTACGACGTGCTGCTCGTCTCCGACGAGGTGATCTGCTCGTGGGGCCGGCTCGGCGAGTACTTCGGCGCCGTCCGGTACGACTACCGCCCCGACATCATCACCACCGCCAAGGGCATCACCTCCGGCTACGCCCCGCTCGGCGCGATGATCGCCAGCGACCGGCTGATGGAGCCGTTCCTCACCGAGACCGGGATGTTCGCCCACGGGGTGACCTTCGGCGGCCACCCGGTCTCCTGCGCGGTGGCCCTGGCCAACCTGGAGGTCTTCGAGCGCGAGGACCTGATCGGGCACGTACGCGCCAACGAGGACGCCTTCCGGTCCACCCTGGAGAAGCTCACCGACCTGCCGATCGTCGGCGACGTCCGGGGCGACGGCTACTTCTACGGCATCGAACTGGTCAAGGACAAGGCCACCCGGGCCACCTTCGACGAGGCCGAGTCCGAGCGGCTGCTGCGCGGCTTCCTGTCGTCCGCGCTCTTCTCCGCCGGGCTCTACTGCCGGGCCGACGACCGGGGCGACCCGGTGGTGCAGCTCGCCCCGCCGCTGATCGCCGATCAGCAGCAGTTCGACGAGATCGAGCAGATCCTGCGCGCGGTGCTCACCGAGGCGTGGACCCGCCTGTAATCCCCCCTCGCCGGCCGGGCCGGCCGGACGCCTCCCCCGTGGCGCCCGGCCGGCCCGGTCCCTTCCCACCCGCGGAGCCCCCGATGCGCTACCCGGAGCTGTCGTACTGGCTGTCGACGGTGGACGAGCCGTTGACCCCGCGCCCGCCGCTGACCGGGGACACGGACGCCGACGTGGTGATCGTGGGCGCCGGCTACACCGGGCTCTGGACGGCGTACTACCTGGCCGTCGCCGACCCGACCGTGCGGATCACCGTGCTGGAGGCCGAGATCGCCGGGTACGGCGCGTCCGGGCGCAACGGCGGCTGGTGCTCGGCGCTCTTCCCCACCTCGCTGTCCGCCCTGGCCCGCCGGCACGGCCGGGACCGGGCGCTGGCGATGCAGCGGGCCATGCGGGAAACCGTCCGGGAGGTGGGCCGGGTGGTCGAGGCCGAGGGCGTCGACTGCGACTGGCGGCAGGGCGGGACGGTGGTGCTGGCCCGCTCGGAGGTCCAGCTCGCCCGGGCCCGGGCCGAGGTGGCGGCGGCCCGCGCCCACGGCCTCGACCCGGAGGACCTGGTGCTGCTCGACGCCGCCGAGGCGTCCGCCCGCTGCGCCGCCGAGGGGGTACGCGGTGGGACGTACACCCCGCACTGCGCCGCCGTGCATCCGGCGAAGCTGGTCCGAGGGCTGGCCCGGGTGGTCGAGGCGCGCGGGGTGCGGATCGCCGAACGGACCCCGGTGACCGAGATCCGGCCCGGCGCGGCGGTCACCGGACACGGGACGGTGCGGGCGCCGGTCGTCGTCCGGGCCACCGAGGGCTGGACGCCGGGGCTGCCCGGGCACCGCCGCACCGTCGCGCCGGTGTACTCGCTGATGGTCGCCACCGCACCGCTGCCGGACCCGACGTGGGACGAGATCGGGCTGGGCGCGCGGGAGACCTTCTCCGACCACCGGCACGTCATCGTCTACGGCCAGCGCACCGCCGACGGCCGACTCGCCTTCGGCGGCCGGGGCGCCCCGTACCACTTCGGCTCCCGCGTCCGTCCCGCGTACGACCAGGAGCCGCAGGTCTTCGCGGCGCTGCGCCGGGCGCTGGGCGAACTCTTCCCGGTGCTCGGCCCGGACGTGCCGGTCACCCACACCTGGGGCGGGCCGCTCGGGGTGGCCCGGGACTGGCACGCCTCGGTGGGGCTGGACCGGGCGAGCGGGCTGGGCTGGGCCGGCGGCTACGTCGGGGACGGGGTGGGCGCCAGCAACCTCGCCGGGCGTACCCTCGCGGACCTGATCCTGGAGCGGGAGAGCGACCTGACCCGGCTGCCCTGGGTCGGCCACCGCTCTCCCCGCTGGGAGCCGGAGCCCCTGCGCTGGCTGGCCGTCAACGCCGGCCTACGCGTGATGCTCGCCGCCGACCGCGCCGAGCGGCGCACCGGCCGCCCCTCCCGCCGCGCCGCCGCCTTCTCCCGCCTCCTCGGCCACTGACCCCACCCACCAGCTCCCCCCACCCACCGCGCGCCACCCACCGCGCGCCACCCGTCCGAGTTGATCAAGAAGTTTTGGTCTGAATCCGAGCCTGAGTCACCCGCAAACCTCTTGATCAACACAGCGGCGTGGGGGGCGCGGAGGCGCAGCGGCGTGGGGGGCGGGGGGCGCAGCGCGCGGGGGCGCAGTGGTACGGCGATGCGAGGCGCTGAGGTGCACAGCGGCAGGGCGAGGCGTGGCCTGGACGAGTGCGGCGCGACCCCGCGCAGCGGTGAGGGCTGTGCGGGGCGGGGGCTTGGACTGCGGCCTGGGCGAGTGCCGTGGGAGGGGTGGGTCAGTGGTTGGGGGGGATGACGCGGAGGTGGCCGCGACGGCCGGTCTGCGGACCCTGGTGGACGTTCTGGTCGTCCTCAGGGGGGCGCGGGGCGACCGGGCGGGCGGCCTCGCGGACCGCCTCGGCGAGCGCGACCAGGTCGTCGGTGGTCGGCGGCGGCGGCTCGAACTCGCCCTCGTGCCGCACCACGTCCCAGCCCCGGGGGGCGGTCAGACTGCGGGCGTGCGGCTCGCAGAGGTCGTACGTGTGCGGCTCGGCGAAGGCCGCGAGCGGACCCACCACGGCCGTCGACTCGTTGTAGACATAGGTCAGCGTGGCGACCGCTTGCCGGGGGCAGCCGTTACGGGAGCAGCGCCGTGGTGACCTCACGGCGGCAGGGTATCCCCAATACCGGGTCCGGCGCACTCGTTCGCGTTCCGACACGCCCGTCACGGTGATCACAATTCGCACCACCGGCCACCCGGCGCGCCACGGGCGCGGCGCTGCCGCAGGCCAGGCGATCGGGGCGGCTACCCTTTGCCTCATGACGAGCCCGGAACACCGCCGCCCCGGCTCCGGCCGGCGCACCCACCGCGACCGCCACGGCCGCGGCCTGCGCGGGCGGCTGGTGCCGGCGACCGTGCCGCTGGCCCGGACGAAAGCCGAGGTCTTCGACGATCTCGTGCTCGACACCGTCGAGACGCTGGAGCGCCGCTTCGCCAAGGAGTTGGCCGGCGTCGAGTTCGCCGTCGAGGACGTCCCGCCGGACCTGAACGTCTACGACTCCGACGTGCTGGAGGACGGCGAGGTGCCGCTGGCCCGCCTGCTGCCGGGGCGACCCGGCCGGCAGGAGGTGCCGCCCCGGATCGTGCTCTACCGGCGTCCGCTGGAGTTCCGGGCGATGGACCGTGAGGACCTCGCCGACCTCGTCCACGACGTGATCATCGAGCAGGTGGCGAACCTGCTCGGGGTCGACCCGGACGAGCTGGCCTGACCGACCCCCTGGCCGGGCCGCCCCCGCGACCCCGACCGTTCACCCGCGGAGCGACGCTCCGCCGGACGTGAGCCGGGCGGCCCCCACCGCCCCGGCTCGACCTCGACTCAGGCGGCCCGCCGCTTGAGCTTGCGCCGCTCCCGCTCGGAGAGCCCGCCCCAGATCCCGAACCGCTCGTCGTGACCGAGAGCGTATTCGAGGCATTCCGTCTTGACCTCGCACCGCGAACAGATCCGCTTCGCCTCGCGGGTCGAGCCGCCCTTCTCGGGAAAGAACGCTTCCGGATCGGTCTGCGAGCACAACGCCCGCTCCTGCCACTCCGGCGCGTTTCCGAGCAGGTCGGCCACCTCGAGCTGGCCGTCCATCAGATGCCTCCTTGTCGCGCACCGGCGTTCACCGCCGCTGCAACCCCCCACGCGAAAGGCGTGCTTGTCCGTCCGGTCCCAATTTGTTGCGTTCCGTGCGAACAACCCCATTCAAATTACACGCGTGTAATGCGTGCGCCGTCAAGCCGAACTTGATAATGGAGTCGCCCTCCCGACACCGTCGCGGACGACCACTTCGGCCGCCCGGCCTCGCAACCTGCCCTATCGATTCAGACCCCGGACGAGTAACGCCCTCTCCGGCGAGTTGCCCGAGATTTCTGCCGTGGCGTCGCCACCGGGGTACGCCGGCGGAGGCTCCGGTGGACCAGCCAACCAAGATCAGGTTCTCAGTGGGGCACAGGTTAACGCGGTTCGGCGCGAGCCGCCCGTCGAGGCGGAAATGCCGACAGCGCCCCGTCCACGATGTGGACGGGGCGCGACGGTTCGGGCACGCTGCGACGATCAGTCGGCCCCCGGCGGAGCGCTGCTCGGCCAGACGAATTCGGCGATCGCGCCACCGGTGACGGAGATCGCCCCGGCGGGCGTGTCCTCGTCCCACCAGACGGTATAGAGCCCCGCCGGGAGGTCCGGGTAGACGGCACTGTGGAACACCCCGTCGCGGACGATCCGCTCACGTACCGCGACGTGGGTCCGCTGCGCCGCCGGCTGGTCGGCCCGGCTGATCTCGATCTCCCGGCCGTGCAGGTCACGTCCGCAGTAGATGATCAGTGCGCCGGTGTCCCCACCGAGGTCGAGCAGGACGGTCCCGCTCTCCGTCGGCCCGTACCGGTGGTCGTGGTGGTGCGCGTGCATGGTGATCTCCGTCCGGTCAGGACGCCGACGCCGGCGGGTTGTTGAACCCGTCGTACGGCGTGCCGAGGAAGGGGAAGTTGCGCAGGAACGGCGCGGTGACGTCGGCCGCGCTCAGCCCCGGGGTGACCGCCCCGGCCGCCGCGTCCGGCGTGAAGGTCTTGTCCACCAGCGGGACGGTGACCCCCGCGACCGCCCGCAGCGCGATGCTCACCACGTCGTCGCCGACCCGCCGGCCGTTGGGGTAGCCGGCCAGGTCGCCGCCGAGCACGCCGAACCGGTCCGGCTTGGCCGACGGCCGGATCGCGGTGTTCAGCCGGAGCATGTCGGCCTGGACGTCACCGGTGTTGTTGGTGAACCCGTCGATCAGACCGGACGGGATACCGGTCAGCATGATCGCCACCAGGTCGGCCCGGGCCTTCTTCGACTTGTTCAGTCGGTCCAGGTTGGGGAAGACGTCCGGGTAGAGCGCCGGCAGCAGGGCGGCGAGTTCCGGCTGCTCGACGAAGCGGGCGAAGCGCTTGTCCTCCGACGGCGGCAGGGTGTTCCACAGGTCCTTCTTGGACATCGGCACGATGACCTCGTTGAACAACGGGTTGCCGAGTCGCGACACCTGCGTCCACGGCCCGGCCGCGGCGTCCGCCGCCACCTTGTCGCCGAGAATCCGCACCTGCTGGCGGGAGGCCGTCGTCCACACCCCGATGACCGAGGCGCGGTCGCCGGCGCCGTACCGGTTGGCCTTGCGGCGCACCTTGCTCAGCGGCACCTGCACCGCGATGCTGTGCACGTTCATCCGGTCCAGCGCGTTGACCGGCTCACCCTCGGCCTTGAAGATGTTCTTCCCGGCCACGTGCAACTGCTGGAACGGCCGGAGCGTGCCCAGGTCGAAGATCGCCCCCAGGTCGACGAAGAAGCCGTCGGCGCGCTGCCCGGCGAAGACCTTCTCACCGGTCGAGAGGCTGAACGTCGCCTGCCGGACCAGATCGTTGTACTTCGGGATGGAGAGCCGGCCGACGTTGCACGGCGGGCAGGGCAGCTTGTGCGCCAGCACGTGCTCCCGGCCGTCGGTCACCCGGGTCAGCTTGTAGAACTGGCGGCGATTCCAGTTCTTGCTGTCCAGCGACTCGATCGGCCCGGTGTTGTAGAGAAAACTGTTCGGATTCGTGATCTCGGTGGTGAATTCGAAACGGTAGGTGACATCGGGATGACCGTCACCGTCGTTGTCGATATGGATCTCGTACCGCACGTCGTCGCCGAACTCAAAGAAGTTCGGTCCGCCGGAGGGGAGCTGCAACGGCACGTAGTTCGCGATCAACGTCACTGAGTCGGGCCGGTCGGGCGTGACGAAGGCGTACAGGTCGGAGCTGTCGGCGACCGGGTCCTTGCTTATCTCCGGTGCTTCGCGGTGGGAGGACATGGCGGACCAACCTTTGCGGGATCAGGAGGACGTCGGGGCATGACGAGCCGGGCGCCGGGAGCCTGCGCCGGGTCGTGAGGAGGAGCGGACGGGGGCGGGTCAGCGCCGCCGGGCGGCGGTGCGCAGCCGGTCCGCCAGGCCGCGGTCGCGTACCTCGATCCGGGACGTGCCGACGAAGATGTCCATCGTCCCGGAGGCGGCGTCGCGCAGGTGGACGACGATCGGGTCGTCCTTCGAACCCGCCGCCGACGGGGCGTTCTGCGCCGCCGACACCCCGGTCACGGTCAGCGCCGCCGCGCCGAGCGTGGCGCTCGCGGCGGCGGTCAGTGTCTGCCGGCGGGTCAGTCGCGGCCAGGAACGCTTCCGCACTTCACTCGTCATGGGGAACCTTTCCTCCGGCGGCGCGTCAGCGCGCGCGGTGTGGAGCGCGAGGCTGCCGGCGGCGGCCCTCGCCCAAACCGCCGCCGGCGACAAGTGGTACGGCTCCCGCCGCGGAAAGGTTCGACGCTATCCGGAGCGGTGACCGTACGCGGTCGTCCGCTTGCGCGCCGGCCGTCCGGCCGCCGTCGCGATGGCCCGCAACTGCTCCTCGGTACGCGCCGAACCGTTGCCGGAGCCGGCCATCCGGGAGATCGTCTCCTCCATCAACGTGCCGCCCAGGTCGTTGCAGCCGCCCTGGAGCATCGCCACCGTGCCGGAGTCGCCGAGCTTCACCCAGGAGCACTGGATGTTGTCGATCCGGCCGTGCAGCAGCAGCCGCGCCATCGCGTGCACCACCCGGTTCTCCCGCCAGGTGGGACCGGGCCGGGCGATGCCGGCCAGGTAGATCGGCGCGTTGGTGTGCACGAACGGCAGCGCCACGAACTCGGTGAAGCCGCCGGTGCGGTCCTGCACGCCGGCCAGCACCCGGAAGTGCGCGAGCCACTGGCCGGGGTGGTCGACGTGGCCGTACATCATCGTGGAGCTGGACCGGATGCCCAGTTCGTGGGCGGTCGAGACCACCTCGACCCAGGCGGCGGCCGGCAGCTTGCCCTTGGTGAGCACCCAGCGCACGTCGTCGTCGAGGATCTCGGCGGCGGTGCCCGGGATGGTGTCCAGCCCGGCCTCGCGCAGCCGGGTCAGCCACTCCCGCACCGGCACCCCGGCCTTCGCGGCGGCGGTGACGATCTCCATCGGGGAGAAGGCGTGCACGTGCATCCCCGGCACCCGCGCCTTGATCGCCCGGACCAGGTCGGCGTAGCCGGTCACCGGCATCTTCGGGTCGATGCCGCCCTGCAGGCAGACCTCGCTCGCCCCGGCCGCCCACGCCTCCTCGGCCCGGTCGGCGACCTGCTCCACCGACAGCCGGTACGCGTCGGCGTCCCGCTCGCGCTGGGCGAAGGCGCAGAACCGGCAGCCCACGTAGCAGACGTTGCTGAAGTTGATGTTGCGGTTGACCACGTAGGTCACGTCGTCGCCGACGGTGTCGCGGCGGACGTCGTCGGCGAGCCGGCACAGCTCGTCCAGCGCCGGGCCGTCCGCGCCGAACAGCGCCAGCGCGGCGTCGGCGTGCCGGGGCTCCAGCAGCGCCGCCGGGTCGTCCGCCGCCAGCCGCAGGCCCGCCGCCAGGTCGCCGCCGGCTGCCGGCGCGCCCCCGCCCCGCCCACGGGCGACCGCCTCCGGGGCGACCTTGCCGGCCACCTCCGACCAGTCGCCGTAGACGCTGTCGAAGTCGCCCCGCCGGTCGCCGGTGCGGCCGGTGGTGTCGATGGTGGCGTGCAGGTCGGTCCGGCCGCCGTACGTCTCGTCCGGCTCCTGCCAGGGCCGCCCGACCGGACGGGCGGACTCCACGGCCAGCCCGGTCTCCGGGTCGGCCAGCGCGCCGACGTGCGGCAGCAGCCGCGGGTCGAGCCACGGGTCGCCGGCCCGCACGTACTCCGGGTAGATCGTCAGCCGCTCGCGCAGCGTGAAGCCGGACTTCTCGGTGTGCCGGGCCAGCTCGTCGAGCTGCGGCCACGGCCGTTCCGGGTTGACGTGGTCCGGGGTCAGCGGGGAGACCCCGCCCCAGTCGTCGATGCCGGCCCGCAGGAGCAGGTCGTACTCGCCCTCGATCAGGTTCGGCGGGGCCTGGAGGCGGGCCCTCGGGCCGAGCAGCACCCGGGCCACCGCCACCGTGGCGGCCAGGTCGTGCAGCTCCGCGTCGGGCATGCCGCGCATCGCGGTGTCCGGCTTGGCCCGGAAGTTCTGCACGATCACCTCCTGGAGGTGGCCGTACTCCCGCATGGCCCGGCGGATCGCGAAGATCGCGTCGACCCGCTCGGCCGGGGTCTCGCCGATGCCGATCAGGATGCCGGTGGTGAACGGCACCCCGACCCGGCCGGCGTCGTCCAGCACCCGCAGCCGGACGGCGGGCTCCTTGTCCGGCGAGCCGAAGTGCGGGCCGCCCGGCTCCGACCAGAGCCGGGTCGCGGTGGTCTCCAGCATCATCCCCATGCTCGGCGCCACCGGCTTGAGCCGTTGCAGCTCCGACCAGGAGAGCACCCCCGGGTTGAGGTGCGGCAGCAGCCCGGTCTGCTCCAGCACCGCCACCGCGCAGGCGCGCAGGTAGTCCAGGGTGGAGTCGTAGCCGCGCTCGTCCAGCCAGCGCCGGGCCGCCGGCCAGCGCTCCTCCGGCCGGTCGCCGAGGGTGAACAGCGCCTCCTTGCAGCCCAGCGCCGCGCCCTCCCGGGCGATGGCCAACACCTCGTCCTGCTCCAGGAAGGCGGCCGGCAATCGGTGCGGCACGGTGGCGAAGGTGCAGTAGTGGCAGCGGTCCCGGCACAGCCGGGTGAGCGGGACGAAGACCTTCTTCGAGTACGTCACCACGCCGGGCCGGCCGGCCTCCCGCAGCCCGGCGTCGCGGATCTCCCCCGCGATCCGCAGCAGCTCGTCCAGCTCGGGGCCCCGGGCCGCCAGCAGCGCGGTCGCCTCGTCGACGTCCAACGCGCGTCCGGTGGCCGCCCGGCGCAGCGCGCGCCGCACGCTCGCCGTGGTCGGGCCGGGATCGGTGCGGTCAACCATCCGCTCAGCCTATGCGCTGGAGCCGACGCCGCGACGGCCACGGAACGCGGTGTGACATCGGCCCCGTGGCCCGGACGGCCCGCCCGGGCAGCGCCGGACACGCCACGGGCGGGACGCCGACGCGTCCCGCCCGTGCCGGGGCGTCCAGGTCAGCGGGGGAAGTGCGGATCGTCCCGCTGGAACCGCTGGGTGCGGTCGCTGTCGTCGCCACCCGGCCCCGCGCCGGCGTCACCGGGCTGCCTCGGGATGGTCTGGGTCGGGTCGGCCGACGGCGGCTGCCCGAAGGGCGGGGCGGTGTTCGGCCCGGGGAACGGCGGGGCGGACTGCGGCGTGGCGGCCCCGTACGGCGGCGCGGACTGCGGCGGGGCACCGTACTGCGGGGCGCCGAACGGCGGGGCCGAGGCGGGGGCGGGCTGGCCGTACGGGGCGGCCGGGCCCGGGAAGCCGGACTGACCCGGCGGCGGGTACCCGGCGGAGGGGTAGCCGCCCTGGGCGGGCTGCTGCGGCCAGCCGGGCTGCGGCTGGCCGTACACGCCCGGCTGCGGCTTGGGCTTCGGGACGTGGTACAGCGTCCGCCACACCCGGTACGCGGCGAAGGCGGCGATCGCGAAGACCGCGAACCAGGCCGCCCGGGTCAGCATGCCCAGCAGCGCCTCCAGCACCTCCGCCTCGGCGAGCTGGCCGACCAGCCAGATCAGGAAGGTCAGCGCGCCGAACAGCGCGCCGAAGGCGTACTCGGCGACGGCGGCCTGGGTGATCTGCCGCGCCCGGCCGACCACCGGCGACACGTGGGTGGCGAGCAGCACGGCCAGCAGCGGCAGGACCGTCGACTCGATGCCCACGAAGGAGAAGAAGGTGCTGCCCGCGCGGCCGGAGAAGGTGCTGTACTCGTTGGCCGGCGCGAGCAGCCGGATCAGGCCGACGAAGAGCAGCACGGCGTTCGCGCCGAGCAGCACGAGCGCGGCCAGTTCGCGCAACGGGCGGGTGAGGTTCCTGGCCTGCGTGGCGTCGTGCGACGCCGGCTCGGCGGGGCTGGTCACGAGTTCTCCCTCGGGCGAAACGGACAGATGCCGACGTGAGCCTAGTCTCCCGGACCACCGGCCGAACGCAGGCGTCGCGTACGCGAGGATGGACGGCATGCGCATCGTGGTTCTGACCGGCGGCATCGGCGGTGCCCGGTTCCTGCTCGGCGTCCGGGCGTACGCCCGGGAGGTGGGCGACGTCGAGGTGACCGCCGTGGTGAACGTCGGCGACGACCTGCTCCTGCACGGGCTCAAGGTCTGCCCGGACCTGGACAGCGTCATGTACACCCTGGGCGGCGGGGCCGACCCGGAACGGGGCTGGGGCCGGGTCGGTGAGACCTGGACGGTCAAGGCGGAACTGGCCGCGTACGGCGCCGAGCCCACCTGGTTCGGCCTCGGGGACAAGGACATCGCCACCCACCTGGTGCGGACCACCATGCTCAACGCCGGGTACCCGCTGTCCGAGGTGACGGCGGCGCTGGCCACCCGCTGGCAGCCCGGCGTACGCCTGCTGCCGGCCACCGACGACCGCCTGGAGACGCACGTGGTGGTCGACGGGGAGCAGGGCCAGCGGGCGATCCACTTCCAGGAGTGGTGGGTGCGCCACCGGGCGGACATCCCCACCCACCGGTTCGTCTTCGTCGGCGCGGAGAGCGCGAAGCCGGCCCCCGGGGTGCTGGAGGCGATCGCCGACGCGGACGTGGTGCTGATCGCGCCGAGCAATCCGGTGGTCAGCGTCGCCCCGGTGCTGGCCGTGCCGGGCCTGCGCGACGCGGTCGCCCAGGGTCCCGCCCCGGTCGTCGGCGTCTCGCCGATCATCGGCGGCGCCCCGGTCCGGGGGATGGCCGACCGCTGCCTGTCCGTGCTCGGTGTGGAGTGCAGCGCGGCCGGGGTGGGCCGGCTGTACGGCGGACGGAGCGAGGGCGGGCTGCTCGACGCCTGGCTGGTCGCGCCGGAGGACGAGGGCACGGTGGTGCCGGGGACGACGGTCCGCGCCGCGCCGCTGCGGATGACCGACGAGGCGGCGACAGCGCAGCTGGTCCGGGCCGCGTTGGAGCTGGTGTGAGGCTGGAGATCCTGCCGGTGCTCGGCATCGGCGACGTGACCGAGGGCGACGACCTGGCGGCGCTGATCGCGACCGCCGCGCCGTGGCTGCGCGACGGCGACGTGCTGGTCGTCACCAGCAAGATCGTGTCCAAGGCGGAGGGACGCCTCGTCGACGTGCCGGCGGACGGGCCGGAGCGGCTCGCCGCCCGCGACGAGGTGCTGGCCGGCGAGACCGCGCGGGTGGTGGCGACCCGGGGCGCGACCCGGATCGTGCAGACCCACCACGGCTTCGTGATGGCCTCCGCCGGCATCGACGCCTCCAACGTCGGCAAGACCCGGCTGGTGCTGCTCCCCGAGGACCCGGACGCCTCCGCCCGGGCGCTGCGGGCCGCGCTGCGCGAGCGCTACGAGCTGGACGTCGCCGTCATCGTCAGCGACACGATGGGCCGGCCCTGGCGCAACGGACTCACCGACGTCGCGCTCGGGGTGGCCGGGATGTCCGCCCTGCGCGACCACCGGGGCGAGGTCGACCCGTACGGCAACGAGCTGCAACTGACCCAGATGGCCGTGGTGGACGAGCTGGCCGGCGCGGGTGAGCTGATCAAGGGCAAGTGCGACCAGGTCCCGGTCGCGGTGGTCCGCGGCTACCTGGCCGCCGGCCGGATCGACGACGGCGGCGGCGCGGCCACCCTGATCCGGGACGCGGCGCTGGACCTCTTCTCCCTCGGCACGGCCGAGGCGAAGGCCGCCGGGCTGCGGGAGGCCGCGACCCTGGCCGACGGGCCCGGGGCGACGCCGGCCGATCCGGCGGCGGTGGCCCGGGCGATCGCCGCCGTGGCCGAGGTGGTCGCGCCCGGCACCGCCTTCACCCACGTCACCGACGACGAGGTACGCGCCGGACTGGTGGCGAGCGTGCCCGGCTGGCCGGAGCAGGCCACCGGGCTGGTCCTCGGCGCGGCGCCCACCCCGATCGACCGGGCCGACCTGGTGCGCTTCGGCGCCGACGTGCAGCGGCTGCGCACCGCGTTGGCCGCCGAGGGCGTGCCGTCCGCGCTGCTGCCCCCGCCCGCGGGCAGCACGGCCAGCGCCTGCCTGGCGATCTGACACCCGGCAGGCGGGCCGGCCGGCAGGGACGGCGCGGGTCCCTGGGCGCCCACGGCCGGCTCAGGCGTCGAGCATGGCCCGGCCGAGCGGGGTGAGGGTGTGCAGCACGGTGTTGCGGTCCCGCTGGCTCACCAGCAGCCCGGCCTTGCGGAGCACGGCGGTGTGCTGGCTGGCCGCCGCCGGTGAGATGTGCAGCCGGCGGGCCATCTCCCCGGTGGTGCAGCCGTCGTCGCTGGCCTCCAGCACGGCGGCCCGGGTCCGCCCGAGCAGCGCCGCGAGCGCCTCCCGGCCGGCCCCGTTCCCGGCCCCGCCGGCGCTGTCCCCGGGGACGAGCCCACCCAGCCGGTCCACCGGGTAGACCAGGACCGGCGGCAGCGCCGGGTCGAGCAGGGCCACCGGGGTACGCGCACAGAAGAACGAGGGCACCAGCAGCAACCCGCGCCCGTCCAGGTACAGCTCCCGGCTGTCCGGGTACCCGTGGATCTCCAGCCGGTCGGACTTCCAGCTCATCGTGGGGCGCAGGCTGTTGAGCAGGCCCTCCACGCCGCCGTCGAGCAGGGCGCGGGCCCGGCGCGTCCGGTCCGCCTCCACCGCCGCCTGGATCCGCCCCCAGTACGGCCGCAGCGCCACCGACCGGTACCGGGACATCGACTCGGTCAGGTGTCGCAGCACCTCCGACTCGCCCCGGGCCAGCGCGGCGGCCGACGAGGGCAGGGTGTTCGCGCCGGCCAGCACGGTGAGGTCCCGGTGCAGGATCCCGGCCGGGGTGGACCGGACGGCCTCCAGCCCCGCCTCGAACCCCTCCACGCTGTCGTACGGGGTGAGGAAGTCGGGGAAGTACCCCTGGGGCGGGTTGAGCGCGAAGAGCAGCCGCAGCCGCTCCGAGGCGGCGTCGCGACGCAGTTCGCGGGCCACCCCCTGACGCCAGTGCGCCATCAACGGGTCGCTGCTGCGCCCCTGAAGCAGGTGCAGGCTGAGTACCAGCTCCCAGACCGGGTCCGCGGCCGGGGCCATCCGGGTCCGGAGGATGTCCTCCGGAGAGAAGTGGATCGTCAGCATGGCGGCGCTCCCGAGGGCGGGCAGAGGGACGCCCGCCGACCTTCTGCACTGTACCGTGCGGAACTTACCTGCATTTTTAAGCGTGAGCTGAAACTCCTCGACGGGCCCGGCCGTCGCTTGGCATGCTCCTACTGCCCGGTTGGGCGCGCACGGGATCGCTCCCGTCACGCGCCCGGATCACGGGGGCCGGGTGGACGCGACGCCCGGGCGGCACCACGAGGGTCTGCGGCCCCAGTTCCGCAGAGGTGTCACCCGGGCGTCGACCTCCGCCGGTCAGCCGATCCAGAGCGCCACCCGGTGGTCCTCGTCGGTGACGTAGAAACAGGCACCGTCCGCCTCCGCCAGGCCCTCCACGTGGTGGAACGGCGCCAGGTCGGCCACTACCTCCCCGGCGATCCGGTGCTCGTCGGCGCCCGGCCGCCAGCGGAACCGGACGTGCCGGGAGGTCACCTCACCGCCCTGCGGGTGGTCGTCCAGCAGCACCGAACCCTTGCCGAGGGCGTCGATCGACCCGACCACCGCCGCGTACCCGCCGTCGGGCGTGGGCGTGACGGCCCGGAAGCCGACCAGGGCGCCGGGCGGGGTCACGCCGGTCAGCGCGTACGCCCGGCCGGCGCGGGGCCACTGCCCGCCGGTGAACATCTCCGGCACCCCGGACAGCTCGACCAGGATCGGCTCCCCCTCGGCCGTCACCGGGAACCGCAGCCCGAGCAGCACGGTGCCGTCCGGCGCGAACGCGGCGGCCTCCACGTTGAGCGGCAGGTCGTCCTCGGCCAGCCGGCTCACCCAGCTCTTCGCCCGGACGGTCCCCCGGGTCCGCGTCTCGACGATGAACCGGCTGCGCACCCGCTCCCCCGGGGTCAACGGGGCGAACGGCGCCTTCGCCAGGGCGTCGTTGACCGCGCGGTGCACCCGGAAGCTGTTGCGCACCACCCGCACCGGCAGCGTCGCGAGGGCCGCGTCGTCCTCCCGGAACCGGGCCACGAACGCGCGGCGGGGGCGCAGCGGGCCGCCCTTCGAACCGAAGTGCGAGCCGAAGACGTACACCCAGCCGTCGTGGTGCGCCAGCGCCTCGCCGTCCTCGGTGCGGCCGTTCTCCGGCCCCGCGTCGGCCGGCACGTGGTGCGCGACCCACTCGCCGTCCTCGAGTTCCAGCAGCAGGGCCAGGCAGCGCTCCACCGGGCCCTCGTCGAGCACGGTCCAGAAGCCGCGCCGGGCCCGGTGGGCGCGCAGCACCGCCGAGGAGCGGACCGGCAGCAGGTCGCTGGCCTCGTTGCCGGCCACGACGAACTCGACGAGTCGCAAGGTCACCGGGCCAGGGTACGGAGCCGGCGCTCGTAGAGTGTCGGGGTGCCAGACACCTCCCCCGCCCCACGTACCGCCGGCCCCACCGACCGTCGTTCCGCGCTGCACGCCGACGCGGTCGCGGTGCTCACCGGCTGGACGCCGACCAGCCCGGCGGCCGCCGAGGCGGCCGGGCGCACCCTCGACCTGCTCGCCGCCGGCCCGGTGGCGACGGACCGGAGCCACCTGCCCGGTCACGTCACCGCCAGCGCGCTGGTCCTCGACAGCACCGGTTCCCGGGTGCTGCTCTGCCTGCACGGCAAGTTCCACCGGTGGGTGCAGCTCGGCGGGCACTGCGAGGAGACCGACCGGACACTGGCCGCCGCCGCGCTGCGCGAGGCGACCGAGGAGTCGGGCATCGCCGGCCTGGTGGTCGACCCGGTGCCGATCGACGTGGACATCCACCGGGTCGGCTGCCAGGGCGGCTCGCTGCACCACGACGTACGCTTCGCGGTCTTCGCCCCGCCCGGGGCGGTCGAGCGGGTCAGCGACGAGTCCGAGGCGTTGGGCTGGTTCCCGCCGGACCGGCTGCCCGAGCCGCTGGCCGGCGGGACGGTGCAGCTCGTCGCGCCGGCGCTGGCCGCCCTGGCCCGCCGCGCGACAGCCTCCTGACCCCGGCGGCCCGCTGACGGTCCGCTTCCCCGACCCGCCGCCGGTCCGGGCCCGACCCGTCGCCCGACCGGTCGTCGCGCCACCCCGGCAGGCCCGTGCCGCCGCCCGGTGGCAGCCGTCAGACCAGGCCCTCCTCGCCACGCGCCTTCAGCTCGTCGACCAGCGCCTTGACGTCCTGGGCGCGGTCGCGGGGGCAGACCAGCACCGCGTCCGGGGTGTCCACCACGATCAGGTCCCGTACCCCGAGCGCGGCCACCAGCCGGCCGGACTGCGGCACCACCACCAGGTCGTGGGCGTCGTGCAACAGCACGTCGGGCTTGCCGTCGGCGCCGAGGACGACGTTGCCCGCCTCGTCGGCGGGGAGCACCTCGCCTAGGGTGTGGAAGTCGCCGACGTCGTTCCAGCCGAAGTCGCCGGGGACCGTCGCCACCCGGCCGGCGGTCGCCGCGCCCTCCATCACCGCGTAGTCCACCGAGATCTTCGGCAGCGTGGGCCAGACCGTGCCGAGGATGTCGTCCTGCTCCGGGGTGCCCCAGGCGGCGGCGATGGCGACGACCCCGGCGTGCAGCGCCGGCTGCTGACGGGCCAGCTCGGCGAGGAAGACGTCCACCCGCCAGACGAACATGCTGGCGTTCCAGAGGTGCCGTCCGGAGCGCAGGTACGCCTCGGCGACCGGCGCGGCCGGCTTCTCCTTGAACTCGGCGACCGGACGCAGCGGACCGTCACCGGTCGGCTCGCCGGTCTCCAGGTAGCCGTAGCCGGTCTCCGCGCGGGTCGGGGTGATGCCCACCGTCATCAGCAGCCCCTGCTCCGCGCCGCGCACCGCCGCGCGGACCGTCTCCACCCAGGCGTCGGCGTCGCGGATCAGGTGGTCGGCCGCGAAGGAGCCCATCACCGCGTCCGGGTCGCGCTGCGCGATCACCGCGGCGGCCAGCGCGATCGCCGCGCAGGAGTCCCGGGGCGAGGGCTCCACCAGGATGTTCTCCTCGGGCAGCCCGGTCAGCTGCCGGGCCACCGCCGCCGCGTGGGCGGCCCCGGTGACGACCAGGATCCGCTCCGGCGTGGTCAACGGCGCCAACCGGTCCACCGTCGCCTGGAGCAGCGACGCCGTGGTGCCGGTGAGCGGGTGGAGGAACTTGGGATGCCCCGCGCGGGACAGCGGCCACAACCTCGTGCCGCTGCCACCCGCCGGGATGACGGCGTAGAGCATCAGCACATCATGCCCGAACCGGCACAGGCGGGAAGCGGGGTCGGCCGTACGGTCAGGACCGTGCCCGGCTCCACGCGGCGATGTGCACCTCCGCGCTGGACTCCCAGGTGAACTCCTTCGCCCGGTCGAAGCCCGCCTTGGCCAGCGACAACCGGCGCGGCTCGTCGTCCAGGAGGGCGGCGAGGTCGGTGGCGATCTGGTCCGGGTCCTCGCTGGTGTAGGCGACCGCGTCCCCGCCCACCTCGGGCAGGGAGAGGCGCGGGGTGGTCAGCACCGGGGCGGCGCACGCCATCGCCTCCAGGATCGGCAGCCCGAAGCCCTCGCCGTACGACGGGTAGGCCGCCACCAGCGCCCCGCCCAGGAACCCGGGCAGGTCGGCGTAGCGCAGGTAGCCGGGGCGCAGCAGCCGCAGGTGCGACGGGACCTCGGCCACCGCGCGGTCGATGTCGTCGTCGTGGCCCTGGCCGCCGGCGACCACCAGGGCCGGCGGGTCCTCCCGGTCGGCCACCGCGCGGGCCCAGCCCCGGATCAGGTTGGGCACGTTCTTGCGCGGCTCCTTCGCCCCGAGGAAGGCGACGTAGCTGCTCCCGCCGAGCCCGAGCCGGGCCCGGACCCGGGCCTTCTCCTCGTCGCCGGGGGCGTGGAAGGCCGCGTGGTCGACGCCGTGGTAGGCCACGTCGATCCGGGTGGGGTCGGCGTCGAGGAGCCGGATCAGCTCGTCGCGGGTGGCCTTGCTCGGCACGATCACCCGGTCGGCGCGGCGCAGCGACGTCTTGATCGCGCTGCGGAAGAACGTCCGGCGGGACTTGTCGTAGTGCTCCGGCTCGGTGAAGAAGGTCGCGTCGTGCACGGTGACCGTGACCGGACATCCGGCCCGCAGCGGGCAGGTGTAGAAGGGCGAGTGCAGCACCTCGGCGCCGACCTGCTGGGCGAGCAGCGGCAGGCCGGTCTGCTCCCAGGCGAGGCGGGCGGGACGGTGGGCGACGGCCGCCGGGGCGGGGACGACCTCCGCTCCCGGCAGCATGCGGGTGTAGCGCTCCAGGTCGGTGCGGAGACTGACGACGACCAGGTCGACCGCCGATCCGCAGACCGTGCCGAGGGCGCCGAGCAGGCCGTCGACGTATCTACCGACGCCGCCACGGTCGGCGGGGACACTCGTGGCGTCGATGAGCACGCGGGGCGGGCGACCGGCGGTCACGGGGCGACTCCTTGAACTGGCGGGTCTGTGGGGAACAACACTGCGGGCAAGCCTACGCCGGTGCCCGGGCCGGACGCTGACTGCGACCCGACGGTACGCCGACTTGTCATCGACATCGAGTACGGAGACCGGGGGCGTATCGTTCGCGTCGATGGCCGAGAACATTGCCCGGGTCTTCGCCGACGCGATCGCGACCGACCCGACCCGTCCCCTGCTGACCTGGTACGACGACGCCACCGGTGAGCGCACCGAACTGTCCGGCGCCACGCTGGCGAACTGGGTGGCCAAGACCGCCAACCTGCTCGTCGACGAGCTGGCCCTGGCCCCCGGCGACTCCGCCGCGGTGCTGCTCCCGCCGCACTGGCAGACCGCCGCGGTGCTGCTGGGCTGCTGGTCGGCGAAGCTGACGGTGGCCGACACGCCGGGCGACGTGGACGTGCTCTTCGCCGCCGCCAGCCGGGTCGCCGAGGCGGACGCCTGGTCGGCCGGCGACCGCTACGCCCTGGCGCTGGACCCGTTCGGGTTGCCGATGCGGCAGGTGCCGGCCGGCTTCGCCGACTTCGTCGGCGAGGTGCGCGGCCACGGCGACCACTTCACGCCGTCCCCGCAGGGCGGCCCGGGCGACGCCGACCTGCTGGCCCGCGCGGCGGCCAGGGCGACGGAGCTCTGTCTCACCGCGGGCGACCGGGTGCTGATCGACGCGGGGCGCCACCCGGACCCGGTCGACTGGCTGCTGGCACCGCTGTCGGCGGGTACGAGCCTCGTCGTCTGCGCGAATCTCGACCCGAGCCGCCTCGACGCCCGCACCGCCACCGAGAAGGTCACCCGCACCGTCACCTGACCCGCCCCACCACGCCGACCCCGGTGATCTCGCCCGTCGTGTCGCCCTTGCGGCGGTTCAACCCTGCCGGCAGGGGCCACGAGTGCAAGATCACCGGAGCGGGGACCCGGGTCCGGGCGGGTGGGTCAGGCGGGGGTGGCCGAGTTGGCGTCGGGGGTGCGGCGCTGGGCGAAGGTGGCGAAGGCGGTCAGCGACTCGGGGTTGGCCAGGGCGCCCTTGGCGGCGGCCCGGTCGACCGGGGTGCCGGTGAGGATCTTCTTGACCGGGACCTCCAGCTTCTTCGCGCTCAGGGTGCGCGGGACGGCGCGTACCTGGTGGATCTCGTCCGGGACGTGCCGGGGCGAGAGCGAGGTGCGCAGCTCGCGGCAGATGGCGCGCCGCAGGTCGTCGTCGAGTTCCAGGCCCTCGGCGAGGACCACGAAGAGCAGCAGCTCACCCGCGCCACCCTCGTCGTCCTCCAGGTGCACCACCACCGAGTCGACGACCTCGTCCAGCCCCTCCACCACCGAGTAGAACTCGGCGGTGCCCAGCCGTACGCCGCCCCGGTTCAGGGTGGCGTCGGAGCGGCCGGTGATCACGCAGCCGCCCCGGGAGTTGATGGTGATCCAGTCGCCGTGCCGCCACACGCCCGGGTAGACCTCGAAGTACGCCTCGCGGTAGCGGCGGCCGTCCGGGTCGTTCCAGAAGCCGACCGGCATGCTCGGCATCGGCGCGGTGATGACCAGCTCGCCCAGCTCACCGACGACCGGGGTGCCGTCGGCGGAGCGGGCCTCCACCTTCGCGCCGAGCGCCCGGCAGGTGATCTCACCGGCGTGCACCGGCAGCAGCGGCACCCCGCCGACGAAACCGGTGCAGACGTCCGTGCCGCCGGAGAGCGACTGGAGCTGGAGGCGGTCGCCGACCGTCTCGTACACCCAGGTGAAGCCCTCGGCGGGCAGCGGCGCGCCGGTCGAGCCGAGCCCCCGCAGCGCGGAGAGGTCGGCGATCTCCGCAGGCCTCAGGCCGGCCTTGCGGCAGGCCAGCAGGAACGGCGCCGAGGTGCCGAAGTACGTGGTGCCGGTCTCCTCGGCCAACCGCCAGAGCGCCCCCAGGTCGGGGTGGCCCGGGTTGCCGTCGAAGAGCACGATCGTCGCGCCCACCGCCGGGCCGGAGACCAGGAAGTTCCACATCATCCAGCCGGTGGTGGTGAACCAGAAGAACCGGTCGGACGGGCCCAGGTCGTGGTGCAGGGCCAGCATCTTCAGGTGCTCCAGCAGGATGCCGCCGTGCCCGTGCACGATCGGCTTCGGCAGCCCGGTGGTGCCGGAGGAGTAGAGCACGTAGAGCGGGTGGTCGAACGGCACCGGGGTGAAGGTGAGCGGCTCGTCGGTCTCCGCCGTCAGCTCGTCCCAGCCCAGCGCCCCCTCCGGCGGGGTGGCGGCCGGGTCGAGGTACGCGATGCCGACGGTGTGCTCCAGCGACGGCAGCGCGGCCCGGATCGCGGCCACCTCGCCGCGCCGGTCCACCGGCTTGTCGCCGTACCGGTAGCCGTCGACGGCCACCAGCACCTTCGGCTCGATCTGCTGCCACCGGTCGGTGACGCTGCGGGTGCCGAACTCGGGGGCGCAGGACGAGAAGATCGCGCCCAGGCTGCTGGTCGCCAGCAGCAGCACGTACGTCTCCGGGATGTTCGGCGCGTACGCCGCCACCCGGTCCCCGGCGACCACGCCGAGCCGGCGCAGCCCGGCCGCCACCCGGCGGACCTGCTCGCGCAGCTCGGCCGCGGTCAGGGTGACCGGCGCGCGGGTCTGCCCGTGCGCGATCACCACCGGGTCGTCGTCGGCCCGGCCCGGCATCCGCAGCACGTTCTGGGCGTAGTTGAGCGTCGCGCCGGGGAACCAGCGGGCGCCGGGCATGCCCGCGTCGGTCAGGGTCGCCGTGGGCGGGGTGTGCGCGACGACCTCGAAGTGGTCCCAGATCGAGCGCCAGAAGGCGTCCAGGTCGGTCACCGACCAGCGCCACAGCTCGTCGTAGTCGGCGAAGTCGAGCCCGCGGTGCTCACGCAGCCAACGCAGGTAGTTCCCGATCCGCGACCGCTGGAGTACGTCCGCCGGCGGCGTCCACAGCACGTCACCCACTGCTCCACCCTCCCTGAGGCCCCGCACGACACTGTCCATGGGCCGTGGCGCCATCTTGCCCTACCTCGCAGCGCCATTCTCCGCACCCGGTGCCGGTGACGGGGCGTGGCCCGCCCACACCACCGGCCCCCGTCGGGTGTGGGCCGGGCCGGTGCGCGCCCCGGGAGCGCCCGCTCAGCCCGCCCGGTGCGCCTGGATCGCCCGCCGCTTGGCCAGCCGGTGCGCGCGGCGGATCTCCGCCTCCCGGAAGCGGCGCTCGTCCTCGGCGGTCTCCGGCAGCACCGGCCGGACCGGACGCGGCGCGCCGCCCAGGTCCACCGAGACGAAGACCAGGTACGCGGTGGCGACCCGGACCGGCGCGTCCTCGACCTGGTCCCACCGCTCGGCCATCACCTTCACGCCGACCTCCATCGAGGTGTGCCCGGTCCAGTTGATCTGGGCGTGCGCGTGGACCAGGTCACCCACCCGGACCGGCTCGGAGAAGACGATCTCGTCGATCGAGGCGGTGACCGCCGTGCCGCCGCTGTGCCGGGCCGCCGCCGCGCCGGCCACGTCGTCGACGAACTTCATCAGGACCCCGCCGTGCACGGTCCCGTACAGATTGACATCGACAGCAGTCATGATGCGACTCAGCGTGACCCGCGAATACGAGGTCGGCTTGCCCTGCGGGGCGGAGGGGTGCTCGGTCATGCCGGAAACGGTACGGTGCGCCAATGCGACATCTCTGGAGCTTCCTCGCCGGGCTGGTGGTGGCGCCCATCACCTGGGTGCTGATCACCCTCGGGCAGGACGGGTCGGGCCGGACCGTACGCCGCTGGGTGGAGATCGGCACGTACAGCACGCCCAACCTGATCGAACCGGCCGTCTACCTCGGCGTCGCCGGCATCCTGCTCGGACTGCTCGGCACGCTGCGCGTCTCGCCGCTCGGCCCGCTCGTCGCCGGGCTGCTGCTGATCACCCCGTACGTCGGGATGTTCATCGCACCGTTCACCGTGCTCGACTGGATCCCGGACGGCGGCAAGGTCCTCGGGGACCCGCTGCCGCTGAGCCTGCCCGTGCAGAACGGCACCCTGTTCCTGATCGGTCTGCTGCTGCTGATGGCGACGTTCAGCGTCCAGCGGTGGCGCCGCCGGCCGGCGCCGTCGACGTCCGGGGCGGAGCTGACCCCGGCCACCGACCCACCAGCGGAGAACACCTTCACCCTCAGTGACTGGCCGCCGCCGGCTCCGCGCGGCGAGTCGGACACCGCCCCGCTCTCGCTCGGCTACCCGGCTGCGGACACACCGACGGAGCCGCTGCCCCGCCGCTCCGGCACCGAGTCGCCGTGGACGGCCCCGCCGCCCCGGTACGGGGCCAAGCCGGAGGGCAGCACCGAGAACCGTTGACGGCCGCGGGCGGGCCGGTCACCCGGCCCGCCCGCCCGACCGTCAGCCCTTGAGCAGCTGGCGGGCCATCACGATGCGCTGCACCTGGTTGGTGCCCTCGTAGATCTGGGTGATCTTGGCGTCCCGCATCATCCGCTCGACCGGGTAGTCCCGGGTGTAGCCGTACCCGCCGAGCAGCTGCACCGCGTCGGTGGTGATCTCCATGGCGGCGTCCGAGGCGTAGCACTTGGCGGCCGCGCCGAAGTAGGTCAGGTCGGCGTCGCCGCGCTCCGACTTGCCGGCGGCGGCGTACGTCAACTGCCGGGCCGCCTCCAGCTTCATGCCCATGTCGGCGAGCATGAACTGGATGCCCTGGAAGTCCGCGACCGGCTTGCCGAACTGCTTGCGCTCCTGGACGTAGCCCTTGGCGTAGTCGAGCGCGCCCTGGGCGATGCCGACGGCCTGGGCGGCGATGGTGACCCGGGTGTGGTCCAGGGTCTTCATCGCGGTGGCGAAGCCGGTGCCCTCCGCGCCGATCATGCGGTCGGCCGGGATCCGGACGTTGTCGAAGTAGACCTCGCGGGTCGGGGAGCCCTTGATGCCGAGCTTCTTCTCCGGCGCGCCGAAGCTGACCCCGGGGTCGGACTTCTCCACCACGAAGGCGGAGATGCCGCGCGAGCGGGCTGTGGGATCGGTCACAGCGAAGACGGTGTAGAACTCCGACACGCCGGCGTTGGTGATCCACCGCTTCACGCCGTTGAGCACCCAGTGGTCACCGTCGCGGACGGCCTTGGTGGTCATCGACGCCGCGTCGCTGCCCGCCTCCGGCTCGGAGAGGCAGTACGAGAACATCGCGTCGCCGGAGGCGACCTTGGTCAGGTACTTCTGCTTCAGCTCCTCGGAGCCGGCCAGGATCAGCGGCATCGTGCCGAGCTTGTTGACCGCCGGGATCAGCGAGGACGAGGCGCAGGCCCGCGCCACCTCCTCGATCACGATGGCCGTGGCCAGCGCGTCCGCGCCGGCGCCGCCGTACTCGACGGGGATGTGCGCGGCGTGGAAGTCCGCGGCCCGCAGGGCGTCGTACGACGCCTTCGGGAACTCGCCGGTCTCGTCCGCCTCGGCGGCGTTGGGGGCCACCTTCGCGTCACAGACCTCACGGACCGCCTCGCGGATCGCCTCGTGCTCCTCGGGCAACCGGTAGACGTCGAACGACTGCTCTGCGGCCATGTCGGCCCTCCCCTTTCACCGCTATCATGCGCAGTCTGTGGCGTCCGGGAGACCGCCGACTGCCGCAGACTGAAGGATAGCCACCAGGTCCGGCCGGACCTTACCGGCGGGTAGGCTCGCGCACGACAGGCGTCGACACGGCACAACTACCCTCACACAAGACGACAAAGTTCCCCTCGGTGCCCGGCCATGGCGCCCCAGCCGATTGCGACGCAACGAAGCGCCGCCAGTGCGAGCGGAGAAGACAGGCGTGACGATCCCGTACCCGAACATCCAGCCGGTGCCGGCCATCGCCCCGGTGACGCCGCCCTCGGGTGCGCCGCGGCCCCGGGTCACCTTCCTCGGCACCGGGTACCTCGGCGCGACGTACGCGATCTGCTACGCCGAACTGGGCTACGAGGTGCTCGGCTTCGACGTCGACGCCGACAAGATCGCCAAGCTGAACGCCGGCGAGGTGCCGATCCACGAGCCCGGCCTCGACGAGCTGCTCAAGCGCAACCTGGCCGCCGGCCGGCTGCGGTTCAGCACCGACATCGCCGAGACCGCCGAGTTCGGCGACGTGCACTTCATCTGCGTGGGCACCCCGCAGCGCGCCGACGGGATGGGCGCCGACCTGTCGTACGTCGAGGCGTCGGTGACCAGCCTGGCCCAGCACCTGACCCGCAAGGCGCTGATCGTCGGCAAGTCCACCGTGCCGGTCGGCACCGCCGAGTGGGTGGAGCAGCTGGTCGGCAAGCACACCCCGGCCGACCTGGGCGTCGAGGTGGCCTGGAGCCCCGAGTTCCTCCAGGAGGGCTTCGCCGTCGACGACGTGCTGCGCCCCAACCGGATCGTGGTCGGCGTCAAGAGCGAGTGGGCCAACGCCATGCTCTACGCCGCCCACAAGGGCGTCTTCGACCTGGCCGCCACCGAGGACCGGGAGGTCCCCCTGGTGGTCACCGACTTCGCCACCGCCGAGCTGGTCAAGGTCGCCGCGAACGCCTTCCTGGCCACCAAGATCTCCTTCATCAACGCGATGGCCGAGGTCTGCGAGGCCTCGGGCGGCGACGTCACGCAGCTCGCCCGCGCCATCGGGTACGACCCGCGCATCGGCAACCGGTTCCTCCAGGCCGGCCTCGGCTTCGGCGGCGCCTGCCTGCCCAAGGACATCCGCGCCTTCCAGGCCCGGGCGCAGGAGCTGGGCGCCGGCGAGGCGCTGCGCTTCCTGCACGAGGTGGACCTGATCAACCTGCGCCGCCGGACCCGCGTGCTCCAGCTCGCCGCCGACCTGCTCGGCCGCCGCTCCGGCCCGGCCGGGCCCGACTTCGCCGGCACCCGGATCGCGGTGCTCGGCGCGACCTTCAAGCCCAACACCGACGACGTCCGCGACGCCCCGGCGCTCGCCGTCGCCGCACTGCTGCACAAGGCCGGCGCCGACGTGCACGTGTACGACCCGCAGGGCACCGAGAACGCCCGCCGGGTGGCCCCCGAGCTGACCTACGAGGCCAGCGTGACCGACGCCGTCACCGGAGCCGACCTGGTCTGCGTGCTCACCGAGTGGGCCGACTTCCGCAACGCCGACCCGGTCGCCCTCGGCGAGCTGGTCGCCGGCCGCAAGGTGGTCGACGGACGCAACTGTCTGGATTCGGCACTGTGGACGCAGGCCGGCTGGGAGTACCGGGGCATGGGCCGCCCCTGACCTCGACCTGACGCGCCGACCGGGAAGCACCGTTTCCCGGCCGGCGCGTTTTGTCGTCCCGAATCGCACTGCCGGGTGTCGAAATCCGCGCCGGGTCAGGGCATGCTGCGACAGTGGGGATCCACAGTGCGGTCCGGCCGGGTGGAGGGGTGTGGTGGAGAACTTTCAGTGCTCCTCGTGCGGGCGGCAGTTCACGCCGGCCGCCCACTGCCCGCACTGCGGGGCCGAGCAGCCGCGCTGGCGCGAGCACCTGGCCGAGATCGAACGCTCCATCGCGGAACTGAAGGCGCGCGACGCCGCCATCGCCGCCGAGCAGCGGCAGATCGCCGCGAAGATGCAGGCCGCCCTCTTCCAGCGGGACATCCTCGCGCACGCCGGTGAGGAGCGGGTCAAGCAGGCCACCCGTCCCCGGCGGGTGCTGCGCCGCAAGCCGGGCCGCCGCCCGCCGACCGCCGCCACCGGCGCGCCACCCCGGGTGCCCCGCCAGGGCGCCGGGCCCGCCGGCCCCGACGAGCCGCCCCCGCCGCCGCGCGCCACCGCCACCTGGCTGGACGCGGACGACCCGGAGCACCCGCCGGAGGCGTCCTCCCGCGAGGTGCAGAACATCCCGCTCGGGCTCGGCGCGCTGCTGCTCGCCGTGGCCGCCGTGGTCTTCGCCGCCGTCGCCACCAGCTCGATGGACGCGCTGGCCCGACTGGGCATCCTGCTCGTCGCCACCGTGCTGCTCCTGCTCGCCCCACCCGTGCTGGCCCGGCGGGGGCTGACCTCGACCGCCGAGACCATCGCCACGGTCGGCCTGCTGCTGGTGCCGCTCGCCGGGTACGCGCTGTGGGCGGTGGACCGGATCGGCAACGGGGGCGCCTCCGGGGCGGTCTTCTCCGGCGTCATCTTCGCGGTCACCGCCGGCGTCGCCCTCGCCTACGCCAAGGGCACCGGGCTGCGCGCGCCCCGCTTCGCCGCCGTGCTCGCCGCCCAACCCGTGGTGCCACTGCTGGCGTACGACCGGGTCACCGGTCCGGGCGGGTGGGCGCTCGTGCTGACCGTGGTGGCGGTGCTCGACCTCTGGCTGGCCCGTTCCGGGCTGCTGCGGGAACGCCCGGTCCGCGACGACCTGCCGCCGGCCGGCCCGGCCGCCCCGACCACGCCGGTCCCGCCCCGGCAGCGCACCTCCGGCGAGACCCGCCCCGAGACGGCCCCCGAGGAGACCGGCGAGGTGGTCGGCGAGGCAGCCGCCACCGCGCCGCCGGAGGCGTCCCGGCCGGTGCCGTGGCTGCCCCAACTGACCTGGCTGCTGCACGGCGCCGCGGCGGCACTCGCCCTGGCGTACGGGGTCACCGCGCTGCTGCGGGCGAGCACCGTGCCGGCGGCCGTGGTGGCCGGTGCGGCGCTGCTGCTGGCGGCGGCGGTGACCCTGGCCGGCACCCTGGTGCTGCGCCGGCCACCGCTGCCCGACGTCGGCGCCGGCATCTTCACCCTGGCCGTGATCGGGGCGCTGGGCCGGATCGCCTCGGTCGCCTTCCCCGGCCGCGCGCTGCTGCTGATCGCCGCCGTCATCACGCTCACCGGACTGGCCGTCCGGGCCGTACCGGAGGCGGCCCGGCGCGGGCCGCAGTTCGCCTCGGCGGCGGCGCTGACGGTCAGCGGCGTGGTGGTGGCCGGGGGCGCGCTGCGCGCCGGCCTGGCCCCGGTCCGCGCCGCCCTGCCGGCCTGGTCGGCCGACCTGGACCGGTTCCCCGCCGAGCTGGCCGCCGCGGTCGGCCCGGCCGCCTGGCAGCTCGCCGCCAGCGCCCTGCTGCTGACCGTGGCGGCGGTGCTCGCGCTGCCACCGGAGATCCGTCGGGAGTTCGCGGTGGTCGGCGCGGGGCTGACCGCGCTCGCCGTGCCCGCCTCGCTCGGTCTGGGCTGGGCGGCGGCGCCCTGGCCGATGGTGCTCGCCGCCGTGGCCATCGGCCTGCTCGGCCTCTCCGCCGGCACCGAGCGGGCGGCCCTGGCGCACGCCGTCACCGCGACCGTGGTCGGGATCATCGGGGCCGGCGCCGCGCTGAGCCGGCCCGCGCTGACCGCGGCGGCGCTGACCGTGCTCATGCTGGCCGGGGTGCTGGTCGCGCTCGCGCCCCGGGTGCGGATCACCCCGGCGGTCGCCGACACGCTCTCCGGCTGGGCGGCCGGTGGGGCGGCGTTCGCGCTGCCCGGGGCGGTGGCCGCCTTCGTCGCGGCCACCGAGCCGGCCGGCCCCGCGCCCACCCCGGCGGTGCTGCGCGAGCTGACCGTCCCGATCCTCGCGGCGAGCTTCCTCGCCGTCTGCGTGACCCTCGGGTACGCGGCGATGGTTCAGGTCTCCCAGCGGCACGTCCCGCTGCCGCACGCGATCGGCACCGGGCTCGGCGCGCTGGCCGTGGTCGGGGCGGCCTTCTTCGCGCCGGGCCGGACCGCCGCCGACGCCTGGGTGGGCGGGCTGCTGCTGGTCGCGACCCTGCTGCTGCTCTTCGCGCCGAGGATCGACGCGTCCCGCCGCTCGGACGCCACCCTGGACAGCTCCGACCTGGCCGCCGCCGCGGTCACTGCGGCGCTGATCGCCACGCTGGCCCGGATCGCCGCGGTGATCTCCCCCGGCGGGCAGCTCGTGGTCGCCGCCGCGCTGGTGCTGGTGGTCGCCGTCGCCGCCCGCGCGATGCCGGAGGAGTGGCGGCGCGGCCCGGTGGCCGGCATCGCCATCGGCGGCGTGCTGATCGGTCTGATCGCGGGCTGGTCGGCGCTGCGCGGCGGCTGGGGGGTGCTGGCCACCCCGGGTCCGATCTGGGCCGGTGACCTGACCGGCTGGCCGGCCGCCCCGACCGGCGGCTCCACCTGGCAGGCCCCGGTCGCGCTGGCGCTGCTCGGCACCGCCGCCGCGATCCTCCTGCCCCCACCCTGGAAGTACGACGTGGCCGGCGCCGCCGCGGCGCTCGCCACCATCGGCGCGCCCGCCGCGTTCGACCTGCCGTGGTGGTCGCCGGTGCTGGTGGGCCTGGCGGTGGCCACCGTCTTCGGGACGGCCTCGGCGGCCACCGTCGATCCGCGCGGGGCGCTGTCCCGGGCCGTCGTGGCCGGTGCCGTCGCGCTGCACGCGGCCGGGGCCGGTCTGGTCCGCCCGTGGACCACCGCGCTGGCGCTGGGCGGCGTCGCGCTCATCGGCCTGGTCGTCGCCGGTCTGGCCCGTACGCTCGCGCCGTCGCTGGTGGAGGACGTCGAGACCGAGGGGATGCCGCCGCACCTGGTGCAGATCGGCGGGGCGGCGGCCGGAGCGGCGCTGCTCGCGCTGCCGGGGGCGGTCGCCGCTCTGGCAGCGGAGTTCGGCCACCCCGCCCAGGTGGTGCTGACCGCCGCGTTGGCCGCCTCCAGCGTCGGGTTGGCGGCGGTGGCGGCGGTCCGCCGCCAGGTGCCGCAGTACCTGCCGTACGCGAGCGCGGCGATCGTCGGCGGCGCGACGATCAGCGCGCTGGCGGCCATCTTCGCCGGCCTGCCCTCCGGGGTGTACGCCGCCGCTGCCGCGCTGCTCGGGGTGCTCGCCGAGCTGGTCCGGGCGGCCACCGTCCCGCCCGTCGGCTCGGCCCAGCCGGTACGCCGCTGGGCGGTGCTGCTGGACGGCGCCCTGCGCCGACTGCCGGACGACGGCACGCGCCGCCGCTGGCGGGTCAGCCCCGCCGCCGGCGCCCTGGCCGCGGCGGCCCTGCCGACCCTGCTGGCGTTGGCCTCGCTGGCCCCGCTGCTCTACGTCGCGCTGGTGGAGCCGCACCGGATGCTCTCCCGGATCTGGCAGGGCCCACCACCGGAGCTGCTCACCCCGCCGCCGGAGGCGGTCGACGGCACACACGTGCTCACCGCGCTGCTGCTCACCGCGACGGCGGCGCTGGCCGCCACCGGCCTCAGCGGCGGGCGGCGCTCGCGGGCCGTACCGGTGGTGCTGCCCGGCCTGGCGGTGACCCTGCTGATCACGCCGACCGCCCTGGGTCACGCCTGGCCGGAGAGCACGCTTGCCGCGCTCGCGGTCTTCACCATCTCGATGCTCGGCCTCGCGCTGACCCCGCCGCCGTCGCTGGCCGAGCGGGCCCGGTCGCTGCGGGTCGCCCGGGTGCTGGTCTTCGTGATCGGTCTGGCCGCCGGTGGCGCCGGGCTGGCCGGCAGCCTCGGCGCCCGGGGGCTGACCCTGTTCACCCTGGGCGGGGCGGTCGGCGTCGGCACGGTGGCGGCGCTCTTCGGCAGCACCCAGCGGGCACGGATCCTGGGCTGGCTCTTCGCCTCGCTGATGGCGCAGCTCTTCGTGCTCACCGCCGGCCTGGTGGCCGGGTTCGCCGCGGTCTGGTCGGCGTTCGGGGTGCTGGCCGTCGGTGCGGCGTTGCAGGTCTTCGCGGCCACCCTGCCCCGGCTGCGCCGCCCCGAGGCGCAGCGTGAGGCGGCCACGGTGGAGTGGAGCGGGTACGCCGCCGCGCTGATCGCCCTGGCGCTGGCCTTCGACTCGCCCCGGCACATCGCCGCCCTGCTCGCCGCCTGGGGCGCCGTGCTCGGGGTGGCGGCGACCCGGCCGGGCCGACGCCCGGTGGAACGGCGCATCCTGTTCTGGTCGGTGGTGGCCTGCGAGATCACCGCCTGGTGGATCCTGATGCAGGTCGCCGACGTGGCGCTGCCCGAGGCGTACACGCTGCCGTTCGCGGCGCTGGCGCTGCTGGTGGGGGTCCTCGAACTGCGGCACCGGCCGGACCTGTCGAGTTGGGTCGCGTACGGGCCGGCGTTGGTCGCCGCGTTCGTGCCGACCCTGGCGATCGTGCTGGCCACCGAGTCCAGCATGCTGCGGCAGGTGCTCCTGCTGCTCGGCGCGGTGGCCGTGCTGATCTTCGGGTCGATGAGCCAGCAGCAGGCGCCGGTGATCGTGGGGGCCACGGTGACCGCGATCGCGGCGGTGCACGCCCTGTTCAGCCTCGGCCCGTGGCTGGTGCTGATCCCGGTCGGGCTGGTGCTGCTGGTGCTCGGCGCGAGCAACGAGCGCCGTCGCCGGGCCCAGGAGCGCCTGCAGACGGCGCTGCGCGGCATGCGATGAATTCGAGGGGCTGCGGTGTGACTGCCGTGTTGCGCCGAGCGGGCCGGGTGGGAGCGGTGGTGCCGGCGCAGCGAGCTTGGGGCCTGGGCGGGGCAGCCGGCAGCGGGAGGCGGCTCAGTCGAGGGAGGCGCGCAGGGCGGCGTCCTTTTCCGCCACCATCTCCTCCAGGGCGGCCTGGAAGTCGGCCACCCGCTTGAGCAGCGCCGGGTCGCTCGCGGCCAGGATCCGCACGGCGAGCAGGCCGGCGTTACGGGCGTTGCCGATGGAGACCGTGGCCACCGGGATGCCGGCCGGCATCTGCACGATGGAGAGCAGCGAGTCCATTCCGTCCAGGTGCTTGAGCGGCACCGGCACGCCGATCACCGGCAGCGGGGTGACCGAGGCGACCATGCCGGGCAGGTGGGCGGCCCCACCCGCCCCCGCGATGATCACCTTCAGACCCCGGTCGGCGGCGGACCGGCCGTACTCGATCATCTTGACCGGGGTGCGGTGGGCGGAGACGACGCCGACCTCGTACGGCACGCCGAACTCGTCCAGCGCCTCGGCGGCGGCCTTCATGGTCGGCCAGTCCGAGTCGCTGCCCATGATCAGTCCGACGGTGCTCACGCTCGGTCTCCCCTCGTTCCGACCGGGTGGGCCGCCGCAGACGGGCTCACTCGTGTCCCTCGCGCAGCCAGCGGGCGGCTCGCGCGGCCCGGGCCCGTACGTCGTCCAGGTCGTCGCCGAGCACGGTGACGTGCCCGATCTTGCGGCCGGGTCGCACCTGCTTGCCGTACAGGTGCACCTTGGCGCCCGGCTCGGCGGCGAAGAGGTGGTGCAGCCGCTCGTCGATGGAGATCCCGCCCGGCTCGCCGCCGAGCACGTTCGCCATCACGACGACCGGCGCGGTGAGCGAGGTGTCCCCCATCGGGTAATCGAGCACGGCCCGCAGGTGCTGCTCGAACTGCGAGGTGCGGGCCCCCTCGATGGTCCAGTGCCCGGAGTTGTGCGGGCGCATGGCCAGCTCGTTCACCACCAGCCCGGTGGGCGTCTCGAACAGCTCGACCGCCAGCATGCCGACCACGCCGAGCGCGGTGGCCAGGTCGATGGCGAGCTGCTGGGCGGCGACGGCCACCTCCTCCGGCAGGTCGGGGGCGGGGGCGAGCACCTCCACGCAGATCCCGTCCCGTTGCACGGTCTCCACCACCGGGTACGCGGCGACCTGCCCGAACGGCGAGCGGGCCACCTGCACGGCCAGTTCCCGGCGCAGCACCACCCGCTCCTCGACCAGCAGCGAGGTGCCCCCGGCGAGCAGGGTGGCGGCCAGCTCGGCGGCCTGACCGGCGTCGGCGACCATCCAGACGCCCCGGCCGTCGTACCCGCCCCGGGCCGCCTTGAGCACCACCGGCCAGCCCCGCTCCTCACCGAAGGCGACCAGTTCGGCCGGCGTGGTGACCGGACGCCAGGCCGGGTTCGGCGCGCCCAGGGCGGTGAGGCGCTCCCGCATGACCCGCTTGTCCTGGGCGTGCAGCAGGGCGTCCGCCGGCGGGAAGAGCTTCACCCCCTCGTCGGCCAGGGTGCGGATGTGCTCGGTGGGGACGTGCTCGTGGTCGAAGGTGACCACGTCGCAGCCCTTGGCGAAGGTGCGCAGCGCGGCGAGGTCGGTGTGGTCGCCGTACTGGACGTCGGCGGCGACCAGGGCGGCGCCGTCGTCAGGGGCGAGCGCCAGCACGCGCAGCGACTGGCCGAGGGCGATCGCGGCCTGGTGGGTCATCCGGGCCAGCTGGCCCCCGCCCACCATGCCGACGACAGGCAGACCGGTACGGGAATCCATAGCGCCGCCAGCCTATCGGGACCGCCGACCCCGCCGGAGCGGAGGGGCGTCACCGCCCGAGCGGACCGTCGGCGTCACCGGCCGCAGCCGGCCGGCACGGCAGTCGGCATCCGCCGACGATGAAGCGGGAGAGCCTGGAGCCCACCCGGGGCACGCACGGCGCGGCCGGCCGTGGGGCCACCCCGACGGCCGGAGATTGACATGATCACCGCATGACGACCCGTGACATGCTGCGCGGGCTCCCGGTGCTGGCGCACGAGATGCCCTCCTTCGACCCCACCGACGTGCCGGACGCCCCGGTGCCCCTCTTCGCCGCCTGGTTCGCCACCGCGGTCACCGCCGGGGTGGACGAGCCGCACGCGATGACCGTCTCGACGGTGGACGCCGACGGCTTCCCCGACGCCCGGGTGCTGATCCTCAAGGACCTCGACGACGACGGCTGGGCCTTCGCCACCAGCGCCACCAGCGCCAAGGGCCGGCAGCTCGCCGGCAACCCCCGCGTCGCGCTGACCTTCCACTGGCGGGAGCTGGGCCAGCAGGTACGGGTACGCGGATTCGCCCGGCCGGCCGACCCGGCGGCTTCCCGGCAGGACTTCCTGGCCCGCCCGTTCGGTTCCCGGGTCGCCACCCTCACCGGCCGGCAGAGCGAGCCGCTCGCCGACCGGGCCGCCCTCGACATCGCCTTCGCCCGCAGCCGCGCCCTGATCGGGGCCGACCCGGACCTCGTCGCCGAGTCCCACACCGTCTACCGGGTCCGCCCCGAGACCGTCGAGTTCTGGCAGGCCGACCGGGAGCGCCGGCACGTCCGGCTCCGCTACCGCCGGACCCCGGACGGCTGGGACCGCGAGCTGCTCTGGCCGTGACCGGGCGACCGGCGCCGACGCGCTGAGGGTGACGCCGGTCACGCGAGCCGCTCCGGCCCTGACCACGACCGACGCCGACGCCAGCCGGGTGACGCCGGTCAGGCGAGCTGGGCGACCAGGTCGTCGACCGAGGTCACCGGCCGCTGGCAGACGAAACCCCGGCAGACGTACGCGGTGGGCTGGCCGTCGACCAGCGGCCGGTCCGCGAGCAGCGGCGCCCCGGGCTGGTCGGGGCGACCGGCCACCACCACCGCGCCGGGCGGGGCGTGCCGCACCGCGGCGGCGACCAGCGGGTCCCCCTCCGGGTCGTCGGTGACCACCGCGATCTCGTACGGCCCGGAGAGCAGCGCCTCCCCCACGGTCGCCGCGTAGCCGGTGAACCGGGCGTGCCGCCCGACGATCGGCGCGACGGTGGCGAGCGCCTTCTCGGCCGCCTCCCGGTACCGGCTCTCCCCGCTCAACGCGGAGTACGCCACCAGCGCCGCCACGATCGCCGAGCGGCCGGACGGGGTGGCGTTGTCGGTCGGGTCGGCCGGGCGGGTGACCAGCCGCTCGGCGTCGTCGGCGGTGTCGTAGAAGCCGCCGTCGGGGGCGGCGAAGCGGGCCAGGGCGGTGTCGAGCAGGGCGCCGGCCAGCTCCAGCCAGCGCCCCTCGCCGGTGAGCTGGTGCATGGCGCAGAATGCCTCGGCGACGCAGCCGTAGTCCTCCAGCACGCCCGCCGGCTCGCCGACCACCTTGTCGCGCGACGCGCGACGCAGCCGCCCGTCCACGATGTGCACGGTGGCCAGGTGTTCGGCGGCGTCCCGCATCGCCCCGTCGGCGACGATGGTGACGCCCTCCATCAGGTTCGCGTCCTCGTCCTCGCGGGAGGCGTACCCGGCGGCGACCCGGAGGAACTCGGCGATGGCAGTGATCGCCAGGCCGTTCCAGGCGGCCACCACCTTGTCGTCGCGGGCCGGCTGTGGGCGGGTGTCCCGGGCGGCCAGCAGCCGGCCGACGACGTCCTGCCAGCGGGCCCGGATCTCCGGGTCGGCGTCGTCGACGTCGCGGGCCAGCCGCAGGACGCTCATGCCGTGTTCGAAGGTGCCGTCCGCCGTGACCTCGAACAGGTCGGCGGCCCAGCGGCCGTCCTCGTCGCCGAGCGCCTCGACGAGTTGGGCCGGCGTCCAGGCGTAGGTGAGACCCTCGACGCCCTCGGTGTCGGCGTCCAGCGCCGAGGCGAACCCCTCCCCCGGCCGGTGCAGCTCGTCGGCGAGGAAGCGGGCGGTGTCCCGGGCGACCCGGCGGGCCGTCCGGTCGCCGGTGAGCCGCCACAGGTCGGTGTAGAAGCGCAGCAGCAGGGCGTTGTCGTAGAGCATCTTCTCGAAGTGCGGCACGGTCCAGTGCCCGTCCACCGAGTAGCGCGCGAAGCCGCCGGCGAGCTGGTCGTGGATGCCGCCTCGGGCCATCGCCTCGCCGGTGTGCCGGGCGATCTCCAGGCTGCGCGCCGATCCGGTACGCCGGTGGTGCCGCAGCAGGAACAGCAGGTTCATGTGCGGCGGGAACTTCGGTGCGCCGCCGAAGCCGCCGTTCGTCTCGTCGTACTCGCGGGCGAGCTGGTCGGCGGCGGCGTCGAGCAGTTCGGCGGTGAGCGGGGCGGTGGGGCCGCCCACGGCCTGGGCCCCGCCGATCGCCTGGACCACGGCGGCACCCTGCTGGAGCACCGCCTCGCGCTGGTCGCGCCAGGCGGTGTCGACCGACTGGAGCAGCCGGACGAAGTTCGGCTTCGGGAAGTAGGTGCCGCAGAAGAACGGGGTGCCGTCGGGCGTGGCAAAGACCGTCATCGGCCAGCCGCCCTGCCCGGTCATCGCCTGGGTGGCGGTCATGTAGACGGCGTCGACGTCCGGCCGCTCCTCACGGTCCACCTTGATCGCCACGAAGTCGTCGTTGACCAGCGCGCCGACGTTCTCGTCCTCGAACGACTCGTGCGCCATCACGTGGCACCAGTGGCAGGCCGCGTAGCCGACGGAGATCAGCACCGGGACGTCCCGCCGCTTCGCCTCCTCGAACGCCTCGGCGCACCAGGGCCACCAGTCGACCGGGTTGTCCTTGTGCTGGAGCAGGTACGGCGAGGTGGCGTCCGCGAGTCGGTTCACCCGACGACCATATCCACCCCGCGACGCGTCCGGCGGTCGGACCGATGGCATCCGGGGGCCTTCCCCCGTTCACGTTCATCTATTTATATCTGTGCATGCCGGCGGTGGTCGCCGGCCTCGCGAGGAGGCACGCATGCGCGGAATCCGTACCCTGACCGCCCTCACCTCGACCGCGGTGCTCGCGGCGGTGCTCACCGGACAACCCGCCTCCGCCGCCGTGGACCCGCAGACCCGCGTCTCCGGGACCACCGCCGTCGGCACCCACAACGCGTACGAGAAGGGCACGTACACCTACCTGGCGCAGGCGCTCGACGCCCGGCCCGGCCTGATCGAGCTGGACGTCTGGCCGGACGTGTTCACCCGGCAGTGGCGGGTCAGCCACTCCAACCCGTTCGGCAACGACAACAACTGCGTCGCCGCCACCAGCGCCGCCCAGCTCTACACCGGCACCCGCAACAAGAACCTGGAGCACTGCCTGGACGACATCCGGCTCTGGCTCGGCGCCCACCCCGACGCCGGCCCGATCCAGCTCAAGCTGGAACTGAAGACCGGCTTCAGCTCCCGTACCGGGCAGGGACCGGCCCAGCTCGACGCGTTGCTCGCCGCCCGGCTCGGCAGCCGGGTCTTCCGTCCGGCCGACCTGAAGGGCGGGTACCCGACGCTCGACGCCGCCGCCCGGGCCGACGCCTGGCCGAGCCGGCAGCAGCTCGCCGGCAAGGTGATCGTCGAGTTGATCCCGGGCACGGTCGAGGAGGGCAACCCGACCGACACCCTCTGGACCGACGTCGAGTATGCCCAGCACCTGCGCACGCTCGCCGCGGCCGGCACGTTGGAGCGGGCGCAGGCGTTCCCCGCCGTGCACCGGGCCCAGGCCGGCGACCCCCGCACCCGGTACGCCGACACCGGCCTGCGCCCCTGGTTCGTCCTCTTCGACGGCGACGCGGGCGCGTACGTCACCGGCGGGATCGACACCTCCTGGTACGGCGCCAACCACTACCTGCTGGTGATGACCGACGCGCAGAACGTCGCCCCGGCCGTGCCGGCGGGTGACGTCGAGGCCGCCCGGGCCCGGGTCGCCCAGCTCGCCGCCGCCCACGCCAGCATCGCCTCCGCGGACTGGGCCACCATGCCCGCCGTCGTCGGCACGGTCCTGCCCCGGGGCTGACCCGTCGGCGGTTCGCGGCGTGTCGCGGTGTCCCCGAGAAGGGACACCGCGACACGCCGCATCCCGTGAGCACGGTCCCGGGTCGCCCGGCCGCGCGGACGGTCAGGAAGCGCCGTCGGCGCGCAGCGGGAAGACGTTCGACTCGGCGGAGTCGCGCAGCGTCCCCAGCACCGCGCCGATCTTGTCGGCCGGCATCGGCTTGAAGAAGTGGTAGCCCTGGGCGGCGGTGCAGCCCAGCTCGGCCAGGGCCAGCCGCTGCTCGGCGGTCTCCACACCCTCCGCGACCACCCGCAGGCCCAGCTCGTGGGCGAGCCCGACGGTGGTCCGGACGATCGCGGCGGCCTCCGGCGAGTCGACCATCCGGATCACGAAGGAGCGGTCGACCTTCAACTCGTCGACGGCGATCCGGGTCAGGAAGGTCAGCGACGAGAAGCCGGTGCCGAAGTCGTCGACGGCGAGCTGCACGCCCATGGCCCGCAGGGTCGCCAGCACTTCGTCGATCACCTCCAGCTCGCTCATCACCACCGTCTCGGTGATCTCCAGGACCAGCCGGTGCGGCGGCACCTGGTGCCGGCGCAGCGCGTCGGCGATCTCGGCCGGCAGTCGCGGGTCGAGCAGGCTGCGCGCCGACAGGTTCACCGAGATCGGCACGTCCAGCCCCTGCCGGGTCCAGTCGGCCGCCACCGCGAGCGCCTTGTCCAGCACGTACCGGGTGAAGGTGCCGAGCTGCTCGCTGTTCTCCACCGGGCGGATGAAGTCCACCGGGCCGAGCCAGCCGCGCCGGGGGTGCCGCCAGCGGATCAGCGCCTCCACCCCGGTCGGCGCGCCGGTGGCCAGGTCGACCGCCGGTTGCAGGGCCAGCACCAGCTGGTCGTCGGTCTGCAACGCCTCCCGCAGCTCGGCCAGCAGCGCGAGCTGGTCGGTGCTCGCGGCGTCGCGGGAGCTGTCGTACGCGGCGACGCTGCCGCCGCCCTCCTTGGCCTGGTACATCGCGATGTCGGCCCGGCGCAGCAGCTCGGTCAGGTCGGCGGTGCCCGCGCCGGCCACCACCACCCCGACCGAGACCTCGACGGACATCCGCACCCCGGCCACCTCGGTCGGTGCGGCCAGCCGCTCGGCGATCTCCCGGGCCTGGCGCAGCGCGTACGCCATCGGGGCCGCCCGGTCGCCGACCACCGGCACCGACGTCAGCAGCAGGGCGAACTCGTCCCCGCCGAGGCGGCCCAGCAGGTCACCGGGGCGGGCGAGCGCGCCCAGCCGGTTGGCGGTCAGCCGCAGCAGCTGGTCGCCGGCCGCGTGCCCCAGGGTGTCGTTGACCTCCTTGAACTGGTTGATGTCCAGCAGCAGGAGGGCGACGGGACGGTCGTGGGCGAGCTGTCGCAGCGACTGGTCGCCCTTGCTGAGCATGGCCGCCCGGTTGACCAGCCCGGTCAGCGCGTCGTGCACCGCCTCGTACGACGACCGGGCGCTGACCAGCCGCAGCTCCCGGTGGGTGGCCGCGTCGTGCAGCGCGGCGGCGAGGGCGTCGGAGAAGGCGGCCACCGCGTCGCGCTCGCGGGCGCTCGGCGGCCCCGACGCGGGGAACCGGACCCGCAGCTGGCCGACCTCGACGTCGCCGACGGTGAGCGGGCGGGTCAGCTCGTGCTCGCCGGCGGTGGACGGGCCGGGCGGGCCCACCTCCCGGTCGCGGACCTGGCCCGCGGCGTCGCCCCGGTAGCGCCGCCAGCGGCCGTCGCCCCGGGCCACGTCGACGTCGACCAGTTCGGCCCCGAACAGGTGCAGCGCGCCGGTCACCGCGGCGGTGGCCACCCCGCGCTCGTCGAGCTGGTTGAGCGCGGCGGTGGCCTCGGCGAACGCCCGCCAGTCCCGGCGCTCCCGATCGGCGCGCAGCCGGTGCCGGTAGGTCTGCTGGAGCAGCCAGAGCGGCGGCGGGAGCAGCAGCAGCCAGCGGGCGTCGATCTCCAGCAGCGCCACCACGGCCAGGCCGACCGCCACGTTGCCGACGAACATCAGCGACTTGCCGCGGAGCGCGACGAGGATCGGCGGGCCGACGGGAACGCCGTGCCGCAGGGCCAGGGTGGCCCCGCCGAGACAGGCGGTGGCGAGCAGGTAGGTGACCGAGCCGGCGATCAGCGCGGCGGCGAGCCCCGGAGTGGGGGCGGCCAGCAGCGGCGCGCCGAGCGCGGTGGCGACCGTGACGGCCAGCGCGGTGGCGGCGGTCAGCGAGGCGGCGATCCGCAGCACCTCGACCGGGGGCCGGCGGTCGACGGCCAGGGACATCCCGCCCCAGGCGAGCCCGACGCCGAGCAGCGCCGCGGCGGGCAGCCACCCGGGCGGCACGAAGTAGAGGCAGACGATCAGGGCGGCCTCGCCCCAGGTGATGCTGATCATGCCGGTCGCGGTGCGGAACCGCAGCCGGGCCAGCTGGGCGACCGCGAACGCGGCGACGGCGAGGCCGAACCGCGCCGGCGCGGGCAGGGGGTCGTCCGGCGGGAGCGTGACCGGGACGGTCAGGCCGATCACGATCGCCGCCAGTGCGGTGAGCGTGACGGCGGCGATCAGCAGGAGGACTCGTGGCGGGGTGCCGTGGGAGTCGGCCCGGTCGACGGGATCGCCGGCCCTGCCGGAGCTCACCGGCCCGCTCCGTCCGCCGTCGTCCGGGAGGCGCACGGGACGGACGCTGCTGCCACGGTCATGGCGCCCCCCTCCCGCGCACGGCTCAGGGACTTTCGATCCCCCCGGCGGAAGGCTAAGCCAATCCGGGTGGCCGCAACAGGGGGCGACGACCCGGATCGACGTGAATCACGACCCGATCAGCCGTTCCGGTGCTGCTGGTGGCCGTTGGGAGCATTCGTACGTGATTCCTGCGGCCCCGTCTCGCCGGTCGGATCGGCGGCGGAGGCGTCGGACCGGCCCGCGTCGGCCGACCCGCGCTGGTCGGGGAAGCGGTCGGGCAGCCGGCGCAGCCGGGAGTTCATGTTGCGGATCAGGAAGATGGTGGCGGCGGACAGCAGCAGGATGAGGAGCAGGCCCATGGGCCCGGCCAGACCACCCGTGCGGGTGTCACCGAAGTTGTTCGCCGCGAGCACCTGGGCAGCGGTCAGCATGGTGGTTCTCCGATGTGCGGTGGGGTTTCAGCGTAGCCCGACGCCCGGTCAGCGGGCATGGACCGTCTCGCGCACCCCGGCGAAGAGGTCGGACTCGGGCAGCGGGCTGTCGACCAGCGAGCGGACGAGTTCGAAGTCCTCCGTCGGCCAGGCGCGCTTCTGCAACTCCATCGGCACGTGGAACCAGAAGCCGTCCGGGTCGATCTGGGTGGCGTGGGCGCGCAGCGCGTCGTCGCGGACGGGGAAGTAGTCGGCGCACTCGACCCGGGTGGTGATCCGGGGGCCCTTGTCCGGACGGCCCTCCCAGCGGGTGATCCACTCCTCGTACGGCGACTCGAGGCCGGCTTCGAGCATCCCCTCGTGCAGGGCCATGATCTTGCCCTTGGAGAACCCGATGTCGTAGTAGAGCTTGAGCGGCTGCCACGGCTCGCCCAGCTCCGGGTAGCGCTCCGGGTCACCGGCCGCGTCGAAGGCCGCGACGCTGATCTTGTGGGTCATGATGTGGTCCGGGTGCGGGTAACCGCCCTCCTCGTCGTACGTGGTGACGACGTGCGGACGGAACTCACGCATCAGCCGCACCAGCGGGCCGGCGGCGACCTCGACGTCCTGCAGCGCGAAGCAGCCCTCGGGCAGCGGCGGCAGCGGGTCGCCCTCGGGCAGCCCCGAGTCGACGAAGCCCAGCCACGCCTGTTCCACGCCGAGCACGGCGCGGGCCGCGTCCATCTCGGCGCGGCGGATCTCGGCGATGTTGGCCCAGACGTCGGGCCGGTCCATCTTCGGGTTGAGCACGCTGCCGCGCTCACCACCGGTGCACGTCACGACCAGGACATCCACGCCTTCGGCGACGTATTTGGCGGTGGTGGCGGCGCCCTTGCTGGACTCGTCGTCCGGGTGCGCGTGCACGGCCATGAGACGCAGCTGCTCTGCCAACTCGGGCGCTCCTCGTCTGTGTCCGCCGGCGACCCGACCGGGCCCCCGGCTGACCTGCCGGAATCCTCCCCCGCACCGGACCCTGCCGGCACCGACCTGTCATCCTTGACCACAGGACGGGCTGGGAGAATGGAACCCTCCCATTCTTGCCGATGCCACCGACAACGACGCCAGGAGATACCCGCCGGTGACCGAGACGCACGCCACAATTCCATCGGGCGCGCCGGTGTTCCCGCCCGGTCGGTACGGCCGTCGGCGCGAGCCCGGCCGCCGCCGCCCCCTGCTGGTCTGGCTCCTGGTGGCCGTCGTGGTCGCCGGGCTGAGCCTGGTCGCCGTGCAGCAGTACGCCCGCTACGGCGATCCGGACTACGACGCCGAGGTGATCACCTACACCGACGTCACCGACACCGGCGTACGGGTCGACTTCCGGGTCACCGTGCCCGCCGGCGGTACGGCGGTGTGCCTGCTGCGGGCCCGCTCGCACGACGGCGCCGAGGTGGGCCGGGAGGAGGTGCCCGTCGACGCCGCGCCCGGCGAGCGGCACCTCACCGTACGGCACCGGGTCGCCACCACCGCGCGCCCCTTCATCGGCGAGGTGGTCCGCTGCCGGCCCGCCGGCTGAGCCCACCACCCGGCACGGACGGCGGGAACGTCCGATTCGCGTGCGGTGCCCCCTGGTGATCGACGACACCCCGGGGTGTGCCGCGCTGGTAACTTGGTAACTCACCTGTCAGCCAGTCCGCACAACCGAGGAGAACGCCCTGTGTCCACCAACGGCAAAGAGGCGCCCGCCACCTGGCTGTCCCAGGACGCGTACGACCGCCTCCAGGCCGAGCTCGACGAGCTGATCGCCAACCGGCCGGTCATCGCCGCCGAGATCAACGCCCGGCGTGAGGAAGGCGACCTGCGGGAGAACGGCGGCTACCACGCCGCCCGCGAGGAGCAGGGCAAGGCCGAGGGTCGCATCCTCTACCTGAAGGAGCTGCTGCGCACCGCCCAGGTCGGCGAGGCGCCGACCGCCGACGCGGTGTCGCCCGGCATGGTGGTGACGATCTACTTCGACGACGACACCGACGACACCGAGACGTTCCTGCTCGGGTCGCGCGAGATCGCCTCCACCACCGAGCTGACCGTCTACAGCCCGGAGTCGGCGCTCGGCAAGGCGATCCTGGGTGGCCGCGCCGGCCAGGCCTGCACCTACACGGCGCCGAGCGGCGCCGACATCAAGGTGACGATCGTCAGCTTCGAGCCCTTCGCCGGCTGAGTCCGGCCCCGCCGGGTCCGCGACCCGGCGGGACCTTCCCGCGTACGGCGAGGCGTGGCACCGTCCGGTGTCACGCCTCGCCCGCGAAGACCACCTGGTAGCCGCTGGCCCGCAACGCGCTGATCAGCGTGTCCGAGTGCGCCACGCCCCGGGTCTCCACCGACAGCGCCACCTCCACCTCGCCGAGGCGCAGGTGCGGATTGGCCCGCTGGTGCTCCACGTCCACCACGTTCGCCCGGTGCTCGGCGATCTCGGCGAGCAGCGAGGCGAGCTGGCCGGGACGGTCCGAGCAGCGCACCGTCACCCGCAGGTAGCGCCCGGCGGCGGCCAGGCCGTGCTCGATCACCCGCAGCATCAGCAGCGGGTCGATGTTGCCGCCGGAGAGCACCGCGACGACCGGGGTCTCCACCTCGACCGCCCCGGCCAGCAGCGCGGCCACGCCGACCGCGCCGGCCGGCTCCACCACCTGCTTGCCCCGCTCCAGCAGCATCAGCAGCGCCCGGGAGATGTCCTCCTCGGCGACCGTGACGATCTCGTCGACGAGCTTGCGGACGTGGGTGAAGGTGAGTTCCCCGGGCCGGCCGACCGCGATGCCGTCGGCGATGGTGGAGAAGGCCGGCAGGCGTACCGGCTCGCCGGCGGCGAGCGAGGGCGGGAAGGCGGCGGCGCTGGCCGCCTGCACCCCGATGACCCGTACGTCGGGGCGCAGCGCCTTGGCCGCCACCGCCATCCCGGAGATCAGCCCACCGCCGCCGACGCCGGTGACGATCGTCCTGACGTCCGGGCACTGTTCGAGGATCTCCAGCGCCACCGTGCCCTGGCCGGCGATCACGTCCCGGTGGTCGAAGGGGTGGATCAGCACCGCCCCGGTGCGCTCGGCGAAGGTCTGCGCCGCCACCAGCGACTCGTCGACCGTGTTGCCGACCAGTTCGATCTGCGCGCCGTACCCCTTGGTGGCGGCCACCTTGGGCAGCGGCGCGTTGACCGGCATGAAGACCGTGGCGTGGGTGCCGACCAGGCCGGCGGCGAGCGCCACCCCCTGGGCGTGGTTGCCGGCGCTCGCGGCCACCACGCCCCGGGACCGTTCCTCCGCCGACAGCCGGGAGATCCGCACGTACGCCCCGCGCACCTTGTACGACCCGGCGCGCTGCACGTTCTCGCACTTGAGCCAGACCGGTCCGCCGAGCGCGGCGCTCAGCGGCCGGGAGGGCTCCAGCGGCGTGGTGCGGGTGACGCCGGCGAGCAGGTCCCGCGCGGCCCGTACGTCGGCGAGACCGACCAGTTCCGTCATGCCCCGATCGTGCCACCCGCCGCCGGTGGGACCTGCGGTGACACCGGGGTCGGCGGGATCGGCGCCGGCTGCGGGTAGGACGGGACGGGCCCGCCCGGGGTCACCGTCATGCCCGGGGTGACCGGCCACGCGGGCGTGGCGCGGGCGATGCGGGCCTGCTGCGCGGCGGAGATCCGCCGGACCAGCACGATGAGGCTGGCCGCCGCGACCAGGCAGGCCACCGCCGGCACGAGGTGCCAGCCGAGGACCCGTTCGTAGTACGCGACGTAGGCCTGGAAGTCCGCCGCGTCGACCGGGTTCTCCGGCAGCCGGGCGTACTCGCGCTCGTCGCGCTTGTCGACGAACCGCTCGCCGAGGCTGAACACCAGCCAGGCGGTCCACCAGACGCCGACCAGCGCCGGGGTGCGCCGCTGCCACAGGCTGTCCCGGGCGATGTTGGCCACCACCCGGGCGGGCACCACCAGGTTGGCGAACGGCACCAGCCAGCCGGCGATGGCCCAGCCCGCGCCGAGCGAGGGCAGCGCCCCCGGGAAGGCCTCGATGTTCTTGCGCGCCCGCCAGGTCCAGATGATGACCAGCACGGCGGCGGTCAGGATGGCCAGGACGAAGGGGAGCGAGAACGCCAGCTCGACCACCGCGGCGCCGAGCAGCAGGTCGCCGTCCCGGTCGGCGGCGGCCCGGTCGGCCATCATCAGGCCGACGACCGGGAAGAGCGACACCAGCAGGAAGAGCAGAGCGGTCGCGCCGACCGCGATCTGCACGGCCGTCCCGATGCCGCGCACCGCGTACGTCGGGAGCCCGGGCGTCACGGCCGGCCGGCCGAGCGGGGTGTGGCAGTTCCGGCACTCGTCGAAGGTCGGGGACGTGGTGTCCCCACAGGTCTGGCAGTGCATCGATGACCGTCCTGGGAGTGCGGCGGGGGTGCGCGCACACGCTAGACGATCATGCGGTGGCCGGCGACCCCGTTCCGACGCGCGGGTAGCCGGGGGCGTGTCGGGTCCACGGCGCCTGCATCTCGAACTGCCCCGCCACGCCGAGCAGCAGCAGCTCCGAGCCGGGCGGACCGATGAGCTGCGCGGCGACCGGCAGGCCGTCCGGACGGCGGCCGACCGGCACCACGATCGACGGCAGGCCGGCGATGTTCCACGGGGCCGCGTACGGAGCGTACCGGATGTTGGCCTTCATGTTCGCCAGCCAGGAGCGGCTGGACCAGGCGGTGGCCTCCGGCGGCGGACCGGCCAGCGCCGGGGTGAGCAGCAGGTCGACCGAGTGGTCGGTGAAGAACCCGATCGAGCGGTCCCGCCAGGCGGCCCGGTCGGCCTCCCGCACGTACCCCCGCCGCTGCGCCCACTCGCCGAGCGCGACGTGCCGGCGGCTGCGGCGCTGCAGGTGGCGCGGGGCGACACCGGCGGCGCGCACGTCGGCGGCGGCCGCGGCGAACCAGGTGGCGATGCCCTGCAGGCCGAGCGCGGTCGGATAGACCGGGTCGGCGGGGACGGTGTCGTGGCCGGCGGCGGCGAGCAGCCGGCCGGCGGCGGCCACCGCGTCCCGGTTGGACGCGTCCGGCGCGACACCGCGCACCGGGGAGCGGAGCGAGACGCCGACCCGCAGCCGCGACGGCGGGACCAGCTTCTCCTGGGGACGGCCGGCGAGCACCTGGAAGCCGACCGCCGCGTCGGCGACCGTGGTGGTGAGCATGCCGTGCTCGGTCAGGCCGAACCAGTCCTCCGCGCCGAGCTGGCAGGGGACGACGCCCCGGCCCGGCTTGAGCCCGACCAGTCCGCAGCAGGCCGCCGGGATGCGGATCGAACCGAGACCGTCGTTGCCGTGCGCGATCGGCACCAGCCCGGCGGCCACCGCGGCGGCCGCGCCCCCGGAGGAGCCGCCGGGGGTGCGCCGGGTGTCCCACGGGTTGCGGGTGATCGCCGTCTCGTCGTCGGTGAGGCCCCAGAGGCCGAGCTCCGGCATCCGGGTCACCCCGAGGATCACCGCGCCCGCGCCGCGCAGCCTGCGGACCACCTCGTGGTCGGCCTCCGCCACCGGCGTACGCACCGCCGCCGACCCGTTCCAGGTGGGCAGGCCGGCGACGGCGGTGTTCTCCTTGACCGCGACGGGCACCCCGGCCAGCGGCAGGTTGGCCAGGTCCTCCTGCTCGTCGACCTTCTCCGCCTCGGTGATCGCCTCCCCGCCGCGCACCGCGCGGAACGCGGCGAGGTCGGCGTCGGCCCGGGCGATGTGCTCCAGGTGGTCGGCGACGACCTGGGTGGCGGAGACGTCGCCCCGGCGTACGCCCCGGGCGATCTGCTTGGCGGTCGCCCCCACCCAGGTCGGCATGATGTCCTGCACGGCCACCCTCCCCAGCCAGCGGTCAGCCCAGCGCCTGCTCCAGATCGGCGAGCAGGTCGTCGACCGTCTCGATGCCGACAGACAGTCGCACGAGATCGCCGGGAACTTCAAGCGGCGAGCCGGCAGCACTTGCGTGTGTCATCCGGCCCGGGTGCTCGATCAGCGACTCCACGCCGCCGAGGGACTCGGCGAGGACGAAGAGCTCGGCCCGGTTGCAGATCTGAACGGCGTGCTCCTCGCCGCCGGCCGCCCGGAAGGAGATCATGCCGCCGAAGCGGCGCATCTGCTTGGCGGCGACCTCGTGGCCGGGGTGCGAGGGCAGACCAGGGTAGATGACCTGACCGACCTTCGCGTGCCCCTCCAGGTACGCGGCGATCCGCTCGGCGTTGTCGCAGTGCCGGTCCATCCGTACCCCGAGGGTCTTGATGCCGCGCAGGGTGAGCCAGGCGTCGAACGGGCCGTTGATCGCGCCCATCGCGTTCTGGTGGTAGCGCAGCTCGTCGCCGAGGCCGGTGTCGGCGGCGATCAGCGCGCCACCGACCACGTCGGAGTGCCCGCCGACGTACTTGGTGGTGGAGTGGACCACCACGTCCGCGCCGTGCGCGATCGGCTGCTGCAGGTACGGCGAGGCGAAGGTGTTGTCGACCACCAGCAGCGCCCCGGCGTCGTGCGCCACGGCGGCCAGGGTGGCGATGTCGGCGATGCCGAGCAGCGGGTTCGTCGGCGTCTCCACCCAGACGATCCTCGTGCTGCCGGGCCGGATCGCGGCCCGCACGGCGTCCGGGTCGGAGACCTTGGCCGGGGTGTACGCCAGCCCCCAGCGCTCGGCCACCCGGGCGAAGAGCCGGTACGTGCCGCCGTACGCGTCGTCCGGGATCACCACGTGGTCACCCGGCTTGCAGACCGTACGCAGCAGGGTGTCCTCGGCGGCCAGGCCGCTGGCGAAGGCGAGCCCGACGGGGCCGCCCTCCAGCGCGGCGAGGCACTCCTGGAGCGCGTCGCGGGTGGGGTTGCCGGAGCGGCTGTATTCGTAGCCCTGCCGGGGCGCGCCGACGGCGTCCTGGGCGTAGGTGCTGGTCTGGTAGATCGGTGGGATCACCGCGCCGGTACGGGCCTCGGGGTCCTGGCCGGCGTGGATGGCGAGCGTCTCGAAGCCGTGGTTCATGACGGAGACGTTAGTCCTCCCCCTCGTCCCAGCGTGTGGAACCCGGCCGCGGGTCACATCGGCGGTTCCGTCGTCCCGCTGGGTCATACTGGCCCGGTGACCTCGCCCGCCCCGCTGCCGTCCCGCCTGATCGGCGTCGCCGAACGCATCCCGGGTTCGCTGTCGCTGCTCGCCGGTCCGAGCCAGGGTCGGGTCAGCCTGCCGGTGCGGCTGGCCTGGTCCGGCCTCACCGAATTCGACGTCACCGATCCCCGTCAGCGGTTGACGCTCTACCGGACGCTGATGGACTGCGGCCAACTCGACGACATCGTCCGCTACGTCAACGCCACGCTGCTGCGCCGGGACTGGCCTCGGATCCGGCGGCTGACCGCCCGGCGGGTGATCGCCCTGTGGGAGCGCCGGCTGCCCGAACTCAGGGCCTGATCGTTGGACGAGCTGCACCGCCGGCTGCTCCAGGTCGGCTTCACCGCCGGGGACGACCTCGGGTTGGTGCTGGCCGGCGGGTACGCACTGTCGGCGCACAACCTGATCAGCCGGCCGTCACGGGACATCGACTTCGCCACCGCGACGGCAGTGCCCCTGCCGATCGTGGCCGAGCGCCTGGCTCAGGCGTACTCGTCCGAGGGCTTTGACTGCCGGGTCGTCGAAGCCGGTGCCCGAATGGCCCGCCTGCTCGTGTCGACCCGCACCGTCGCCTGCGAGGTGGACGTACTCAAAGAGGCCATCGGGCCGCCGGCGACGCTGAGCGTCGGGCCGGTTCTCGCCTTCGAGGACGCCGTGGGGTTGAAGGTCCGGGCGCTGCACGACCGGGCCGCGCACCGCGACTACATCGACATCCGCGCCGCCAACGGCCAGCTGAGCTTCGCGGATCTGGAGACCCTGGGCGCACGGCACACGCAGGGGTTCTCCCTGGCGGAACTGGCCGACCGGTTGGGCGGGATCGAGGAACTCGACGACCAGACCTTCATGTCCTACGGGCTCGGTGACGAGGACATCCGCCGGCTGATCGACTGGGCAGTCCGGTGGGAGGCCGACATCCGGCGGCGCCTCGCGACCGGTGACCACGGGCCCGCCGGACTCCCCTCGGACGACGAGTGGGAGAGCTACCTCGACGAGCCATGACGATCTGGCGCGGCAAGGACGCGCCGGTCGTACTAGCCTGGGCCGGATGAGCGGGTGCGTGTTCTGCGGGATCGTCGCGGGCGAGGTGCCCGCGTTCCGGGTGGTCGACGAGCCGGACGGGGTCGCCTTCCTGGACACCCGGCCGGTGTTCAAGGGGCACGTGCTGGTGGTCCCCCGCGCCCACCTGGTCACCCTGGACGAGCTGCCGGCGGACGCGCTGCCCGGTTACTTCCGTCTGGTGCAGCGGCTCGCGGTGGCGGTGGAGACCGGCCTGGGGGCCGGCGGCACCTTCGTGGCGATGAACAACCGGGTGTCGCAGTCGGTGGCGCACCTGCACACCCACGTGGTGCCGAGGACGAAGGGCGACGGCCTGCGCGGCTTCTTCTGGCCGCGTACCCGGTACACCGACGACGCCGAGGCGCACCGGTACGCCGACCGGATCGCCGGGGCGTCACCCGCCACCGGATAGCGGACCCGCCGCCGTCCTGGAAATTGCACGGCTGTCGCAACATCCGCCGACAGGAATCGCATTTGCGAAACAAGTCCCGCACCTGTTTCAGAATTCCGTTCACACTGGCGAATGGCGTACTGTCCGCCTACCGACTGAGGGAATGCCGAATATCGATCAAATGGCAGAGTGCATTCTGCCGAGCAGTGGGACAACAGGTCCCCGCCGGCATCTGACGTCGGGAGAACAGATGCCAAGGAGATCGACAGTGGCGGCGGTGGCGCTCGCCACCGTGGCGGCGCTGGCGCCGCTGACACCGGCCAGCGGCGCCGCCGCGACGACCGCGACCGCGGCGGCGCCCGCCGGGCCGGCCACGCGGACGGTGCCGACGACCGTGCGGCCGGAGGGCGCGCTGAGGCAGTCGACGGCCAGCCGCGAGCAGATGGCGGATCTCGACCGCCGCCACCGCGAGCAGCGGGAACGGATCGCCGCGGCGCAGCCCGCGCCGGCCGGCGCCCAGGTCGACGCGGCGGAGCGGGCGAAGCCGGTGGCGCAGACCGAGGCGGCGGAGATCAGCGCCCAGTCGCTGCTGATCCGGCGCAACAACGCCAACACGCGCGCCTCGGCGGTGAGCAGCACGTTGGGCGAGACGGCGGCGGCCAACGACGGCTCGTCGGTCTTCTACACCGGCAACACCTACGCGTCGTACTCCACCAACGACGGCAGCACCTGGACCGGGGTCGGCCTGCCGGCCGGTCCGGCGGACGCGCCCAACGCGTGCTGCGACCAGGACGTGGTACGGGCGCACAACACCGACCGCATCTTCAGCATCCTGCTCTACACGAACGCCGCTCTGAACAATGGCGGAGTACGAATCTTCGTCCGGGACAATCCGGCCAGCGCACCATTGTGCACCTATTACATCGACCCGGGCGGCGCCGCCGACGACGTACTGCCGGATTATCCGCACATCGGGGTCAGCGCCAACGCCCTCTATCTGACCACCCAGAACCAGCGGGCCGGTTCCTGGATCGGTTCGCAGATCAGGCGGTTCAACCTGGCGCAGATGTCCGCCTGCACCACGGCCACGACCAACACCCTGACCCACGTCGGGTCGGTCGGTCAGCGGGTGTTCACCCCCGTCGAGGGCGCGCAGAACTCGACCACCATGTACTTCGGCGCGATCGAGAGCAACACCTCGTTCCGCATCTTCAGCTGGGCGGAGTCGAGCACGTCGGTGCCGCAGACGGTACGCACCATCAGCGCGTCCAACTTCAGCAATCCCGACTGCCGGGGTGGCACCGGCAACTTCGACTTCATCGAACGCGCCACGTCCTGGACCGCGGCCGGCTTCCGGATGCGCGGCGCGCTGCACGGCTCCCGGGTCACCTGGTACTGGCACTCCGCGCCGACCGGCGGCATCACCCAGGGGCACGTCCGGGCGGCCTCGTTCCGCACCTCCGACCTGACCCTGGTCGAGCAGCCGCACATCTGGAACGCCTCGCTCTGCTTCGGGTACCCGGTGGTGAGCGGCAACGTCTTCGGTGACCTGGGGATCTCCATCGCGGCGGGTGGCGCCGCCGGTGGGGGTGGCGCGGCGGCACAGGGCTACGTGGGCGTCGACGACACCCCGGCCGACCCGATCGCCTTCGGATCGGTGATCCTGACCGCCTCGGGCACGCACAACCGCACCGACGGCCGGTACGGCGACTACTTCACCGTGCGCACCAACGCGAAGTGCCAACGGACCTGGGTCGGCACCAACTACGCGCTGTCCGGGGGCAACACGACGTCCGCCCACGTCAACGCGCGCTACGTCGAGTTCGGCAGCACCCTCGACTCGGGTTGCTTCTGACCCCTGGACCCGGTGGGCCCTCGGGTGACCGCCCACCCGGTGTCGCCCGGTCCGTGCCCTCGGGCGCGGACCGGGCCAACGGGTCAGCCGATCCGGAACTCCGACGAGTGGACCCACTCGGTGACGGCACCCTCCGGGGTGGGCGACCAGCGGAAGCCGAAGGCGATCCGGTGGACGCCGGCCAGCAGCGGCGGCGCGGAGAAGTTGCCGCCGGCCGTGTCGAGCCGGATCTCGCGCCGTTCACCCGGCGCCCAGGTGACGACGGCCGACGCCCGCTCGACGCCGCAGTTGTCGTAGCGGGTCCACGTCCCGCCCTCGCGCCGTTCCAGCAGCACCGGAGAGCAGTCGGTCCGCAGGTCGTCGGCGTACAGCGGGGCGGCGCCGCCGTTGACCACCGTCAGCACGATGACGTCACCGACGCGGTGACGGTCGGCCGGAACGGTGACCGTGACCGGCGGGGCCGCCGGGCCGGTGCCGGACGCCGTCGCCGGGGCGGAGGCGGACGCGTCCGGATCGGGCTGCGCACAGCCGGCGAGCACGGCGACCGACAGCACCGCGACACCGCCCAGCCACCTGCTCCATCTGCTCATACCGGTTCGACGTGTCACCGTCCCGGACCGTTCCACCACCTACGGTGACGATCCCGCACGGGCGGCGTCAGCGCGACGGCACGGCCCGGTCGGCCGGCTCCGGCCGGGCGACGTCCGCAGCGGGTGTCGCCGGGGCCTTCGGCAGCAGCGGTCCGGCCATCGCCGTGGTGACCAGCGCCATGATCACCATCATGGTGAACATCTGCTTGTCCAGCACGTGCAGGCTCACGCCGACGTTCAGCACGATCAGTTCGGTCAGCCCTCGGGTGTTCATCAGGACGCCGAGGGTGCGGGCGTCCCGGCCGGGCAGGCCGAGGGCCAGCGCCGGTGCGGCCGCGCCGATCGTCTTGCCGACGCAGGCGACCAGGATGATCGCCCCCAGCTCCAGGTAGTTCGCCGCGGTCAACGAGGCGATGTCGACGCCGAGCCCGGTGACGATGAAGAAGACCGGGAGGAGTACCAGGCCGATGTTCTCGAACGGCTCGCGCACCTGCCGGTGCAGCGCCGCCTCGGGCCGGCGGGGCATGATGAAGCCGAAGGCGAACGCGCCGAAGATCGCGTGGATGCCGATCCAGGTGGTCGCGTAGGAGGACAGGAACACACCGGCCGCGACGAAGATCGCCAGGTACGCCGGCCGGTTCAGCGCCGCCGTACGACGGACGAAGGCGGTCAGCAGCGGGCGGACCACGGTGGACATGACCGCGACGTAGGCGGCCGAGAGCACGGCGATCTGGACCAGGTCGGTGCCGTCCCCGGCGGCGGCGATCGCGGCGACCAGCGCCAGGATGCACCAGGCGAGGATGTCGTCGATCGCCGCGCTGCCCAGCGCGAGCACGCCGACCTCGGTGTGCAGCAGTTTGCGGTCCTTGAGGATGCGGGCCAGCACCGGGAACGCCGTGATCGACATCGCGGCGCCGAGGAACAGCGCGAACACCGTGAAGGGCACCCGCCGGCCGGCGACCGTGGCGTGGTCGGCGTAGAGCAGGGCGGCGAGACCGACGCCCAGGCCGAAGGAGAGCGCGATCGAGCAGAGCGAGACCGACAGGGTCAACGCCTTGCGGCGGGCCACCACCCGACGGTCGAACTCCCAGCCGATCAGGAACATGAACAGCAGGAGCCCGACCTGCGAGATGGCGCTGAGGTAGGGCCGGGCCTCGGCCGGGAAGATCACCGCGGTGGGGTTGCCGGGCAGCAGCCCGAGCAGGCTCGGACCGAGCGCGATGCCGGCGATGATCTCGCCGATGACCACGGGCTGACCCATCCGCCGCAGCCAGCGGCCGAAGACGTACCCGACGACGAGGACGATGGCGACGTCCGCCATGACCACGGCGACGGTGAGTTCCCCAGGACTGGCGAGTGACTGCACGAGGCCCCCAGACGGGTCCGGAGCCGACCCCGGCGCGCGAACGCCGGACATCGATCAGGGTGGACCGGTAGTCGCACGCTAACCAGGCGTGGTGACCCGGGCAATGGACGGCCCGGAGCCCCGCACGGCCGGAGAAGGGGCGGGTGGTTCATGGTGCTTTCCGCCTGATACGGGTGGAAAGCCCGGCGAGCGCGGTCGTGCCCGGATCAGCCGGACCGGGGGTGGCCGGGTGATCGACGACGGGACGGGTAAGGAACTGCGGCCCGGCGGCGTTGCACGCTGGGACAGGTACGAGAGGAGTCCCACCGTGTTCCTTCGCCGCATGAAGGCCGAGCTGCCCACCCCCGACCAGGCCCTGCCCGGCCGGCCGATCGCGATGCCGATCGCCGACCGCCACGAGGTGCTCGGCTCCTCGCTGAAGGGCCCGTTCCCGGCCGGTGCGCAGGTCGCGGTCTTCGGGATGGGTTGTTTCTGGGGCGCCGAGCGACTGTTCTGGACCCTGCCGGGCGTGCTCACCACCTCCGCCGGCTACGCGGGCGGCGTCACGCCGAACCCCACGTACGAGGAGGTCTGCTCGGGCATGACCGGGCACGCCGAGGTGGTCCAGGTGGTCTACGACCCGACGGTCATCAGCTACGAGGACCTGCTCAAGGTCTTCTGGGAGAACCACGACCCGACTCAGGGCATGCGCCAGGGCAACGACGTCGGCACCCAGTACCGCTCGACGATCTACACCACGACCGACGAGCAGTTGGCCACCGCGCAGGCGTCGCGCGACGCGTTCGCCCCGATCGTGGCCCGGGCCGGCAAGGGCGAGATCACCACGGAGATCGCCCCGCTCGGTGACTACTACTTCGCCGAGGACTATCACCAGCAGTACCTCGCCCCGACGAAGAACCCGAACGGGTACTGCAACCACGGCCCCAACGGGCTGAGCTGTCCGGTCGGCGTGGCCCGTACCGCCGGCTGACGTTCCGGAGCCGGTGGAGGTCGATGCCGACCTCCGCCGGCCGGCGGGCAGTCACGTCGGTGCGGTGTTTGTCACACGGGCGGCCCGGCCGGATCCTCGCAGCGTGACCCTCGCCGACACGGAACGCCAGCGCCACGGCCGGCGATCACGGCCTGCTCGGCGCGGGCGGAGATTCTAGCAACGTCGTCACACAACTGTCATCGTCTCAACAGGCGAATCGCAACAACCTCTGGCAGCATTGCCTGCCATGTGCGGACTGGCTGGGGAGTTCCGCCGTGACGGCTCACGCGCCGATGTCGCGGCGGTGGAGCGCATGGCGGCCACGATGAGTGACCGGGGACCCGACGACAGTGGGGTCTGGTCCCAGGGGCCGGTCGCCCTCGGGCACCGACGCCTGAAGATCATCGACCTGTCGGCGGCCAGCGGGCAGCCGCTCGTCGACCCCGACTCCGGGCTCACCGGCGTCTTCAACGGCTGCGTCTACAACTATCGCGAGCTGCGCGCGGAGTTGCAGGCCAAGGGGCACCGCTTCTTCTCCACCGGCGACAGCGAGGTGGTCGTCAAGGCGTACGCCGAGTGGGGGCTCGACTTCGTCGACCACCTGATCGGCATGTTCGCCGTCGCCATCACCGAGCGGGACACCGGCCGGCTGGTGCTGGCCCGCGACCGCCTCGGCATCAAGCCGCTGTACGTGGCCGAGACCCCGGGCGTGGTGCGCTTCGCCAGCACCCTGCCGGCGCTGCTGGCCGGCGGCGGGATCGACACCTCGATCGACCCGGTCGCGCTCGCGCACTACCTCAGCTTCCACAGCATCGTGCCGCCGCCGCGCACCATCCTGCGTGGCGTCGCCAAGCTCCCCCCGGCCACCGTCCGGGTGTACGAGCCGGACGGCCGTACCCACGAGCGGGTCTACTGGGACCCGGCCTTCACCCGCGCCGCCGAGCGCGCCGACTGGTCCGAGCGGGACTGGCAGGACGCGCTGCTGGAGTCGCTGACCACCGCCGTGCGCCGCCGGATGGTCGCCGACGTGCCGGTCGGCGTGCTGCTCTCCGGCGGGCTCGACTCCAGCCTGGTCGTCGCGCTGCTGGCCGGCGAGGGGCAGACCGGCCTGGCCACCTTCTCCATCGGCTTCGACGCCGTCGGCGGCCGGGAGGGCGACGAGTTCGTCTACTCCGATCTGGTCGCGAAGACCTTCGGCACCGACCACCACCAGCTCCGGGTGGCCGCCCAGGACCTCGTGCCGCCGCTGGAGGCGGCCGTGGCGGCGATGAGCGAGCCGATGGTCAGCCACGACTGCGTCGCGTTCTACCTGCTCAGCCAGGAGGTCGCGAGGCACGTCAAGGTGGTCCAGTCGGGCCAGGGCGCGGACGAGATCCTCGGTGGCTACCACTGGTACCCGCCGCTCGCCGGCATCGACCGGGAGCAGGCGCTCGACACGTACGCCAAGGCGTTCTTCGACCGGGACGCGGCCGGCCTGGCCCGGGTGCTGAACCCGGACTGGCTGGCCGACGGCGACCCGGCGCGGGAGTTCGTCGCCGCCCACCTGACGCGGGCCGGCGCGGACACCGCGGTCGACGCCGGCCTGCGGATCGACACCCAGGTCATGCTCACCGACGACCCGGTGAAGCGGGTCGACAACATGACCATGGCGCACGGGCTGGAGGCCCGGGTGCCGTTCCTCGACCACGAGTTCGTGGAGCTGGCCGCGAGCTGCCCGCCGGAGCTGAAGCTGGCCCAGGGCGGCAAGGGCGTGCTCAAGGAGATCGGCCGCCGGGTCCTCCCGCACGAGGTCATCGACCGGCCGAAGGGCTACTTCCCGGTGCCGGGCCTCACCCACCTCGAGGGCAAGCTCCTCGACCGGGTACGCGACGCGCTCTCCGCGCCCGCCGCCCGCCGCCGCGACCTGTTCCGTGCCGACTACGTCGACGCGCTGCTCGCCGATCCGAACGCCGAACTGACCCCGTTGAACGGAAACAAGCTGTGGCAACTCGGCCTCCTGGAAATGTGGCTCCAGAGCCACGGAATCGACTGACCGTGACCGAGACGTTGGCGACCGGAGCCGCCCGTACGGACCGGGAGCGGGTGCTGGGACGACGCCGCGAGCGGGTCGGCCCCGGCGGCGATCCGGTCGCTCCCGGCGCGCCCGAGCCCCGCGAGCGGGGCACCGGCCCGGCGGACGTGGTGCTGGACTGCGGCTGGGGTCGGCTGGTCTTCGGGCAGACCTTCACCGACCCGGCGGAGGTGGCGGACGTGCTGCGCTCCGAGGCGGCCGGCGCCCGGGACATCTGCATCTACCTGCGCGACCCGCACGTGCTGGTCTCCCGGCTCCCCGACGAGCTGTTCATCGACCCGTCGCTGACCTACCGGCTGCCGCTGGGCGAGCGGCGGCCGGCGGCCATCGACGACGGCGGCGAGGTCCCGGGGCTGGTGATCCGCCCGCTGCGCGACGCCGACGACGCGGACGCGGTGAACCGGATCTACGCGTGCAACGGCATGGTCACCGCGCCGGTCGAGGTGCTGGTGGACAACGCCCGCACCGACCGCTTCCTGCATCTGGTCGCCGAGGGGAGCACCGGCGAGATCGTCGGCACCATCACCGGGGTGGACCACGGGGCGGTCTTCGCCGACCCGGAGAACGGTGCCAGCCTCTGGTGCCTGACCGTCGACTTCAACACCGCGCCGCCCGGCACCGGCCAGGCGCTGCTCACCGCGCTGGCCGACCGGCTGGACGAGCGCGGCCGCGCCTTCGTCGACCTGTCGGTGCTGGCGGAGAACTCCGGCGCGATCCGGCTCTACGAGCGGCTGGGCTTCCACCGCACCAACACGCTCTGCGTCAAGCGGAAGAACCCGATCAACGAGCGGCTCTTCCTGCCCGCCGCCCCGGAGGGCTACGACGAGCTCAACCCGTACGCGAAGATCGTCGCCGACGAGGCGATGCGGCGTGGGATCCGGGTGGAGGTGACCGACGCGCACTGGGGCGAGCTGCGGCTGAGCAACGGCGGCCGGACGATCCACACCCGCGAGTCGCTGTCGGAGCTGACCTCGGCGGTGGCGATGAGCCGCTGCGACGACAAACGGGTCACCCGGCGCATCCTCACCGAGGCGGGGCTGTCGGTGCCGCGCGGGCGGACCGCCACCGGCGAGCCGGACGACCTGGCCTTCCTGGAGGACGTCGGTCCGGTCGTGGTCAAGCCGGCCCGGGGCGAGCAGGGCAACGGCATCACCGTCGGCGTACGGACGCCGCAGGCGCTGACCGCGGCGGTGCAGCTGGCCCGGCGGTTCTGCCCCGACGTGCTGATCGAGGAGATGCGCGCCGGCGAGGACCTGCGGGTCGTCGTCATCGACCACGAGGTGGTGGCGGCGGCGGTGCGCCGGCCGGCGCAGGTCACCGGGGACGGTGTCCACGACGTCACCGAGCTGATCGAGCGGCAGAGCCGGCGGCGGGCCGCCGCGACCGGGGGCGAGTCGCGCATCCCGATCGACGACATGACCCGCGAGGTGGTGGCGGAGGCCGGCCACCGGATGCACGACGTGCTGCCCGAGGGGCAGGTGCTGGCGGTGCGGCGCACCGCGAACCTGCACACCGGTGGGACGATCCACGACGTGACGGCCGACCTGCACCCCGCGATCGCCGAGGCCTGCGTGACGGCGAGCCGGGCACTGGACATCCCGGTGACCGGGCTCGACCTGCTCGTGCCCTCCCCCGATCGACCCGAGCACGTCTTCATCGAGGCGAACGAACGGCCGGGGCTGGCCAACCACGAGCCCCAGCCGACCGCCGAGCGTTTCGTGGACCTGCTCTTCCCCGGCACCCGGGCGCCGCAGCGGCTGTGGAGTCCCGCCGGGCCGGGAGGCGTGGCGTGAGCCCGAAGCCCTTGGAGATCGACCTGGACTACCTGCGCCAGGTGCTGCTGGAGCTGCTGGAGATCCCCAGCCCGTCGGGGCGTACCGACCACGTGCAGCAGTACGTGGGCGAGCGCCTCTCCGCCCTCGGGATCCCGTCGACGCTGACCCGGCGCGGGGCGCTCAGCGCCTGCCTGCCCGGCCCTCGGCAGACCGGGGCCGACCGGGCGATCGTGGTGCACACCGACACCATCGGCGGCATGGTGAAGCGGCTCAAGGAGAACGGCCGGCTGGAGCTGAAGACCATCGGCACGCACAGCGCCCGGTTCGCCGAGGGCGCGCACGTGCGGATCTTCACCGACGACCTGGACCGGGTGATCACCGGCCAGGTGCTCCCGCTCAAGGCCAGCGGGCACCGCTACAACGAGGCGGTCGACCTCCAGGGCGTCGGCTGGGAGCAGGTCGAGGTGCGGGTGGACGAGCCGGTCGAGGACATCGCCGGCCTGCGCGCGCTCGGCATCGACGCGGGCGACTTCGTGGCGTTCCTGCCGAACCCGATGATCACCCCGTCCGGGTACGTCAAGTCGCGGCACCTGGACGACAAGGCCGGCGTGGCCGCGGTGCTGACCGCGCTCAAGGCGCTCGTGGACGCCGGGATCACTCCGGTGGTCACCGCCCACCTGCTGGTCACCGTCACCGAGGAGATCGGCCACGGCGCCAGCCACGGCCTCGACCCGGACGTCGCCGAGATCGTCTCGGTGGACGCGGCGGTGGTCGCCCCCGGCCAGCAGTCCCGGGAACACGCCGCCACCCTGGCGATGGGCGACGGCGTGGGCCCGTTCGACTACCACCTGACCCGCAACCTCGCCTCGATCGCGAAGGAGCACGGGGTCGAACTGGTCCGCGACGTCTTCGAGTACTACCGCTCGGACGTGGCGGCGGCGGTCGAGGCGGGCGCGCACGCCCGGGTGGCGCTGCTCGGCTTCGGGGTGGACGCCACCCACGGCCACGAGCGCACCCACCTGGACGGGCTGCGCCACCTCACCCAACTGCTCTGCCTCTACCTCCAGAGCGATCTGGTCTTCCCGGAGTGGGACGCCGAGCCCGAGGGCGACCTGGCCGACTTCCCGTCGCTGGCGGTGCAGCCGGCCAGTGAGGAGGGCCCCCGCGAGGGCCCGATCGGCATCGACTGAGCGCCACGCCTCCCCGCACCCACGGGGACACGACCCGCCCTTCCGACGCTACGGACTTGAGTACGAATGTGAATCGGCCGGTGACGAGCGGACCGGCGAGCCAGATTTGTACTCAAGTCCGTAGCGCCCGCGACCCGGGTGGAGGCGGCCCTGGCCGGGACACACCGGGTTGAAGCATCTGCTGCTGGGCGACGTCCGCCACCGCGGGGCTGCCCCGGTCACCGCCACCCGCCCCAGGAGCAGGGACAGCCCCACCGGCACCGGGGCGGTGACCGCCGGCAGACCGCGACGGGCGTCCGCCGGGCATTCCCGCTCCGACCCTGTGATCGAAATCCGTTGCCGGCCCCCGGCGGGAGTGGATAGCGTGGCCGTACACGGGAAAGGAGGTGGTCCAGACTTGTATAGCAATCGGACTCGTGAGGTGGCTGTCCGCTAGCCGCTGTCCTCGACAGTGAAAACCCGTCCGCCGCGAGGCGGGCACAGCTCCATCGTCGAGACCGTGTGGCAGCGGTGCGGCGAAACCACGACAGCCACCCGACCCCCGGGGTGCCGGCCCAGTCCAGCCGGCCCGCGCGTCAGCGCGGAAGCCCCGGGGGTCGCTTCATACCCAGGAGATTCCGGTGTCGATGCGCGAGCTGGTGGTGCTCGGGACGGCCAGCCAGGCGCCGACCCGGCTGCGCAACCACAACGGGTACGTGCTGCGCTGGGACGACGAGGTGATCCTCTTCGACCCGGGCGAGGGCAGCCAGCGGCAACTGCTGCACACCGGGGTCACCGCCACCGACCTGACCCGGATCTGCGTCACCCACTTCCACGGCGACCACTGCCTCGGCCTGCCCGGCACCATCCAGCGGCTCTCCCTGGACCGGGTCACCAGGCCGGTGGCGGTGCACTTCCCGGCCGGTGGCGCGGAGTACTTCGCCCGGCTGCGGCACGCGTCGAGCTTCTACGAGACCGCCGAGCTGGCCGTCGAGCCGATCGAGGCGGACGGGCAGCGGATCGCCCTGGGCGTCGGCACGCTGGAGGCCCGCCGGCTGCGGCACCCGATCGAGACGTACGGCTACCGGCTGATCGAGCCGGACGGCTGGCGGGTGCTGCCGGAGCGGCTGGCCGCGTACGGCATCGCCGGCCCGGCCGTCGGCGACCTGCTCCGCGCCGGCCACCTGGACCTCGACGGGCACCGCGTCACCCGGGCCGAGGTGAGCGTGACCCGGCCGGGCCAGCGGTTCGCCTTCGTGATGGACACCGGCCTCTGCGACGGGGTGTACGCCCTCGCCGAGCACGCCGACCTGCTGGTCATCGAGTCGACCTTCCTGGAGTCGGAGGCCGCGCTGGCCGCCGAGGTCGGCCACCTGACCGCCGCGCAGGCCGCGCGGGTGGCCACCGAGTCGGGGGTACGCACCCTCGTGCTCACCCACTTCTCCCAGCGGTACGCCGACCCGCGTCGCTTCGCCGACGAGGCGCGGGAGCACTTCGCCGGCGAGCTGGTGGTCGCCGAGGACCTGAGCACCGTGCCGGTCCCGCCCCGGCGGGTAGCCTCGGCCGGGTGACCGTCACGCTACGCCCCGCGACCGTCGACGACCTGTTGGCGGTCGGCGCCCTGCACCAGCGCTCCCGGGTGGCGGCGTACTCGTCGTTCCTGCCGCCCGAGGCGCTGGCCGAGCCCTCGGCGCAGGCGATGGGGGCCTACTGGGTCGAGCGGTGGGGCTGGGAGCGCGACGACCACCGGATGACCGTGGCCGAACGGGACGGGCGGCTCGTCGGCTTCAGCTACCTCGGCCCGGACGACGAGGGCGACCCCGCCACCGGCCTGCTCAGCGCCATCCACCTGGAGCCGGACGAGCGGGGCCGGGGCACCGGCCGGGTTCTGATGGTCGACGCGCTGGACGCGATGCGCGCGCGGGGCTGGTCCCGCGCCGTGCTCTGGGTGCTGCGGCAGAACAGCCACGCCCGGCGCTTCTACCGGCGCGGCGGCTGGACGGCCACCGGGGCGGTACGCGAGGACCACGTCGGCCCGGTCGCCGCGCCCCAGCTCCGGTACGCCCGACTGCTCTGACGACGTCAGGGCCCCTCCCGGCGTCCGGAAGGGGCCCTGACGGAGTTCGGGTCAGCGCGCGCCGAGGTGGGCGAGCAGGTCCTGCCGGGTGAGCACGCCCCGGGGCTTGCCGTCGACCAGCACCAGCGCCGCGTCGGACTTCTCCAGCAGGTTGACCGCCTCGCTCACCGGCTGGCCGCCGCCGATCATCGGCAGCGGCTCGGCCATGTGCCGCTCGATGGTGTCGTGCAGGTGCGCCTGGCCGGTGAAGAGCGCGTCGAGCAGGTCCCGCTCGGCGATCGAGCCGGCCACCTCGCCGGTGACGACCGGCGGCTCGGCCTTGAGCACCGGGAGCTGGGAGACGCCGTACTCGCGCATGTAGTCGATGGCGTCGCGGACCGTCTCGGTCGGGTGCACGTGCACCAGCTCGGGCAGGCCGCCCGGCTTGCTCGCCAGCGCGTCGGCGACCGTCGGCTCGGTGCCGGAGTTGTCCAGGAAGCCGTACCGGGCCATCCAGTCGTCGTTGAAGATCTTCGACAGGTAGCCCTTGCCGCTGTCCGGCAGCAGCACCACGACCACGTCGTCCGGGCCGGCCGTGCGGGCCACCTCCAGCGCCGCGACCACGGCCATGCCGCAGGAGCCGCCGACCAGCAGGCCCTCCTCGCGGGCCAGCCGCCGGGTCATCTCGAAGGACGCCTTGTCCGAGACCTCGATGATCTCGTCGGCGACACCCCGGTCGTACGTCTCCGGCCAGAAGTCCTCACCGACGCCCTCGACCAGGTACGGCCGGCCGGTGCCGCCGGAGTAGACCGAGCCCTCCGGGTCCGCCCCGATGACCTTGACCCGGCCCTCGGACGCCTCCTTGAGGTAGCGGCCGATGCCGGAGATGGTGCCGCCGGTGCCGACGCCCGCGACGAAGTGGGTCATCGCCCCCTCGGTCTGCTTCCACAGCTCCGGGCCGGTGGTCTCGTAGTGCGACCGCGGGTTAGCCGGGTTGGCGTACTGGTTGGGCTTCCACGCGCCGGGGATCTCCCGGGCCAGCCGGTCGGAGACGTTGTAGTACGAGCGGGGGTCCTCCGGCGCGACGGCGGTCGGGCAGACCACCACCTCGGCGCCGTAGGCCCGCAGCACGTCCTGCTTGTCCTGGCTGACCTTGTCCGGGCAGACGAAGACGCACTTGTAGCCCTTGAGCTGGGCCACCAGGGCCAGCCCGACGCCGGTGTTGCCGCTGGTCGGCTCGACGATCGTGCCGCCCGGCTTCAGGATGCCGGCGGCCTCGGCGTCCTCCACCATCCGCAGCGCGATCCGGTCCTTCACCGAACCGCCCGGGTTGAGGTACTCCACCTTCGCCAGCACGGTCGCCCGGATGCCCTTGGTGACGTTGCGTAGCCGTACCAGCGGGGTGTTGCCGATCATGTCGACGACGTTGTCGTAGTACTGCACCTCGTTGTGCCCTTCGTTGCGGCGCCGGCGTCGGCTGCCGGGCAGACGTTTGCTTCGCCGCCCAGCGTACGTCCCGTCAGCCGATCACCTGCCCGGGGACCACGGGACGGCGCGCGGCCTCCCACTCCAGGAAGCGCTCCGTCTCGGCCAGCACGCTGCCGGCGAGCCAGGTCACCATGACCGCGTCGTCCAGCAGGCCGAAGACCGTCAGGAACAGCTCCGGCACCACGTCGACCGGGGAGACGACGTACGCCGTCGCCGCCGCCATCAGCGCCAGCCGCAGACCGCCGTCGTACTCGCCCCGGGCGGTCGCCCGGATCATCCGCGGCAGCGCGGCCACCCGGGCACCCAGCGACGGGCCACCCCGCGCACCCGCCGCCAGCGCCCTCGCCAACGCGGTGAAGGCCGCGCTCCGCTTCAACGTCCTGCCCATCGTCCAGCCCCTCTCGCCGGTCCCAGCGTGACGCGGGCCCGCAAGCCCTCGGCGCCCGCGCCCCGGGACCCGTCGTCGTCACCCCCACCGGTACCCAGAACGGTCGTCCCTCAGCCACCAGGCAGCACGTACGACGACAGCGGTGTGTCGTGCCGGCGCGATACTGTCGCCGTATGGGGGTCGCTGGTTCCGTCGTACCGGTTGGTCCGCGCTGGCAGCGCGTGCGGCAGATCGCCCGGGCCGCGGCGATCGGCACGGGCGCCACCGCGGCGGCCGTGGTCGCGACCGGCGGGGTGCTGCTCGGGCAGGCCCGGCAGGCCCGGCGGACCATCCCGATGGCCGAGGCGCCCCCGCCCCGCTGCGACGGCGTCTACGGCGTGAAGCTGCCCGGCCCACCGCTGACCATGGTGATCCTCGGCGACTCCTCGGCCGCCAGCTACGGCGTGCACCGGCGGCGGGAGACGCTCGGCGCGTTGCTCGCCACCGGGTTGTCCCGCCGGCTGCACCGGCAGGTCCGGCTGCACCGCTTCGCCGTGGTGGGCTCCCTGTCGGCCGGGCTGAAGCCGCAGGTCGAGTCGGCGTTGGAGCACCGACCGGACATCGCGGTGATCCTGATCGGCGGCAACGACGTCACCAACCGCACCCCGCCCGGCCTGGCCGTGCGCTACCTGGTCGACGCGGTCCGCACGCTGCGCGCGGCCGGCTGCCAGGTGGTCGTCGGCACCTGCCCGGACCTGGGCGCGATCCAGCCGATCCAGCCGCCGCTGCGCTGGCTGGCCCGACGGTGGAGCCGACAGCTCGCCGCCGCCCAGACGGTCGCGGTGGTCGAGGCGGGTGGCTGGACGGTCTCCCTCGGCGACCTGCTCGGCCCCCGGTTCGCGGCGGAACCGACCCGGATGTTCGCCTGGGACCGGTTCCACCCCTCCGCCGAGGGGTACGCCGTCGCCGCCGCCGCGCTGCTGCCCACCGTCATCTCCGCCCTCGGCGCCGCCCAGGAACGCAGACCTGTCCTCGGCCGTGGTGAGGGCGTACGCTCGCTGCCGCAGGCCGCCCAGGAGGCGGCGCGGCACGCGGGCACCGAGGTCAGCGGCACCCAGGTCCGGGGCCGCGACCGTGGGCCTGCGGGCCGGTGGGCGCAACTGCGCCGACGGGCCTTCTTCGGCGTCGGCACGGTGCCGCAACCCGGCAGCACGGCCGACTCACCGACACTGGAGGGAACGGCATGAGCGAGCGCGGTGAGCGAGCCGTCCGGCTCGGTGCGGCTCGGCCCCAGGCCGGTCCCGACCGGAGGGAGGGAACGGCATGAACGGACGGTCCCCCGGGACGGAGCTGGCACTCCGGCTCGGCAAGGCGGCGGCGGTCTCCCTGGTCGCCGGCACGATCGGCGGCGCCGCGGTGCTCGCCGGGCAGGCCGTGGCGGCGCGCAGTCGCAGCTACGCGCAGCCGGAACTCGGCCTGGCGCTGCGCGCCACGGTCGGGCGGGTGGGTGCCCCGCCGCTGCGGCTGGTGCTGCTCGGTGACTCCTCCGCCCTCGGCGTCGGCGTCGACCGCTTCGACGAGACCGTCGGCGGTCAGCTCGCCCATCTGCTGGCCGAGGGCCCGACCGGGCGACGGGTGCACCTGTCCAGCGTCGGCGTCTCCGGCTCCCGCTCCACCGACCTGGCCACCCAGGTGGCCCGCGCGCTGCTCGGCGAACGCCCGGACGTCGCGGTCGTGCTGATCGGGGCGAACGACGCCACGGGGATGCGCCGTCCGGCCGAGGCGGCGGCGTACCTCGGCTCGGCGGTGCGCCGGCTGCGCGAGGCGCGGGTCGAGGTCGTCGTGGGCACCTGCCCCGACCTCGGCGCCATCCGCGCCGTGGCGCAGCCGCTGCGGCAGGTGCTCGGCTGGTCGGGCCGGCGGATCGCCCGCGCCCAGACCACGGCGGTGCTGGAGGCCGGCGGCACCGTGGTCGACCTGGCCGCCGAGACCGGCCCGGTGTTCCGGGCCGATGCCGGGACGCTCTGCCACGACGGCTTCCACCCCTCCGGCGACGGTTACCGGGTCTGGGCGCACGCCCTGCTCCCGGCGGTCGCCGCCGCAGCCACCGCCGCGTCCCCGCACTGACTCCGAGCAGCGCGGGGCGGGGTGACATTTCCCGCCGGGCGGGCTCCTTCCGCCTTAAGTTACTCGCGGGTTAACGTTGGTTCATGCCGATTGAGTCGTCCCGCGACGCCGTCATCGTCGCCACCGCCCGGTCCCCCATCGGTCGCGCGTTCAAGGGTTCGCTGCGCGAGGTCCGCCCGGACGACCTCGCCGCGACCATCGTCCAGGCCGCGCTGGACAAGGTCCCCGGGCTCGACCCGACCCAGATCGACGACCTCTACCTCGGGTGCGGCCTGCCCGGCGGCGAGCAGGGCTTCAACATGGCCCGGGTGGTCGCCACCCTGATGGGCCTGGACGGCCTGCCGGGCGCCACCCTGACCCGCTACTGCGCCTCGTCGTTGCAGACCACCCGGATGGCGATGCACGCCATCCGGGCCGGCGAGGGCGACGTCTTCATCTCCGCCGGTGTGGAGATGGTCTCCCGGTACGCCCGGGGCAACTCCGACACCCTCCCGCCGGAGGCGCAGGCGCTGGTCGGCGGCGGCTGGGAGAACCCGCGCTTCGCCGAGGCCCAGGCGCGCTCGACGCGGCGTGCCCAGGGCGGCGCCGAGGTGTGGAGCGACCCGCGTGAGGCCGGCGAGCTGCCCGACATCTACCTCACGATGGGGCAGACCGCCGAGAACCTGGCCCAGGCGTACGACGTCACCCGCGAGGACATGGACGCCTTCGGCGTCCGCAGCCAGAACCTCGCCGAGAAGGCGATCGCCGACGGCTTCTGGGCCCGGGAGATCACCCCGGTCACCACTCCGGACGGCACCGTGGTCAGCACCGACGACGGCCCCCGCCCGGGCGTCACCCTGGAGGCGGTGGCCGGGCTCAAGCCGGTCTTCCGCCCGGACGGCCGGGTCACCGCCGGCAACTGCTGCCCGCTCAACGACGGCGCGGCGGCCGTGGTGGTCATGAGCGCCCAGCGGGCGCAGGATCTCGGCCTCACCCCGCTGGCCCGGATCGTCTCCACCGGCGTCAGCGCCCTGTCGCCGGAGATCATGGGCCTCGGCCCGGTCGAGGCGTCCAAGCAGGCTCTCAAGCGGGCCGGCATGACCATCGACGACGTCGACCTGGTCGAGATCAACGAGGCATTCGCCGCGCAGGTGATCCCCTCCTACCGGCAGCTCGGCATCGCCGAGGAGAAGCTCAACGTGATGGGCGGCGCGATCGCGATCGGCCACCCGTTCGGCATGACCGGTGCCCGGATCACCGGCACCCTGCTCAACGCCCTGGAGTGGCACGACAAGACCATCGGCCTGGAGACCATGTGCGTCGGTGGCGGCCAGGGCATGGCGATGGTGCTGGAGCGGCTGAGCTAGAGCACGTCCCGGGTCGCCGCCACCTCGGCGGCGGCCCGGGCCAGCACGTCCTCCGGCGGCGCGGCCGCGACCAGGTCGGCCGCGACCACCCGGAGCTGGTCGACCAGGGCCAGGTCGTTCGGCAGCCGGGGCACCCGCCGGCGCGGCCCGCCCTCGGCGTCCGCGCCCAGGTCGGCGATCGTCTGCACCAGCCGGTGCACGTGGTCCGCCCGGGACCCGTCCCCGCTGTCGAGGCGCGCCGCCCACCGTGGCTGCTGCCAGTGCCCCACCTGACGGACCAGCAGTCCCACCGCCCGGTCCAGCTCCGCTGCGCTCATCGCCGGAGAGTCTACGGCCGCGCCGGGACCCCGCCACTCAGCGCCGCAGGTAGCTGAGCAGCCGGAGGATCTGCCAGTACAGGAAGATCAGCCCGACCAGGATCCCGAAAGCGCAGAGCCAGGCGTAGCGGCGGGGCAGGCCGGCACGGACCGACCGCTCCACCTGGTCGAAGTCGAGGATGAAACTCAGCGCCCCGGCGACGATGGCGACGCCCGAGAAGAGGTACGGCAGCCAGCCCACCTCGCCGGTGAGGCTGTAGACCTCCACCCCCTGCCGGCCGGTGAAGAGCCGGAAGACCAGGTTGACCAGGGTGACCGCGAGTAGCCCGACAAGCGTCCCGACCACCAGCCGGGCCAGTCGTGGGGTGGCCCGCACCAGCCGGGCCCGGTAGAGCAGCGCCATCCCGAGGAACACCCCGAAGGTGCCCACCACGGCCTGCGCCACGATCCCCGGGTAGACCAGCTCGAACGCCCGGCTGGCCACCCCGAGCAGCACCCCCTGGAGCAGGGCGTACCCGATGATCGGCACCGGGTGGGTGATGCCGCGCAGCGAGATCACCAGGACCAGCGCCACGCCGGCCAGCGCGGTGCCGGCCAGCGCCGCCGACACCCACCCCGCCTGCGGCACGACCACCCAGGCCACCGCCGCGGTGAGCACGGTGAGCAGCAGCAGCCCGACGGTACGGACCAGCACGTCGTCGACCGTCACCGCCTCCGCGCCGGCCGCCGTCGGCAGCCGGTGCTGCCGGGTCGTGTCGTCGAGCCGGTCCAGCACCGGATTGGCGCTGCGCATCCCGCCACCTCCTCGCCCCGGCGTACCCCCTGGGTGTCACTCTGCCCGCGACGGCCCGGCGGTGGCGGGGAAACGGCGAGGGCGGGCAGAGACGACGGCGCCCGCCACCGCAGAGCGGTGGCGGGCGCCGGGGTGGCGGCCGATGCGTCAGTCGTCGCCCTGGAAGTAGCTGATCAGGCGGAGCAGCTCCAGGTAGAGCCAGACCAGGCTGACCACGATGCCGAACGCGGCCGTCCAGGAGTAGCGGGCCGGCAGCCCCATCCGGACGCCGTCCTCGACCTCCTTGAAGCTCAGCACGAAGCTGAGGGCGGCGACCACGATGACGACCAGGCTGAAGCCGATGGCCAGCGGGCTGCCGTCACGCAGGCCGGTGTTGACGCCGAAGAGGAACAGCACGAAGTTGATCAGCATGACGGCGAAGAGGCCGGCCATCACGGCGATCATGCCCTTGACGAACTTCGGCGTCGCCCGGATGACCTTCGCCTTGTAGAGCATGGTCATCACGAAGAAGACACCGAAGGTGGCCACCACGGCCTGGAGCACGATGCCGTCGTACCGCGTCTCGAACACCTTGCTGACCAGGCCGACGAAGGCGCCCTCGACCACCGCGTACGCGATGACCAGCGCCGGGTTCGCCATCCGGGAGAACGAGATGATCAGGCCGAGGACCAGGCCGACCATGGCGGCGCCGATCCAGGCGACGCCGAGCAGGGCGTCCGGGACCAGCACCCAGGCGGCCGCGGCGGAGACGCCGAGGATGCCCAGGAGGGCGACGGTCTTGACGACCACGTCGTCGAGCGTCATGGTGCCGGTCGCCGCCGGGGCGACCGGGGAGCCGGGCTGACCCGGGTACTGCTGCGGAATGCCGGGCTGGCCGTAACCGTACTGCCCGGGCGGGGCGTACCCGGCGGAACGCTCCCGCTCGGCCGCCTGGCCGAGCCGGGCGAGCACCGGGTTCGAGGTCTTCACTTTCAGGCCTCCCTCAGGGGGTCGTCGCACGTCCGACGTGCCCTTCCAGGGTACGGCCACCGGTCACGTCTCGCCGCACGGCAGGCTGTGGGAAAGCTGAGAGTCTCCGGTGCCCGGGGCGGGGGTCGAACCCGCACGCCTTGCGGCAGCCGCTTTTAAGGCGGCCGTGTCTGCCGTTCCACCACCCGGGCGAGGGACACCGGCGTGCCGACACGCGGCGGTGCAGTGCCACCGTAACCGTTCCCCGGTCACCCGGCGTACCCGGTGACCGCCGCCGCACTAGGGTCGAGCGTGTGACCAGCGCAGCCCGTACGGCGTCCGGCGCCGACCCCGACCTGGCTGTCGGCCTCGCCGAGCCGGCCGCGACCGGTTCCCGCACCGCCCGCTGGCGGGCCCTGCTCCTGCAGCACCGCGTCGACCTGACGGTCGGCCTGGCCTTCGTACTGCTCGCGAGCTGGCTCACCCACGGGCTCTGGCCCGACCCGGGCGCCCGGGTGCTGGCCCTCAACCCGGCGGACCAGACCCTCTACGAATGGTTCCTGGCCGTCGACGCGCGGGCGCTGCGGGGCGACTTCGGCCTGCTCACCGACCGGCTCAACGCCCCGCAGGGGGTGAACCTGATGACCAACACCACGGTCATCGCGCTCGGGGTGCTGTTCGCCCCGGTCACCCTGCTCCTCGGCGCGCCGGTCACCTTCGCCCTGCTGGTCGCCGTCAACCTGGCCGGCACCGCGATCGCCTGGTACCTGCTCTTCACCCGAACCCTGCACGCCCGCCGGCTCGCCGCCGCGCTGGGCGCCGGACTGTGCGGCTTCGGCCCCGGCATGGTGTCGCAGTCCAACAGCCACCTGCACATGACGGCGCAGTGGCTGGTGCCGGTGATCGTCTGGCTGGTGGTGCGGCTGCTGCGGGCCGCCGACCCGGGGCCGCGCTCGCTCGACCGGGCCGACCGGCGGCGGCTGCTCACCTCGGCGGTCGGGCTGGCGGCGGTGGTCTGCGTACAGGTCTTCGTCGGCGAGGAGGTGCTCTTCCTGGCCGCGGTGACCCTGCTGGTGATGACCGTCGCGTACGGCTTCGCCGACCGGGAGCTGCTGCGGCGGGCGTTGCCCGGCTTCGCCGGCGGGATGACGGTGGCCACCGGGCTGGCCCTGGTCGTCCTCGGCTACCCGCTGTGGTTCCAGTTCGCCGGCCCGCAGGGGGTGGCGGACGGGATGTTCAGCCCGCACTACTTCTCGGCCGACCTGCGCAGCTGGTGGGCGACCTCGCCGCTGTCGGTGGTCGGCGACGACGCCTCGGCCCGGCTGACCACCGGTCCGGCCGAGTACAACACCTTCCTCGGCGTACCCCTGCTGCTGGTGACCGCCGCCTGCGCGCTCTGGCTGCGTCGCCGGCCGCTGGTGGTCGCCTGCACCGCCGGGGCGCTGGTCACCGGGGCGCTGTCGCTCGGCCCGCGGATCGTCCTCGACGGCGATCCCAGCCCGGTGCCCGGGCCGTACGCGCTGCTCGCCGGGCTGCCGGTGGTCGACGGCGCGCTGCCGATGCGGTTCGCCCTGGCCGTGCTGCCGCTGGCCGCCACCCTGCTGGTGCTCGCCGTGGACCGGGCCCTGCGCGCCCCCGGCCGGGTCCGGCTGCTGGTCCCGGCCGCCGTCGGAGCGGCCCTGCTCACCGTCTTCCCCGCTCCCCTGCCGACCGCCGACCGGCCGGCGTTGCCGGAGTTCATCAGCGGCGGCCACTGGCGCGACTGCGTACCCCCCGGCGGCGTGCTGGCGCCCGTGCCGGCGGCCACCCCGAAGGAGCCGTGGCCGATGCGCTGGGCCACGGCGGCGGACGCGGAGTTCGGCCTGCCGGAGGGCTTCTTCATCGGGCCGCACGGGCCCGACGGCTCGGCCGCGATGGGCACCTTCAAGCAGCCCACCTCCGCGCTGCTGGCGGACGTGGCGAAGCGGGGCGACGAGCCGGTGATCGGTGAGGAGCAGCGGCGGCAGGCCCGCGCCGACGCCGACTTCTGGGGCGCGTCCTGCGTGGCGGTCACCGACGACGCCCCGCACGCGGAGAGCCTGCGCCGCACCCTGGTGCAGCTCTACGGCCCGGGGACCCGGATCGCCGACGCCTGGACCTGGCGGGTCTGACCGGCCTCGGCCCTCACCGCCCGGACGCGGCGACGCCGACGACGAAGGGCCCCTCCCGTACCCGGGAGGGGCCCTGTCGCGAGTCGGGTCAGACCGGCTTGCCGGCGCCGACCGGCTGCTTCGGGGCCGGCGGCGCGGACGCCTCGACGAACTCCTCACGCGGGTCGTGCAGCTGGCCGAGGGCGACGACCTCACGCTTGAGGAAGAACGCCAGCGTCCAGTCGACCACGACCCGGACCTTGCGGTTGAACGACGGGATCCGGCTCATGTGGTACGTCCGGTGCATGAACCACGCCGGCCAGCCGGTCATCTTGACGCCGTACACCTGGGCGACGCCCTTGTACAGGCCGAGGCTGGCCACGCTGCCCGCGTGCTTGTGCTTGTAGTTGACCGGCTCGCGCCCGCGGATCACGTTGGCGATGTTGTCGGCCATCCGGGCGGCCTGACGCACCGCGTGCTGCGCGCTCGGCGAGCAGAAGTTGCCCGGCTCCTTGGTGAGGTCCGGCACGGCCGCGCAGTCGCCCGCGCTCCACGCCCCCTCGACCACCCGGTCGCCGTCGACCACCTGCAACGTCGGCAGGCAGGTGACCCGCCGCCGGTCGTCCCGCGGGAAGTCGGTCGCGTCCAGCATCGGCGACGGCTTCACGCCGGCCGTCCAGACGATCGTGTCGGCCTTGAAGCTGTCGCCGTCGGAGAGCTTCACCAGGCCGTCCACGCAGGACTCCAGCCGGGTGTCCAGCCGGATGTCCATGTTGCGCTTGAGCAGCTGCTGCACCGTGTAGGCGCCCATGTCCCGGTCGACCTCGGGCAGCACCCGCTGGGTCGCCTCGACCAGCACCCAGCGCATGTCATCCGGCTTGAGCTCCGGGTAGTAGCGCAGGGCGTCGCGGGCCATGTCCTCCATCTCGGCGAGCGCCTCGATGCCGGCGTAGCCACCGCCGACGAAGACGAAGGTCAGCGCGTTGCGGCGGACCACCGGGTCGACCGTGGCGGCCGCCACGTCCAGCCGGTCCAGCACGTGGTTGCGCAGGTAGATCGCCTCGCCGATGGTCTTGAAACCGATCCCGTGCTCGTGCAGGCCGGGGATCGGCAGCGTCCGGGAGACCGAGCCGGGGGCCACCACGACGTGGTCGTACTGGATCTCCCGGGTCGGGCCGCTGATCGGCTGCACCACCGCCGTCTTGCGGGCGTGGTCGATCCGCGTCACCGCGCCCACCAGGACCTTGCACTTGCGCAGCTCCCGCCGCAGCGGCACCACGGAGTGGCGGGGCGAGATGTTGCCCGCCGACGCCTCGGGGAGGAACGGCTGGTAGGTCATGTGCGGCTGCGGGTCGACGACGACGACCTCGGCCTCACGAGGGCTCAGCTTCTTGGACAGGCGCAGAGCGGCGTACAGGCCGACGTGCCCGGCACCCACGACAAGGATCCGCTTCGGATTCACGTCATCTATCTTTCCCCGGGCGGCTCGGCTAATCCCGTTCGAGACCCCCATCTGTGACGGAGCACAACCCCTGTGACCTGCACAACTTCTCGCAGCGTCCCGCTATCTGCGACGTAACAGCCACCCCAACAGCCCACTGAGCACCACCGCCACCAGCAGTCCGGCCACGGTCGCCGCCTGGAACCCGTCAGCCCCGCCGATCCCGCCCAACCAGGCCAGGACGACCCCGACCACCGACGTGGCGAGGACCACTGCGGCGGCCCGGGTGAGCCAGCGCACCAACACGTCCGGGTCGACGACCGCGTCGTAGGGCAGCACCGCGGCGAGCGCGCAGAGGGTGTGCCCGAGGTAGAGCGTCGCGGCCACGGCGAGCAGCCGCCAGAGCGCGATCGGGCGGTCGTACCCGGCGGAGGCCATCACCCAGCCGGCCACCGTGACCAGGGCGGCGAAGGTCGGCCACACCCGGCGCGGCCCCGCCGCCGGCAGCACCGCCACCACGGTGAGGGCGAGCAGCGCCCGCGCGCTGAACAGCTGCGCCGGGAACGCCAGCAACAGACCGGCCCACACCACCACGAAGATGCCGAGACGCACCAGCAGGGCCATCGGGCTCACCCGGTGCAGCGCGGCACGCGCCGCCCTCACCCGCCCGGCGACGGCGTTCACCGTCGCCCGCTCTCGTTCGCGACTGCGGGACTCCGCTGCGCCGCGTTCCTCGCGCTCACCGGGCACCCACCCGGGGGGCGGTGGCCAGCCGGGCCACGTCCCGCAGCACCTGGTCGAGGCTGCCCGCGCCGGCCCACGGCACCACCGGCACGCCGTGCTCGCGCAGCTGGGCGATCATCGTGTCCCGGTCCAGCCGCCACAGCCGGTACGCCACCGGCGCCCAGCCCTTGTCGCCGGGCGGCGGGAGGTCGACCGGCAGGGTGTCCACCGCCACCACGAACCGGCCGCCCCGGGCCAGCCGGGCCAGCATCTGCGCCGACCGCTCGTCCAGCAGCGGGGTGAGCACCACCACCAGCGCGTCCGCCGAGAGCAACTGCGGGCCGAAGACCTGGTCGTACGGCTCGTGCGGGGACGACTCGGCGTGGGTGTCGAGCAACCACTCCAGCACGGTCAGGTACTGCCGCCGCCCGGTGGCCGGACGCAGCCGGCGGGCCGCCGGCCCGTACTCCAGCATCGCCACCCGGTCCCCGCGGTGCAGGTAGTGCTCGGCGATCGCGGCGGCGGCCCGGACCGTGGTGTCCAGCACCGACGCCGCGCCCTTCACCCCGCCCGAGCGGCCCGCCTCGGCGAGCACGTCGAGCAGGACCACCACCTCCGCGTCCCGGTCGGAGAGGGTGGCGGCCACGTGCAGTTGCCGGGCCCGCAGCGACACCCGCCAGTCGATGCGGCGCAGCCGGTCGCCCGGCGCGAAGACCCGTACGCCGGCCAGCTCACCGCCCTCGCCGGGTCGGCGCGAGTGGTGCGCGCCGACCAGCCCGGCGGCCCGGGGCATCGCCTCCACCGCCTCGAACGGCTCGGTCATCGGGTAGACCCGCATCCGCACCGGCTCGGTGATGACCGCGCGGGAGACCAGCAACCCGTCGGCGGTGGCGACCCGGGCGCCGGCCGGGCCGATCGGGTGCCGGCCCCAGCGCAGCGCGGTGCCGGTCAGCTCCAGGTCGACGGCGGCGCCGGTGGGGATGGCGGTGACGAACGGACGGTCCGCGCCGCCGGAGCGGCTGACGTCCACCCCGGCGCCGCCGAAGCCGACCCGCTCGACCCGCAGCCAGGGCGAGACCCGGGTCCGCACCACGGCCAGGTGGTACGGCACGGTGTCCGGGTTGCCGACGCTGACCGTCCCGGCCAGCGCACCGCCCTCGACCAGGTGCGCGTCCTCGGCGGTGATCTCGAGCTGCGGGGCGGCGACCGGGCGGCGGCGCAGCGCGTACGCGGTGCCGAGCGCGAACGGCGTGGCGAGCACCACCAGATCGGCCCGGCCGAGCAGCACGGCGGCGATCAGCAGCAGCCCGGTGAGCAGCACCGCCCGGCCCAGCGCCCAGGTCGGCGCCCAGCCCGCCGCGGGCTCCTGCCCGTCCTCGATGGGCACGGCCGTCAGCGCCCGGCCCGGCCGGCCGCGTGGCTGGGAAGCGCGCCGCTGGCCGGGGCGGGGGTCTGTTCCAGCACCTCACCGACCACGAAGGACGGATCGACCCGGCGCAGCCACATCTCCGGTCGCAGGGTGATCCGGTGCGCCAGCGCCGGGGCCGCCACCTCCTTGACGTCCTCCGGGACCACGTAGTCGCGCCCGGCGAAGACGGCCCGGACGCGGGCCAGCAGCAGCAGCGCCAGCGAGCCACGCGGCGACGCCCCGACCAGCACCGACGGGTGCTCCCGGGTGGCCGCGGTCAGGTCGACGATGTACCGGCCGACGGAGTCCTCGACCACCACGTCCTCCAGCGCGGCCTGCATGGCGCGCAGCGTGGCCGCGTCGACCACCGGCTTGATCTCGGCCTCCTCGCGGCGGCGGGCCATCCGCCGGCGCAGCACGTCCCACTCCTCCTCGCGCTGCGGGTAGCCGAACGACACCCGCAGCAGGAACCGGTCCAGCTGCGCCTCCGGCAGCGGGTAGGTGCCCTCGTACTCGATCGGGTTGGCGGTGGCGAGCACGTGGAACGGCTCGTCCAGCTTGTAGGTGACGCCCTCCACGGAGACCTGCTTCTCCTGCATCGCCTCCAGCAGCGCCGACTGGGTCTTCGGCGGCGTCCGGTTGATCTCGTCGGCGAGCAGCAGGTTGGTGAAGACCGGACCGGCGCGGAACGAGAAGTCGCCGCTGCGCTGGTCGTAGAGGAAGGAGCCGGTGACGTCGGCCGGGAGCAGGTCGGGGGTGAACTGCAGGCGGCGGAAGTCCAGCCCGAGGGCCTGCGCGAAGGACCGCGCGGTCAGCGTCTTGCCGAGGCCGGGCAGGTCCTCCAGCAGCACGTGTCCGCCGGCCAGGATGCCGGCGAGCACCAGCTCCAGCGCCTCCCGCTTGCCGACCACGACCTGACCGACCGCGTCCAGCACCGCCCGGGCCAGGTGGCCCACCTCGGTGGCGGGGATGCTGCGGTCCACGTCGTTCATATCTTCTCCAGTTCGGCGACGATCGCCGCGAGGTCGCGCGGCGACGGGGGGCGTCGGGAGGGGCTGCCGAGAAACGTCCACAGCGGCTCCCCGAGCAGGGCACGGGCCCGGGTCGGGTCGGATTCGCGGGTCACCCCGTGCCGTTGGCGCAGCCGCTCGTCGGCCAGCTCGCCGAGGCGGGGCAGGATCCGCTCGGTGAACCGCTCCCGGTTGCCGGAGGACCAGTCCAGCGGCCGTTCCCAGCCGTTGATGGCCGCCCGCAGGGCGTCCCGGGCGCCCCAGTTCCACCCGCCGGGCTCCTCGCCGGCCGGGGCGCGGACGCCGGCCCTCGGCGGGGGCGGCGGGGAGAGCGCCGCGGTGACCCGGCGCACGGCGAGGACCGCCAGCACACCGGCCACCACGATCCAGATCGAGAGCTGGAGGCCGACCGCGCGGAGGCAGACCAGGACGACCGCGGTCGCCGCGGCGGCCACCGCGAGGGTACGGAACACCGTCCGGGCCCGTCCGCCCCGGGCACGACCGGCCGGGGGCGGGGCCTCCTCCTCGAAGCGGAGCAGGTCGTCGAGGCCGGTCCGCTCGCTCACGCCGACACCTCGCCGGCGGCGGTGGCGAGGGCGGCCAGCTCGCCGCGCAGCCGGCGCAACGCGGCCCGGGCCTGGTCGCGCATCCGCGCGTCCACGGCGTGGGTGGCGTAGCGGGCCTCGCGGTAGACGTGCGCGAACTCCGCCAGCACGTCGGCGCTGGCGATCGCGGGGACCCCGGCGGCCGGGTCGCCCCGCAGCAGCCGGGTGACCAGGTCGGTCGGGGTGTCCCCGGTGCGCCGTGGCACCCCGGCCTCGGTGGCGGCCTCCTCCAGGCGTACCCAGCAGGCGATGACCGCGGTGCGCGGGTCGGTGTCGGCGTCGTCCAACTCGACCAGGCCGGCGTCGAGGGCGGCGACCACCTCCCGGGCGGTGCCCTCGGCGGTGCGCCGGGCCCGGGCCACCGGCACCGCGCGGGTCCGCCGGCGCAGCGCGCCGCGCAGCAGCGTCCAGGTCAGGTAGCCGAGGGCGGCGAGGATGGCGAGGCCGAGCAGCACGATCGCCACGGTGGCGATCCACTGCGGCACGTCGGCCTGGGTCCGCTCGGCGTCGGTGCGCGGCTCGACGGGGATCGAGGGGGCCGGCTCACCGGCGGGGTACTCCGGGACGTACGGGATGTTGTCGGCGACCGGCGGGATGCGGCTGGCCCCGATCGAGGAGTTGCCGGCGGCGAGCGCCGCGGCGGCGAGCAGCAGGACCACCACGGCGACGGGCCACCATCTGCGCAGCACGCCGAGGTCCATCGCCACCGCCCCACGCAGCTCAGTCCACTCCGGCGAGTTGTTTCGCCCGGGCGAACACGTCGTCCAGCATCCCTGGTGTCAGCCGTCCCGTGAACGTGTTCTGCTGGCTGACGTGGTAGCAGCCGAGCAGGTCGGGGGCGGCCGTCCCGGACCAGTGTGCCCCATGGCCGAAGACCGGTCGCGGGCTGGGCGGGGCGACGCCGTACACGTGCCGCAGCGTCGGCCACCACGCGGCCCAGGCGAAGGCGCCCAGCGCCACCACCACGCGCAGGGTGGGCCGGATCAGCGCCACCTCGCGGTGCAGCCAGGGGGCGCAGGTGTCCCGTTCGGCGGGGGTGGGTTTGTTGTCCGGCGGCGCGCACCGCACGGCGGAGAAGACGCGCAGGTCGCGCAGGGTGAGCCCGTCGTCGGCGGCGACGCTGGTCGGCTGGTTGGCCAGGCCGGCGCGGTGCAGCGCGGCGAAGAGCACGTCGCCGGAGCGGTCGCCGGTGAAGATGCGGCCGGTGCGGTTGCCGCCGTGCGCGGCCGGGGCCAGGCCGAGGATGGCGATCCGGGCGTCCGCCGTGCCGAAGCCGGGGACCGGGCGGCCCCAGTACTCCTGGTCCCGGAAGGCCGCCCGCTTCGTCCGGGCGACCTCCTCCCGCCAGCCGACCAGGCGCGGGCAGGCGAAGCAGTCACCGACCGCGCCGTCGAGGTCGGCCAGGTCGGTCGCCCGCGCGGCGCGGGCGACCACCTCGTCGGGGGTACGGGCCTCAGCCAAGCTTGGCCCGGAAGAGTTCGAGGGTGCGGGCCCAGGCGGTGGCGGCGGCCCGCTGGTCGTAGTTCTCCGGCCGGTCCTCGTTGAAGAAGGCGTGCGCGGTGCCCGGGTAGTCGTAGGTCTGGCAGGTGCCGCCGGCCGTCTCCACGGCCTGCCGGACGGCCTGCACGCCCTCGTCGGCGGAGGTGCCGTCCGCCTCCGAGCAGTGGATGACGGCGGCCTTGCCCGCGTAGTCGCCCCACGCGGAATCCATGCCCTCCCACGGCAGGCGCGGATAGAAGGCGGCGGTGGCGACGATCCGCTCGGAGCGGGTGGCCGCCCAGAGGGCCAGGCTGGCCCCGGCGCAGAAGCCGGCGCAGCCGACCTTGCCGGCGACCTCGGGACGACCGGCCAGGAAGTCGGCCGCGACGGCGATGTCGGCCGCCGCCTCGTCCATCTGGACGCTGTTCAACATCTGCTGCGGCTCACTCGGCCGGCTCGCCGGCTGGCCGTGCCGGAAGTCCGGCGCGAGGGCGACGAAGCCCGCCTCGGCGAACCGGTCCACGACCGACCGTACGTGGGGCACGAGACCCCACCAGTCCTGGATGACGATGACCGCGGGGCTGGCCGCACCGCTGGAGGGTATCGCGAGATACCCCTCGCGCGTCCCTCCGTTGCCGGTGTAGCTCACCATCTCGCCCATTGGTCTGTCCTCCTGACGGTCAGTCATCGTTGGCTGGTCGCACAGTGGTCGTACGTGCCGGTAGCCTGCCACGCCGTGAGCGCGCCGGGAAGACGCGAGAACAGTGGCATATACCTCCCGTTCACCCGGCGTGGACCCCGGATACACCGGCGGCGGCGCGGAGTCCTTCCCGCGCCGCCGTCGGCGGTGTCGTACCGGTGCCGTCAGGTGCGCCGGGTGAGGCAGAGCAGGTAGCCCCTCTCGCCCGGGGCGATGTTGTAGAAGACGTAGCCGTCCTCGTCGGGCCGCACGAACTGCTCGCAGGCCCGGCCGGAGCGCGCCTGCTCCTGGGTCTGGTCGTCCACCCGCCCGGCCACCGTGTACGCCGCGTCGGCGGAGCCGCAGTCGACCACCGCGACATCCCGGACCGTCCGCTCCTCCGTGCCGCTGACCTGCGGCAGCTCGGTGAGGCAGTCGCCGGACTTCGCGTCGGCCACCGGGTCGGGGCGGAGCAGGTCGGCCAGCGCCGCGCCGGCGCCGAACTTCAGCCCGGCGACGACCAGCACCCCGACCACCGCGGCGACGACGGTGAGCAGCTTCGCCACGGCCAGCACCGGCCGCACCGTCCCGGCGGCCCCCTCCTCCGCCGGGTCGTCGTCCGGTCCTTCCGGCCCGTCCGGCTCCGGGGCCGTGCGGTCGGCGTCCGGTCGCAGGTCGTCCGACTCCGCCGGGTCGTCGGTGTGCACCGGTGTGCCGCCCGGGGACGGCTCCGGCCCGGGGTGCGTGACCTGGGCTGCCGGCTCCCCGGCCGGTGGTCCTGCCGGGGAGCCGGCGGGCGGTGCGACCTGCTCGGACAATGACGTTCCTTCCCGTGGGGTCAGTGAGCAGACGACACCGTAGCCACCAAGATCGGAATGCGTTGTCCCGCCGGGCTCACCCGTTCAGCCATTTCCGGGTGTCGATGCTCACCGGGTCGGCTCGGGGACGGGCGGCACGGACGTCGGCACCGCGCCGACGGAGGCGCTCGCGCTGCCGCCGGGGGTCGGCACGGCGGGGGTCGGGGCGGGCGCCGGGGTGGCCGGCGCCGTCTCCGTCGGCGCCGCACCGGGCGGGGCCGGGGCCACCGTCGTCGGCGCCGTACCGGGCGGGGCCGGAACGGCGGCCGGCGGACGAGGCCGGAACGGCGCCTGCTCGGGGCAGTACGGGTAGCCGCGCTGCACCGGGTTGACGTCCGGCAGCGACGGGTCGGCGCAGCTCGGCCAGCCGAGCCGGATCGGGGTGCCGGTCTGGTCGAACAGCCGCGCGTTCTCCACCAGCCGGCCCTCGCTGTCGTAGACGAAGACGTCCTGCACCTGCTCGTACGGGTTCTGCACGGAGATGGAGTCGTAGCCGTAGGGATAGTGCGAGCGGGCGTCCTGGTCGACGTCGAGCAGGGTGGCCAGGCCGAAGACCACCAGCACCAGGGTGCCGGCGTGCATCAGCCGGCGCGGCCAGCGCCGCAGCGTGCCGGTGTTGCGGCCGAGCCACACCGAGGCGAGCACGGCGCCGCCCAGCAGCACGAGGCCGACGAACTCGTTGGAGCCGACCCGGGGCAGCAGGCCGATCGGGCCGTCCGAACTCATCACGCTGAGCAGCATGGCGACCAGATAGCCGCGCAGCACCCACCAGGCCGGACGGAGCAGCCGCAGGAACTCGCTCGCCGAGGCGTACCCGAGCAGCGGGCCCAGCCGGGTGTCGAAGCGGGCGAGCCGGCCGCGGACCCGGTGCGCGACGGCGCCGACCCGCTGTTCCAGCCGGCGGCGACCGGCGGCGGGCTCGGCCGCGCCGGCGGCGGACCGCAGTTCGGCGGCGTACGCCTCCGGCTCGCCGAGGCGCTGCACCAACGAGCCGTCGCCCTCGGCGGCGACCTCGGCGAGGTGCTCCGGCAGGTCCTCGGTCAACTCGTCGCGCACCGCGGGCGGCAGGTCGGCCAACGCGGCCCGCACCCGCCCGACGTAGTCCGCTATCTCCTGCCCAGTGACGGTCATGCCGCCATCCCCCGATCGTCGAGCAGCCTGTCCATCGTGGTGGCGAACGAGCGCCAGGTCTTGCCGGAGCGGGTGAGCTGGTCCCGGCCGGCGGCGTTGAGCGCGTAGTACTTGCGGTGCGGGCCGGACTCGCTCGGCACCACGTACGTGGTCAGCAGGCCGGCGGCGAAGAGCCGGCGCAGGGTGCCGTAGACGGAGGCGTCGCCGACCTCCTCCAACCCGGCCTCGCGCAGCCGGCGCAGGATGTCGTAGCCGTAGCCGTCCTCGTCGCGCAGCACGGCGAGGACGGCCAGGTCCAGGACACCCTTCAGTAGTTGTGTGGTATCCACGCTTCGCACACTACTGCGCAGTGCGAAGTACCGTCAAGAACACGGTAGCGACGCGCCGTCACGGACGAGCCCACCGAGGTATAGCGATCGCTATACTTGCTCGGTGCACGGAGACGAGTGGGACATCTACCTCGTTGACGAGGTGCGGGACTGGCTGGCATGCCTGGACGACGCCGACCACGCCCGTGTCGTCCAAGCCATCGACCTGCTGGCCGAGGCCGGGCCTGCGCTGGGCATGCCTCTGGTCGACACCATCCACGGGTCCTCCGTCGCAAACCTGAAGGAGCTACGGCCGGGGACGATTCGCATCCTCTTCGCGTTCGACCCCTGGCGTTCGAGCATCCTGCTCGTCGCAGGCGACAAGGCCGGGCAGTGGAATGCTTGGTACCGCGAGGCCATTCCGCTGGCCGAACACCGCTACGAGCTGTATCTCAAGGAACGGGCACAGCAGGAGGGGGAAGCAGGATGAGCGACTACTCGCGTTGGAGGGACATCCGCGCCGAGCACGTCGCACGCGCCGGTGGCGAAGACGCGGTCGAGGCGGGCAAGCAGGAACTCCTCGCCGAGGTCATCGGGCATCGCCTGGCCGAGGTACGACGGGCCCGAGGCCTGACCCAGCAGCAGGTCGCCGACCGGATGGGCGTCACCAAGGGCCGGGTGTCCCAGATCGAGCAGGGCAGGATCTCGGGTCAGGACGTCGTGGCCCGGTTCGCTGCCGCGCTCGGCGGTCGCCTCCACCAGGCCATCTACTTCGATGACGGGGACATCGCCGCCATCGCCTGAACACCTGCGACATTCCGGGCGAGCCACGCCCCCGGCACCCACTGCTACGCGGCGAGGCTCCAGGCGATGCCGTCGAGGATGTCGTGCTCGGAGGCGATCACCGAGGACATCCCGGCCCGCTCCATGATGACCCGCAGCACCAGCGCGCCCGCCCCGATCACGTCGGCCCGGCCCGGGTGCATCACCGGGATGGCCAGCCGCTGCTCGCGCGACTTCGCCAGCAGGTCGGCGGTCACCTCGGCCACCCCGTCGTACGACACCCGGGCGTGGTGGATGCGCTCCGGGTCGTACCCGGTGAGGCCCTGGGCGATGGCGACGACGGTGGTGACCGACCCGGCGAGGCCGACCAGCGTGGCCGCCTCGCGGCCGGGGACGGCCTCCAGCGCGCGGTCCACCGCGACCGCGATGTCGGCCTGCGCGGCGGCGATCTCGTCCAGGGTCGGCGGATCGCCGTGCAGGTGCCGCTCGGTCATCCGGACGCAGCCGATGTCCATCGAGATCGCCGCCTGCACCCCGCCGGAGCGGGTGCCGACGACGAACTCGGTCGAGCCGCCCCCGATGTCCACCACCAGGTACGGCGGCTCGGCGTCGGCGGGCAGGCCGCGCACCGCGCCGGTGAAGGAGAGCCGGGCCTCCTCGTCGCCGGTGACCACCTCGGGCGCGACGCCGAGGGTCTGCTCCACCATGGCCCGGAAGTCAGCGGCGTTGGACGCGTCCCGGGAGGCCGACGTGGCGCACATCCGCACCCGCTCCGCGCCGAGCTTCTCGATCTCGGCGGCGTAGTCGGTGAGCGCCACCCGGGTCCGTTCGATCGCCTCCGGGGCGAGCCGGCCGGTCCGGTCGACGCCCTGGCCGAGCCGGACGATCTCCATCCGGCGGGTCAGGTCGACCAGCGGGGCCTGCGGTCCCGCCGACTCCTCGGGCAGGTCGGCGACCAGCAGACGGATGGAGTTGGTCCCGCAGTCGATGGCGGCCACACGCGTCGTCACGGCAGCAACCCTACGGCAGCCGGGCGGGGTCCACCGCTACAGCCGCAGCAGCATCCGGGTGTTGCCCAGGGTGTTCGGCTTGACCCGCTCCAGGTCCAGGAACTCGGCGACACCCTCGTCGTACGAGCGGAGCAGCTGCTCGTAGACCGGCTGCGGCACCGGCGCACCGTCGATCTCGGTGAAGCCGAACGCGCCGAAGAACCGGGTCTCGAAGGTCAGCACGAAGATCCGGGCCACGCCCAGCTCGCGGGCCGCGTCGATCAGCTCGCCGACGATCCGGTGACCGAGCTTGCGGCCCCGGCAGGCCGGGTCCACCGCGACGGTACGGATCTCGGCCAGGTCCTCCCACATCACGTGCAGCGCGCCGCAGCCGACCACGGCGCCGTCGCCGGTCACCGCGACCCGGAACTCCTGCACGTCCTCGTAGAGGGTGACGGTGGCCTTGCTGAGCAGCCGCCGGTCGTCGGTGTACGTGTCGATCAGCCGCCGGATCCCCCGCACGTCGCCGGTGCGGGCCCGCCGGACGACGACCTCGTCCATGGTCACTCCGCCGCCGGGACGTCCACACACGGGCCGGCGGACCACCACTTCTCCACCAGCGCCAACGTCTCGTCGCCGAACGGGTTGACCCCCGGCCCGGCGCCCAGCGCGTGCCCCAGGTGCACGTGCAGGCACTTCACCCGTCCCGGCATGCCACCGGCGGAGATGCCGGCGATCTCCGGGACCTCGCCGATCGCCTCGCGCCGGGCGAGGTAGTCCTCGTGCGCGGCCCGGTAGCGGGCGGCCAGCTCCGGGTCCTCGGTGAGACGGTCGGCCATCTCCTTCATCAGCCCGGCCGACTCCAGCCGGCTGCACGCCGCGGTCGCCCGGGGACAGGTCAGGTAGAACAGCGTCGGGAACGGGGTGCCGTCGGCCAGCCGGGGCGTCGTCTCCACCACGTCGGGCAGTCCGCACGGGCAGCGGTGGGCCACCGCCCGGGTGCCGCGCGGCGGGCGTCCGAGCTGCGCGGCCACCGCGGCCAGGTCGGCCTCGGTGGCCGGTTCGCGCTGCGGCGGGGGTACGGAGTCCGCCGCCGGCTCCTGCGGTGGTACGACAGTCACGGTGCCCATCTCTCGTTCGGTGCTCGGGTGCTGCTCACTGCTCGGGCTGGTCGCCGTCCGCCGCCCGTACGCTCGACCACAGGGTGTCGTACCAGGGATCCGGGGTCTTCGGCGGGGCCTTCGGCCGGCCCGCGGCGGCGTCCCGGGCGGCGCCCTCCGGGTCGTTCAGCACGATCACCGGCACCTCGCCCGGCGGGACCATGTAGAACCGCTCCCGAGCCTGGATCTTGATGTACTCCTTGTCCTGCCACTTCGCCGCCTCGGCCGACAGGTCGGAGATCCGCTGCCGCTGGGCGGCCTGGGACGCCTCCATCCGCTCGATGTCGACCTGCTGGTCGAGGTAGACCCGGACCGGATAGGTGTACGCCAGGGCGAGCGCGATCAGCACCGCGAAGAGCACGGTGGCCCGCCCGGTGAAGCGTCGGGGGTGGGGTGCGGTCAGCCGCTTGATGGTGCCGCCGGCCGCCGTACGCCGGGCGGCGGCGGGCCGGTTCGCGGAGCGTACGCCCTCCGCGCCCCGGGTCCGCGCGGCGCCGGCCCGCGGCTCGGCGCGGACCCCACCGTCACGGACGGCAGCCCGGGCGCGGGCCCCGCCCGGCCGACCGGTCGGTCGACGGACGGGGCGCTGGCCACCCGGTGTGCGGCGCTGCTGCATCGTCACACCCCTCCCCCGAGGCCTCTCGCGTCTCTCAGGCCGAACGGTAACGCGGGAACGCGCCCGCGCCGGCGTACCGCGCCGCGTCGGCCAGCTCCTCCTCGATGCGCAGGAGCTGGTTGTACTTGGCGACGCGGTCGGAGCGGGCCGGGGCGCCGGTCTTGATCTGACCGCAGCCGGTGGCGACGGCCAGGTCGGCGATGGTGGTGTCCTCGGTCTCGCCGGAGCGGTGGCTCATCATGCACTTGAAGCCGGCCCGGTGGGCCAGGTCCACGGCGTCCAGGGTCTCGGTCAGCGAGCCGATCTGGTTGACCTTCACCAGCACCGCGTTGGCGGCCTTCTCGGCGATGCCCCGGGCGATGCGCTGCGGGTTGGTGACGAAGAGGTCGTCGCCGACGATCTGGATCCGGTCGCCGACGGCGGCGGTCAGGGTGGCCCAGCCGCTCCAGTCGTCCTCCGACAGCGGGTCCTCGATCGAGACGATCGGGTAGTCGCCGATGAGCTTGGTGTAGTAGTTGCTCATCTCCTCGGCGCTCTTCGCGCTGCCCTCGAAGGTGTAGGTGCCGTTGTCGAAGAACTCGGTGGCGGCCACGTCGAGGGCGAAGACGATGTCGGTGCCCAGCCGGTAGCCGGCCTTCTCCACCGCCTCGGCGATCAGGTCCAGCGCGGCGGCGTTGCTCGGCAGGTTGGGGGCGAAGCCGCCCTCGTCGCCCAGGCCGGTCGACAGGTCCTTCTTCTTCAGCACCGACTTCAGCGCGTGGTAGACCTCCGCGCCGGAGCGCAGCGCCTCGCGGAAGCTGGGCGCGCCGATCGGGGCGATCATGAACTCCTGGACGTCGACGTTGGAGTCGGCGTGCGCGCCACCGTTGAGGATGTTCATCATCGGCACCGGCAGCAGGTGCGCGTTCGGGCCGCCCAGGTAGCGGAAGAGGCTCAGCTCGGCGCTGCCGGCGGCGGCCTTCGCCACGGCCAGCGAGACGCCGAGGATGGCGTTGGCGCCCAGCTCGCCCTTGTTGTCCGTGCCGTCGAGGTCGAGCATCTTCTGGTCGATCAGCCGCTGCTCGCTGGCCTCGTAGCCGATGAGCTGGTCGACGATCTTGTCCTCGATGTTGGTGACCGCGTTCTCGACGCCCTTGCCCTGGTAACGATCCTTGTCACCGTCGCGCAGCTCGATCGCCTCGAAGGCGCCGGTCGAGGCGCCGGACGGCACCGCGGCGCGGGCGATCGTGCCGTCGTCGAGCCCGACCTCGACCTCGACCGTCGGGTTGCCCCGCGAGTCGAGAATCTCCCGGGCGACGATTCCTTCGATGCTTGCCACTGAGTCGCTCCTCGTTCGTGTGTGCGAGTCCGGTATGGGCCGCGACGGTGCGGCTGGGGCAGGTGTTGAACGCAGCGTATCGGGCGACGGCCCGCCGCATGCCGTCGCCCGCCGTACGAACCGTGCCGTGGGACCCCGTCACCGTGACGGACGGTACGGACATTCCCGGATTCTCGGCCCTCAACCGGCAACCGGTTTGCGTCCGGTGGACCCGATCGACCACGCTGGTCGCCATGCCCGCCGCCTCGACCACTCTCCGCATGCTCTCCGTGTCGGTCATCGCGTCGCTCACGGTCACCGGCTGTCAGACCCTCGACGACGCCGGTCGGGCACTCGGCCACTCCGACCTCGTCAACGACCTCGCCGCGCGGATGGACGGCGCGCTCACCGCCACGTGGGCCGCCGAGTACCAGCTCCCCGGCGGCCGGACCGCCTCCGTCGCCCAGACGAAGACGCCGCTGCGGTCGGCGTACACCTGGCCGGACGGCAAGATCACCGTCACCCAGGAGTCGGTCACCCGGTGCGAGACCACGGCCGGCCGCACCGCCTGCACCGTGCTGCCCCCGGAGCTGACCGCCGGCAAGCCCTCGGTGCTGGTCTGGACCGAGGCGGAGAAGCGCGGCCTGGTCACCCCGCCGGCGGTGATGGGTCTGCTCACCGACGCCGCCCTCGACCCGGACGCGGTCATCACGCAGAGCGACACCACGGTGGCCGGGCACCACGCCACCTGCGTCGACGTGAAGCGCTCCACCGGCGACTTCGCCACCTGCGTCACCACCGAAGGGGTGCTCGGCAGCTTCTCCGGCACCCTCGCCGGCGCCCCCACCGAGGTGACCCTGAGCCGCTACACCGAGTCGGTCGACCCGGCCGCCTTCGAGGTGCCGGCGGGCGCGGGCGTCGTGGACCGCCGCACCGCCACCCCGTGACCGAACCGTCCACCGACGCGGCGTCCGCGCCGGCAACCGGCGAGCCGGCCCGCCCGGTCCCGGGCTTCCTGCCGGGCGCCGACGCCGGTGTCCCGCCCGCGCCGGACGACCTGGCGCTGCCGGTGGCCGGGCGCGCCCTGCTCACCCGGCCCGACGGGAGCCTCGCCCGGGTCGGGGACCTGCCGGCGCAGACGTCCTGGGTGCCGCTCGGCACCGTGGACGGGGTCCGCGCGTGGGGCGCCGAGGTGGCACGGGACGAGAGCGGGAACTGGCGGAGCTGGCGTGCCCTCGCCGCCGAGCTGCCCGAACCGCACGCCACCGTCGCCGGGCGGGCGCTGGCGGTGCTCACCTGGCGGCGTACCCACCGCTGGTGCGGGGCCTGCCGGGCCGAACTGGCCGACGTGCCCGGCGAGACGGCCCGCCGCTGCCCCGACTGCGACCTGTACGTCCCGGTCGCCCTCTCCGCCGCCGTGCTGGCCGCCGTCACCCGCCCCGGCCCGGCCGGACGCCCCGACGAACTGCTGCTGGTCCGGCACTCGTACGGGCCGACCGGGCTGTGGGCCCTGGTCGCCGGATTCCTGGAGGCGGGCGAGTCGCTGGAGGCGGCCGTGCACCGGGAGGTCGCCGAGGAGGTGGGCCTGACCCTGGCGTCGGTCGCCTACTTCGGCAGCCAGCCCTGGGCCATGTCCGGGCCGGGCACCCTGCTCGCCGGCTTCACCGCCACCGTCGCCGACCCCACCGCCGAACCGGTGGTCGACGGGAAGGAACTGGTGCAGGCGCGCTGGTTCCCGCTGGACGCGCTGCCGGCGGAGCTGCCGCCGGCGTACTCCATCTCGCGCTGGCTGATCGACGCGGTCGCCGCGACCGGGCGGCGCTGACACCCGGCGGACCTCGGTCGCCGGGTCGCGGCGCGGTGCCGGCCGGCGGGGTCAGATCCCGAGCAGGGTCCGCAGGTGACGCGGCGGCGGGCAGTCGTGCGCCAGCATCGCGTCGTGCCAGTCGCGCACCGGCACCCCGTCCGGCCGGGACCGGGCGATGTCGGCCATCTCGCTCCACCCCACGAAGTACGTGGAGAGCTGGGTGGAGGTGAGCAGCGCCCGCCGCCACTTGCCGGCCGCCTCGCCCTCCTCCTGGAACCCCCGCCCGGTCATCAGCGCCATCGCGTCCGCCTCGGGCAGGTCCTCGCCGTGCACGAGCTGGTCGAGCAGCGCGTTGATGGTCATCCGCAGCTGCATCTTGAGCTGCTGCAACTTCACCGGCAGGCCGCCGAAGCCGAGGCCGACCATCAGCTCCTCGGCGTACACGGCCCAGCCCTCGATGAACACCCCGGACTCGGTCAGCGGCCGGACCCGGGTCGGGCCGGCGTACCGGCGGGCGTGGGCGAGCTGGAGGAAGTGCCCCGGCATCGCCTCGTGCACCGTCAGGTTGCGGATCATGTGGTCGTTGTACTCGCGGTAGAACGACTCGACCCGGTGCGCGGGCCACTCGGCCGGGGTGGGGGCGATGCAGTAGAAGGTGGGCAGGTTCGCCGTCTCCAGCGGGCCGGGCGAGTCGCAGTAGGCGACCGCGACGCCCCGGGCGAACTCCGGCATCTCCTGGATCACGCACGGGTCGTCGACCAGGCTGACCAGGTCGTGGGCGCGGACGAAGTCGGTCGCCTCGTCCAGGCTGACCGAGGCGAGGTCCACGATGGAGTGGTCGTCCGGGTGCTCGGCGGCGAGCAGGTCCAGCGCCCGGCGTACCGTCTCGTCGTCGCCGGGACCACCGACCAGCTCGACCGCCGCCGCCCGGATCTCCTCGGTGACCCGCTCCAGGTTGGCCCAGGCCCGGCGCTGGATCTCCGCCGCGCCCAGCTCGGTGTCGAGGGTGTGCCAGAGCCGTGCCTCCCAGCGGCGTCGCCCCAGCCGGGGGTCACGCCCCGGCCCGGAGTCGGCGGCGAGACCGGCCCGCAGCCAGGCCACGAACTCCTCCAGCGCGGCGATCGCCGCGGTGGCCGCCGGTTCCACCCGGTCGTAGCGGGCGGGCGCCTGGGCGAGCAGCCCCGGCAGCTCGTCGCGGATCAGCGCCGCCGTGCCGGTGAACTGCCCGACCGCCGTCTCGGCATGGATGCGCGGCATGTCCCGCAGCGTCGCGCGCGCGGTCGCCAGGGCATCCGGTACGGCCGCCAGCCGGCCGGCGAGGTGGGCCAGCCGCTCCTCCACCGGGGCGTACGGCCGGGCGAACAGGGCGTGCAGCAGCGGGCCGGGGTTGTGCCGCAGCGGGTCCCACTCGTGCCCCCGGATCTCGTCGCTCTCGAAGAGCGCCCGGTCCACGAACGAGCCGAGCAGCGCGTGGTCGACCTGCTCGTCGACGTCGAGCGAGTCGGCGTCCAGCTCGGCGAGGGCGTCGGCGGCCTCCCTCAGCATCGCCCGGTCCGCGGCGACCGCCTCGGTGGAGAGGTCGGGCAGGCGGTCGTCGTACCGGTGGTCGCCGGCCGACGTGGCGAGGCCGGGGCGGCTCTCCAGCAGGGCGTCGACGATCCGCTCGGCGAGGGGCACGAAGGACTCCATCCCCCGACCTTACCGACGCCCGTGCGGGAGACGACCATGGACGAACGCCGGTATATACGCGGTGTATACCCTCGGTGTATTCTGCCGTCATGAACGTTCCCGTCACCCTCCTCGGCCTCCTCGAACGCGAACCCAGCCACGGCTACGACCTGAAACGCGAATACGACGCGTACTTCGGCCGTGGCAAGCCGTTGCCGTTCGGCCAGGTCTACTCGACACTCAGCCGGCTGGCCCGCGACGGCAAGGTGGTGATCAGCGAGGTGGGCCCGGGCGACGGGCCCGACCGCAAGCGCTACGTCATCACCGACCTGGGTGCGACCGAGGTCGAGCAGTGGCTCACCCAACCGGTCGAGCCGGCGCCGCACCTGCAGACGGTGCTGTTCGCCAAGGTCGTGCTCGCGCTGATGCTGGACCGCCCCGCCGACGAGTACCTCGACACCCAGCGCCACGCGCACCTGCAACGGATGCGCGAGCTCACCGAGATCAAGCGCACCGGCAGTCTCGTCGACGCGCTGCTGGCCGATCACGGCCTGTACCACCTGGAGGCCGACCTGCGGTGGATCGAGATGACCGGCGCCCGGCTGGACGCCCTCAAGCGGGAGGTGAAGCCATGACCGTCGCGATCGAGGCGCGCAACGTGGAGTTCTCGTTCGGCACGACTCCCGCGCTGCGCGGAGCCAGCATCGCCGTGGACTCGGGCGAGATCCTCGCCGTCATGGGCCCCAGCGGCTCGGGCAAGTCGACGCTGCTGCACTGCCTGGCCGGCATCCTCGTTCCCGACTCCGGAGAGATCCTGTTCGACGGGGCCCGGATCGACTCCATGACCGAGGCCGAGCGCAGCGGGCTGCGCCGCGACCGCTTCGGCTTCGTGTTCCAGTTCGGTCAGCTCGTCCCGGAGCTCACCGCAGTGGAGAACGTCGCCCTGCCGTTGCTGTTCAGCGGGGTCCGCCGGACGGAGGCGCTGCGCAAGGCGCACGGCTGGTTCGACCGGCTCGGCATGGACGGCATGCAGCAGCGCCGGTCGGGGGAACTGTCCGGTGGCCAGGCGCAGCGCGTCGCCATCGCCCGCGGCCTGGTCGCCGAGCCACAGGTCCTCTTCGCCGACGAGCCGACCGGAGCGCTCGACTCGCTCACCGGCGAGCAGGTCATGGACCTGCTGGTCGCCGCCGCCCGCGAGCAGGGCACCACAGTCGTCCTGGTGACCCACGAACCACGGGTCGCCGCGTACGCCGACCGCGAGGTCATCGTCCGCGACGGGCGCGTGAACGCGCCGGACCGGATCGCCTCATGATCGGCCTCGGGCTACGCCTCGCGGTGGCCGGCGGCCGGGAGGCGCTCACCCGACTCGTAGCCATCGCCGCCGCGGTCGCCGTGGGCGCCGGGCTGCTGCTGGCCACCCTCGCCGGCATCAACGCCGTCGACGCGCAGCTCACCCGGTACGCCGCGCTGCACCCCGCCGCGTCCACCGGCACCGCGGATCCACTGTGGTGGTCGACGCGGGACGACTACTTCCGCGGCGAGCAGATCGTCCGCATCGACGTCGCCGCGACCGGGCCGGACGCGCCCACCCCCGTCGGCATTCCGAAGACGCCGGGGCCGGGCGAGTACTACGCCTCGCCCGCGATGCGGCGCCTGCTGGCCGCCAATCCCGCCGACCAACTCGGCGACCGCTACCCCCCGCACGACCTCGGCACGATCGGTCCGGCGGCGCTCACCTCGCCGGACGCCCTGCTCATCATCGTCGGCGGCACCCCCGACGAGGTCGCCGAGCTGCCGAGAGCCAGACAGCTCACCAGCATCGGCGCGGACACTCCCCCGCTCCCCGAGACGATGGTGAACCTCATCATGGGCGTGGTGGCCGGTGGGCTGCTGTTTCCGGTGCTGATCTTCATCGGCACCGCCACCCGGCTCAACGCCGCCCGCCGGGAGCAGCGGTTCGCCGCGATGCGGCTGGTCGGGGCGACACCGAGACAGATCTCGGTCATCGCGGCGGTCGAGGCGGCCGCTGCCGCCGTCGTCGGCACCGCCCTCGGCTTCGTGCTGTTCTTCGCGCTCCGCGGCCACCTCGCCGCGATTCCGTTCACCGGCATGCCGTTCTTCACCGACGACATGTCGCTGGGAGTGCTGGACATCCTGGTGGTCGCGCTCGGCGTTCCGGCCGGCGCGGTGCTGGCGGCACGGGTCTCGCTACGGCGCGTCCGGATCTCCCCGCTCGGCGTCACCCGGCGGGTCACCCCCCGGCCTCCGCGCGCGTACCGGCTGATCCCGCTCGTGCTCGGCGTCGCCGTGCTGGCATTCGCCCTCGTCCACCGGCCCCCGACGTCGGACGGCCAGATCGCCGTCTTCCTGCCCGGGCTGCTGCTGATCATGGCCGGTCTGATCCTCGCCGGCCCCTGGCTGACCATGAGGGGCGCCGGGGCCATGGCGCGGCGCGCCAGCCGACCCGCCACGCTCATCGCCGCACGGCGCCTCGCCGACAACCCGAAGGCCGGCTTCCGGGCGATCAGCGGCATCATGCTCGCCCTCTTCGTCACGAGTGTGGCCGTCGGCGTGATCACGACGATCGTCGCCAACCGCGGTCCGGCGCCGGTCGGATCGACCGACGCCGGCACGATGTCCACCGTCTTCACCGAGAACCCGCCGTCGGTGCCCGACACCGTCCTGACCGACCTGGGCGCGATCCCTGGCGTACGCAGCACGACGGTGGTCCGCGAGAACCCGGTCCGCGGCAACGACCGCGACGCAGGGGTGGTCGCGTGCCGCGATCTCCCGGCGGCGTACGGCCGGTGCGCCGACGACGCCACCGTCGCCGAGGTGCCGATGAGCCTCACACCCTTCGGGCGATCGGCCTCGTCCACCAGGGTCTGGCCCGCCGCATCGGTCACGGTCGACGAACTCCAGCGGTCGCCGGTGCTGTCGATCGTCGTCGGCACCGACGCCTCGACCGCCGCGCTGGAACGCTCGCGCACCGTCCTCGAACTCGCCTACCCGACGGAATTCTGGGTGGCCCCCCACGTGCCCGGCGACTTCGAGGCCGACTTCGCCAACCAGATGCGCGGCTGGCAGCAGATGGCCCACGTCGTCATCGTCGCCAGCCTCGCCCTCGCCGGCTGCAGCCTGGCGGTCAGCGTGGTCGGCGGCCTCAGCGAACGCAGACGCCCGTTCAGTCTGCTCCGCCTCAGTGGCGCGCCGGTGCGGATCCTGCGTCGGGTGGTTCTCCTGGAGGCCGCCGTACCGATGCTCGCCGTCGCCGTGGTCGCGATCGGCATGGGCTTCCTCGCCGCCCAGTTGTTCCTCGAGGCGCAGATGGACTACACGCTCACGCCGCCAGGCGTGGGGTTCGCCGCGATCGTGATCGTCGGGCTGGCCGCCTGCCTCGGCATCATCGCCTCCACCCTGCCGTTGCTGGAACGCATCACCGGTCCGGAGACGGCACGCAGCGAATGACCGGGCGAGCGGCGGGGGATCGTGCCCGCCGCTCGCCGAAACCGTGCGGGGGCGTCCCGGCCCACCCGGCTCCGGCCGGGTGGGCCGGCAGGTTCGAGGCGACACGCCACTGAGGGACGCGGTGTGGGGACGCCCGAGGTCAGGGGCGAGTGGCGCGTTCGGCGGCGCGGACCGCGTCCGCGTAGGCCAGGGTGGCGCGGCGCAGCGCCGCCTCCGGGTCGATGCCGGCCTCCCGGGCGGCGGCGACGGTGGTGAGCAGGCCGGCGCCGAGGCGCGCCTCCGGGTCGACCTGGCCGTCGGCCAGCGGCGGCGGGACGGCCAGCCCGATCCGGCCGGCCCGGTCCAGGATCTTGGCGGCCAGGGCGAGCGCGGGCTGGCTCAGCGCGATCCCGTCCAGCACCGACTCGCGGGCCTTCTCGGCCCGCTTGATCCGCTCCCAGCTCGCCTCGATCTCCTCCAGCGTGCCGGCCTCGTCCCCGGCGAAGACGTGCGGGTTGCGGCGGACCATCTTGTCCACCAGGCCGCCGGCCACGTCGTCGACGCTCCACCGCTCGCCCTCGGGCAGGTTCTCCGCCAGCCGGGCGTGCAGCAGCACCTGGAGCAGCACGTCGCCCAACTCCTCGCGCAGCGCGTCGGTGTCGTCGGCGCTGATCGCGTCGTACGCCTCGTAGCACTCCTCCAGCAGGAACCCGGCCAGGCTGCGGTGGGTCTGCGCCCGCTTCCACGGGTCACCGCCCGGGGACGCCAGCCGGTCCATCACCTCGACCGCGTCGAGCAGCCGGGCGCCGGGCGGGTCCCACGAGCCGTACATCAGCTCCAACTCGGCCAGCCCGGGCTCCCGGGCCAGCCGCAGGCCCAGCTCCCGGGCGATCGACTCGTCGCCCGCCGGGCCGGCCAGCCAGACCACGGTGCCGTGCGTCGCCACCGCGTCGAGCAGCGCCTGCGTCGCCCCGGAATCGACCACCGTCACCTCGGCGCCCGCCGCCCGCACGGCCGCCGTCACCGGGCTCTCCGCGCCGGCCAGCACCGGCGCGGAGCGTAGGACGTCCCAGGCGGCGGCGGTCAGCAGGCCGGCCGGCAGCCGGGGCGAGGTGACCAGCAGGACGATGCGGGACGTGCTCAGGGTGCCACCGGCGCGTTCTGCTCGGCCGGGGTGCTGACCGGCTCGGGCGTCGAGATGTCGGTGACCGGGCTGCCGGACTCCACGTACGGCAGGGCGTAGAAGACCAGTTCCTGGCCCTTGTTCACCCAGGACGGCACGCCCAGCGGGCGGTAGCGCGGGTTGACCGAGAGGTTCACCTCGTCGGCCTCCTTCTCCATCGCCGCGCTGAGCGCCGAGGCGGTCCGGACGAACCCGCCCTCGCCGAAGAGCTGGCGCACCTGGGCCACGGAGAGGCCGGTCTGGATCCCGCCGGCCTTGGCGATCGCCTGGTAGACGGCCATCACCGACTCGTCGCTCAGCTCGGCCGGGGGCAGCTTCTGGGTGAGCGCGATCGAGATGTCGGCCCACTCGCCCCAGAGCTTGGCGTACTCGGCCTGCGGCGGCATCTGGAGCTGCTGGGCGAGCTGGTCCGGGGTGACCTGGTCCGGCACCGACACGCCCTGGTCGGCCGCGATCCGCTTGCCCAGCTCGATGCTGACCAGCAGGTTCAGCACGTCCTGCCGGGTCACCGGCGACCGCAGCTGCTCGGCGGTGGGGGTGATGCCCGCCTGGGTCGCGCTCTGACGCACCGCCTCCGCGAACCGCGCCTGGGCGTCGTCGTAGACCGCGTCCACCCGGTCGACCGAGTAGGTGCGGTCCCCGACGTACGCGGCCACGTCCGGCGACGTCCGGCCGCAGGCGGTCAGGGAGAGGACACCGAGAGCCGCGACGCTGGCGGCGGCGATGAGACGGCGTGCACGCATGACGGTCACTCTCTCATGCCCTCCGACCCGCTGTGACGCCGCCCACCACGGGTCGGCCGCCCGCCGGCCGGGTCGCCGCGGGCGCAGCCACCCGGTCACGCCTTCGCCCCGGCGAGCGCGGCCGGCTCGCCCAGCACGTCGGAGAGGAGCTGGGCGCACCACTCCAGCAGGGCCTGGTCGCGCAGCGGCTCGCCGCCCAACCGGCGGGTGCTCGGCCGGGGCACGCTGACCTGGTCGAGCGCGGACTTGTAGACCGAGTCCGGGTGGTAGCGCTTGAGCCGCAGCTGCTTCGAGTCGGGCAGCGGCAGCGGCCCGAACCGGATGTGCTTGCCCTGCATGCTCACGTCGGTGAGGCCGTACCGGCGGGCCAGCAGGCGGAACCGGGCCACCGCGACCAGGTTCTGCACCGGGGCGGGCGGCTCGCCGTACCGGTCGGTCATCTCGGCGACCACCTCGCGCAGCCGCTCCTCGTCGCGCGCCTCGGCGAGCTTGCGGTACATCTCCAGGCGCAACCGCTCCACGCCGACGTAGTCGTGCGGCAGGTGCGCGTCGACCGGGAGATCCACCTTGACCTCGGTCTCCTCCTCGGGGCGCTCGCCCTTGAACGCGGAGACCGCCTCGCCGACCATGCGGACGTACAGGTCGAAACCGACGCCCTCGATGTGGCCGGACTGCTCACCGCCGAGCAGGTTGCCGGCGCCCCGGATCTCCAGGTCCTTCATCGCCACGTACATGCCGGCGCCCAGCTCGGTGTGCTGCGCGATGGTGGCCAGCCGCTCGTGGGCGTGCTCGGTGAGCGGCTTCTCCGGCGGGTAGAGGAAGTACGCGTACGCCCGCTCCCGGCCCCGGCCGACCCGGCCGCGGATCTGGTGCAGCTGGGCCAGGCCGAGCAGGTCGGCCCGCTCCACGATCAGGGTGTTGGCGTTCGGGATGTCGATGCCGGACTCGACGATGGTGGTGCAGACCAGGACGTCGAACTCCTTCTCCCAGAAGCCGACCATCACCTTCTCCAGGGCCTCCTCGCCCATCTGGCCGTGCGCCACCGCGACCCGGGCCTCGGGCACCAGCTCACGGATCCGCCGCGCCGCCCGCTCGATCGACTCGACCCGGTTGTGCAGGTAGAAGACCTGCCCGTCGCGGAGCAGCTCACGGTGGATGGAGGCGGCCACCTGCCGGTCGTCGTACGCCCCGACGAAGGTCAGCACCGGGTGCCGCTCCTCCGGCGGGGTGGCGATGGTCGACATCTCCCGGATGCCGGTGATCGCCATCTCCAGCGTCCGCGGGATCGGGGTGGCCGACATGCTCAGCACGTCGACCGAGGCCCGCATGGACTTCAGGTGCTCCTTGTGCTCGACGCCGAAGCGCTGCTCCTCGTCGACGATGACCAGGCCCAGCGACTTGAACCGGGTGGCCGACTGGAGCAGCCGGTGGGTGCCGATCACGATGTCGACGGTGCCGTCGGCGACCATCTCCAGGGTCCGCTCGGACTCCTTCGGGGTCTGGAAGCGGGAGAGCTGCCGGATGGTCACCGGGAACTGGCTCATCCGCTCGGCGAAGGTGTTGTAGTGCTGCTGCACCAGCAGCGTGGTGGGCACCAGCACCGCCACCTGCTTGCCGTCCTGCACCGCCTTGAACGCCGCGCGCACCGCGATCTCGGTCTTGCCGTAGCCGACGTCGCCGCAGATCAGCCGGTCCATCGGGACGGTCTGCTCCATGTCCCGCTTGACCTCTTCGATCGCGGCGAGCTGGTCCGGCGTCTCCTGCCACGGGAAGGCGTCCTCCAGCTCCCGCTGCCACGGGGTGTCCGGGCCGAAGGAGTGCCCCTTGGACGCCTTGCGGGCCGCGTAGAGCTGGATCAGCTGCGCGGCGATCTCCTTGACCGCCTTGCGGGCCCGGGCCTTGGACTTCTGCCAGTCCGAGCCACCCATCTTGTGCAGGGTGGGCTGCTCGCCGCCGACGTACCGGGAGAGCTGGTCGAGCTGGTCGGTGGGGACGAAGAGCCGGTCGCCGGGCTGGCCGCGCTTGCTCGGGGCGTACTCGATGACCAGGTACTCCCGGGACGCGCCGTTGACGGTGCGCTGCACCAGCTCGACGTAGCGGCCGATGCCGTGCTGCTCGTGCACGACGTGGTCGCCGGCCTTCAGCTCCAGCGGGTCGATGGTGTTGCGCCGCCGGCTCGGCATCTTGCGCATGTCCCGGGTCGAGGTGCCCCGACCGCCGGTGACGTCGTTGCCGGTGAGCAGCACGAACTTCGACGCCTCGTCGACGAAGCCGGCGGTCAGGCAGCCGCAGGAGACCAGCACCTCGCCGGGGGCGGGCGCGGCCGGCACCTCCTCGACCAGCCGGGCGCCGAGACCGGCGTCGCGCAGCACCTCGACGGCCCGCTGGGCGGGGCCGTGCCCCTCGAAGACCAGCGCGATCGACCAGCCCTCGCCGGCCCAGCGGGTGAGGTCGTCCACCACCCGGGTGGTCTCGCCGTGGTAGAGCGGGGCGGGCTGGGCGGCCAGGGTCACCGCGATCGCGTCGTCGGGGGTGACGTCGACCTCGGTCGGCGCGTCCTCCCACGGCTGCCGGGCCGGGGCGGCGGCGTCGGCCTCGACGAGGCCGAACGGGGCGAGCGTCCACCAGGGCTGGCGCAGCGCGCGGGCGTGTGCCCGCACGTCGGCCAGGGTGCGGAAGGCGGCGGCGCCGACGTCGACCGGGGCCTGCCCGCCGACGGCCGCCGCGGCCCAGCTCGCCTGGAGGAACTCGTCGGAGGTACGCACCAGGTCGTGCGCCCGGGTGCGGATCCGCTCCGGGTCGCAGAGCAGGACGTGGGTGCCGGTCGGCATGCAGTCCAGCAGCAGCTCCATCGAGTCGGCGCCGATCAGCACCGGGGCCAGCGACTCCATGCCCTCGACCGGGATGCCCTCGGCGAGCCGGTCCAGGATCTCGGCCAGCTCCGGGTGTTCCTCGGCGAGCACGGCGGCCCGCTTGCGTACGCCGGGGGTGAGCAGCAGCTCCCGGCACGGTGGGGCCCACAGCAGCGGCACGCCCTCGATGGTCCGCTGGTCGGCGACGGCGAAGGTGCGGATCTCCTCCACCTCGTCGCCCCAGAACTCGACCCGGGACGGGTGCTCGTCGGTGGGCGGGAAGACGTCCAGGATGCCGCCGCGCACGGCGAACTCGCCACGCTTGGTCACCAGGTCGACCCGGGCGTACGCCATGTCGGTGAGCCGGCGGGCCACCTCCTCCAGGTCCGCCTCGTCGCCGGCGGCCAGACGGACCGGATCCAGGTCCCCGAGCCCCTTGAGCTGCGGTTGCAGCAGCGAGCGGACCGGCGCGACGACGACCCGCAGCGGCCCGGTGCGGCCGTGCGCGTCGGCCGACTCCGGGTGCGCCAGCCGGCGCAGCACGGCGAGTCGCCGGCCCACCGTGTCGGAGCGCGGCGACAGCCGCTCGTGCGGCAGCGTCTCCCAGGAGGGGAAGACCGCCACCTGGTCCGGCGGGAGCAGGCTGCCCAGCGCGGAGGCCAGGTCGTCGGCCTCTCGGGTGGTGGCGGTCACGGCGAGCACGGGACGCGCGGCCCCGCCGGCCGGCTCGTCGGCCGCGACGGCGGCGACGGCGAACGGGCGCAGGGCGGCCGGGGCGGTGAGGTCGAGGCCGTCGACCTGAGCGGCGCCGGAGCGCGCCAGGTCACGCGCCCGGGCCAGCCCGGGGTCGGCCAGGGCGGCGGAGAAGAGTCCGGCGAGCATGGGTGATCACTTCCAGGAGGTCGACACACGACGACGGCCCCGCGTCCAGTCGGACGGGGGGTGCACCTGTCGAGACTATCCCGCTGCCCGGACATTCCGGGCTCCCGCCGCCCGCCGTGGTGGGCCCGGGGCTCCCCGCCGGCGGATCCGGGGCACCCGTCCTGGCCGCCGACCCGTAGGCTGGCCCTCCCGTCCGCGCAGCAGTGGGAGCGCCCCCGGTGACCACCCCGCCACCCTGGCCGCCGTCCGGCCAACCCTCGCAGCCTCCGTACGGCCCGCCACCGCAGCCTCCGTACGGTGCGCCGCAGCCTCCGTACGGCCCGCCGCCGGGATACCCGCCACCGCCCCCGCCCGCGCCGGTGACCAGGCGCATCCCGGAGGACCAGCCGTTCGTCGTCCGGCCCAACGTCGCCAAGCGTGGCCTGGTCATGGGCGGGGTCGTGGCGGTACTGCTGGTCCCGCTCGTCTGCGTCCTCGGCCTGGGCGTGCTGGGCGGCACCGACGGGCAGGACCGCGGCACCGCCGTGGTCGGCCTGCTCGCGATCGTGGGCTGCGTGCTGGTCGCGATCGCCCTGCCGATCGGCATCCAGCTCTGGCTGATCGGCTCCGGCGGCCCGGTGCTGGCGCTGAGCCCGGCCGGGCTCTGGATCCGTACCCGACCGACCCGGGGCCAGGCGGTCTGGCTGCCCTGGGAGGCCGTCGCCCAGATCTCGCGCCGCCGCTGGAGCCTGGAGAAGATGCTGGTCGTCAAGCCCTACGACCAGCGTGCCCTGCAGAATCTCGGCACCTTCACCGCGCTGGACAGCGGCCTGCTGAGCGCCTTCTACGGCTCCGGACTGGTCGCGACCCTGAACTTCGCGGACCGCCCGGAGTCGGAGATCCTGGCGGCGGTCACGCACTACAGCGCCGGCCGCTGCCGGATCGTCTGACGCGCGACCCGGTCGGGGACGATCCCGGCCGGGCCCCGGCTTCGTCCGCCGTCCCGCGGATTCCCGCGTGCTCCGCGCGGCGTCCCGGAGGCGGCGGCGTCCCCGGGCGCGGCGGCGTCCCCGGGCGTGCCGGAAAGGATCTTGACCGGACCGCGCCGGCGTGGTCGGCTGGGCCCATGACGAGGCAGTACCGGGCGCAGTTCGACGCCGAGATCACGTTCGCCAACGGAGGCGGTCTGCGGACCGACGGGTTCCGGCTCGACATCGCCGGGCGGGAGATCAGCGACGACGACCTCGCCGCGCTGCTCGTCCGGCACCTCGGGCTGCTGATGGTCGGCGAGGTGCGGATCAGCAACAAGACGATCGTCGAGGAGCCGCACAAGGGCGGCCGGGGCGTGGCCGGGCCGGCCGCCGGCAGCGGGTCCGGGGGACGGCGGCTGGTCGAGCTGAGCCACGTCATCGCGGACGGGACGACCACCCTGCCCGGCTGGCCGACGCCCCGGATCACCGAGTGGCTGACCCGGGAGGCGTCCCGGGCGAACTACGCGCCGGGCACGGAGTTCCAGGTGGGCCGGATCGACATGATCGCCAACACCGGCACGTACCTGGACACCCCGGCGCACCGGTACGCCGACGGCGCGGACCTCACCGGCGTCCCGCTGGACCGCCTCGCCGACCTGCCCGGCGTCGTGGTCCGGGTGCCGGCCGGGACGCGGGCGGTGGACCGGCTGCTGCTGGCGCCGTACGACGTGGCCGGCCGGGCGGTGCTGCTGCACACCGGCTGGTCCGCGCACTTCGGCACCGACCGGTACGGCGCGCCGGAGGCGCCCCACCTGACCGGCGACGGGGCGCGGGCCCTGGCCGAGGCGGGCGCCACCCTGGTCGGCATCGACTCGATCAACATCGACGACATGGGCCCGGCGGCCCGGGGCGAGCGCCCGGCGCACAGCACGCTGCTGGCCGCCGGCATCCCGATCGTGGAGCACCTGACCGGCCTGGACGCCCTGCCGCCCGAGGGATTCCGCTTCACCGCCGCCCCGCCGAGGGTGGCCGGCATGGGCACCTTCCCCGTCCGCGCCTTCGCCGTGCTGGACTGACACCGGGCCGGCCGGGCCGGGATCCGGTCAGTACCGCACCGAGATGCGCCGCTCGACGGCGTCCACCCGGATCTCCCCGCCGTACGGGACGATCAACTGCGGGTCGGTGTGGCCGAGGTCGACGTCGAAGACCACCACCGCGTCCGGGCGGTACGGGGCGAGCGCCCGGGTGATCGCCGCCCGCTGCGCCTCGCCCCAGGCCAGCCGTTCCGGCACGGAGAGCCGGTGGTCGAAGTCCCACGCCTTGGGCCGGCCGACCACGACCGCCGGGAAGGCGGCGAGCAGCCCCCGCTCCCCCATGTTGCGCACGATCCGGAAGACCTCCTGCGCGTCGGGCAGCTCGTTGGAGGTCTCGACGACCAGCACCGACCCGGCCAGTTCCGCGGCCGTCGGGACCCGGTCGACGGCCATCAGCCAGTGCAGGATCTCCAGGCAGCCGCCCCAGGTCCGCCCCTGCACCACCCGTGCGGGCCCCTGCCAGCGCCAGCCCTCGCCCGGCAGCATCTCCGGCTCGTCGGCCAGCGTCTCCGGCTCGGTCCACGGGTTCGGCCGGTCGCCCCACTCGGTGGCGGGGGTCAGCTCGTACCAGCCGGGGGTGAACAGGGCGGCGCGCAGCGAGTCGAAGGTCAGCGGGTGCGGCCGGCCGGGCCGGCCGAGGTGCACCAGCACCGATCCGCCGTGGTACGCCACGATGCCGAGCCGGTACAGGTGGTTGAGGACATTGGTGTTGTCCGAGTACCCGAAGTACGGCTTCGGGTTGGCCCGCAGCACGTCGTCGTCGAGGTACGGGGTGACGGTGATCAGGTCGTCCCCGCCGACGGTGGCGAGCACGGCGGTGACCGTCGGGTCGGCGAAGGCGGCGGTGAGGTCCCGGGCCCGGTCACGCGGGTCGGCGCCCACCTGGCGGGTGGTCGGGTACTCGACCGGTTCCAGGTCGAACTCCTCGCGCAGCCGGCGCAGCCCCAGCTCGTACACGTGGGGGAAGATGCCCGGCAGGCCGGCGGACGGGGAGACGACCGCGACCCGGTCGCCCGGCTTCGGCCCGGGAGGATAGCTCGGGAGCGTCATGCCGGGAGGTTACCGATGGCGACCGGGCCGGCCCGGCAGACCGGAGCAAGCCAGGCGACCAAAACTCACATCTCCGGCAGATCCGGCAATAGGCTGACGACGTGGACGAGGAGCAGCGGGACCGCGACTGGCTGCCCCGCACGGCGGCGCTGCTGGCCGGCACCCTGGCACTGGCCGTCGCCTTCATCGCGGCGTACGTGGGCGCCCTGCACCGGCCGGACCCCCGCGACGTCCCCGTCGGGGTGGTCCTCGGCGACCAGCGCGCGCAGGCGGTGCTGGCGGCGGTGCGCGGCCGCACCGACACGATCGAGCCGATCCAGTACGACACCCCGGGCGAGGCCGACGACGGCCTGACCGCCCGCGAGGTGTACGCCGTGCTCACCTCCACCCCCGACGGCACGCTGCTCCTCAGCACCGCCAGCGCGTCCGCCCCGGCCGCCACCGGCGTCGTCGTCGACGTGCTGAACCGGGCCGCGCAGCAGGCGCAGCTCCCGCTCGAGGTGACCGACCAGGTGCCCGTCTCCGCCGACGACCCGCGCGGGCTGGTGCCGTTCTACCTGGCCGTCGGCCTGGTGCTCGGCGGCTACCTGGCGTCCACCGCGCTCGGCATCTCGCTCGGCACCACCCCGCGCGACCTGCGCCGCGCCGGGCTGCGGATCGCCTCGCTGGCCGTGCACGCCGTGCTGCTCGGCGTCATCGGCGCGGTGCTGGTCGGGCCGGTGCTCGGCGTCTGGGACCACGACCTGCCGGCGGTCGCCGCGGTGGGCGTGCTCACCGTCCTCACCGCCGGGATGGTCGCCGCCGCCGTGCAGGGCTGGCTGGGGCTGCTCGGCACCGGCCTGGTCATCCTGCTGCTGGTCGTCCTCGGCAACCCCGGCTCGGGCGGCGTCTACGCGCCGGAGTTCCTACCCACCGTGCTGCGCGGGATGCACCGGTGGAACGTCCCCGGCCTCGCCACCGACCTGCTCAAGTCCGTGGTCTACTTCGACCTGCGGGCCGGAAGCTGGCCGCTGGCGGGGCTGCTGGTCTGGACCGTCCTCGGGGTGGTCGGGCTGCTCACCGCCGCGCTGGTGCGGGGCCGGCGGGCCGGCGCACGCCCCGTCAAGATCTCCGGCCGGCCGTGACCGTGGGGAAGGTGACATCCCGGACCCCCTCCTTGTCGGGGGGTCTGCACCGATACGATCCAGGGAGTCGGACAGCGCTGTCCTTCGTACTCACGTAAGGAGCGCATGGTGACCGACCAGCACGACCACGACGGGCCCGACGCCGCTCTCCGGGCCGACATCCGCCGCCTCGGCACCCTGCTCGGCCAGACCCTGGCCCGGCAGGAGGGCCGCCCCCTGCTCGACCTGGTCGAGGAGATCCGCGCCCAGGTCCGCTCCGACGCCCCGGTCGCCGCGCAGCGCCTCGGCGGGCTGGACGTGACCACCGGCACGAAGCTGGCCCGCGCCTTCTCCACCTACTTCCACCTGGCCAACATCACCGAGCAGGTGCACCGGGCGCGGGACCTGCGCCGCCGCCGGGCCATGCACGGCGGTTGGCTGGACCAGGCGGCCAAGATGATCGCCGAGCGCGGGGTGCCGGCCGAGGAGATCGCGGCGGCGGCCCGCCGGCTCGCGGTCCGGCCGGTGTTCACCGCCCACCCGACCGAGGCGGCCCGCCGGTCGATCCTGTCCAAGCTGCGCGCCATCGCCGACGAGCTGGACACCGAGACCAGCAACGCCATCCTCTACGGGGCCAGCGACGAGGGGCCCGCCAACCGGCGGCTGGCCGAACTGCTGGACCTGATGTGGCAGACCGACGAGCTGCGGCTGGACCGGCCCGACCCGACCGACGAGGCCCGCAACGCCATCTACTACCTGCGCGACCTGTACGCCGAGGCCGCCCCGCAGGTGCTCGACGACCTCGCCGACACGCTGCGCACCCTGGGCGTGGAGACCTCGCCGACGTCCCGCCCGCTGACCTTCGGCACCTGGATCGGCGGCGACCGCGACGGCAACCCGTTCGTCACCCCGACGGTCACCCGTGAGGTGCTGCGCATCCAGCACGAGCACGGCATCGCGGCCACCGAGAAGGCGATGGACCACCTCATCAACGAGGTGTCCGTCTCCCGTCGGCTGCGCGCGGTCTCCCTCGACCTGTCCGCCAGCCTCGCCGCCGACCTGGACGCGCTGCCCGAGGTGGCCCCCCGGTTCCGCCGGGTCAACGCCGAGGAGCCGTACCGGCTCAAGGCCCGCTGCGTGAAGGCGAAGCTGGCCAACACCCGGGAGCGGCTGCGCACCGGCACCGCGCACGTGCCGGGGCGCGACTACCGCGGCTCGGCCGAGCTGATCGCCGACCTGGAGCTGCTGCGCGCGTCGCTGGCCCGCAACTCCGGGCAGCTCACCGCCGTCGGGCGGCTGGCCTCCACCATCCGTACGGTCTCCGCGTTCGGCCTGCACCTGGCGACGATGGACGTCCGGGAGCACGCCGAGAAGCACCACGAGGTGCTCGCCCAGCTCTACGCGGCCGTCGGCGAGGTGTCGGACTACCCGTCGCTGACCCGGCTGGAGCGCACCAAGCTGCTCGCCGACGAGCTGACCGGCCGCCGGCCGCTCTCCACCCTGGACACCCCGCTGACCGAGAGCGCGCAGAAGACGTTCGACGTGTTCGCGACGATCCGGGAGGCGCAGGACCGGTTCGGCGCCGAGGTCATCGAGTCGTACATCATCTCGATGACCCTGGGTGTGGACGACGTGCTCGCCGCGGTGGTGCTGGCCCGCGAGGCCGGCCTGATCGACGTGCACAGTGGCCGGGCCCGGATCGGCATCGTGCCGCTGCTGGAGACCCCGGCCGAGCTGAACGCCGGCGGTGAGCTGCTGGACGAGCTGCTGTCCCTGCCCGCGTACCGGGCGCTGGTCGCGGCCCGGGGCGACGTGCAGGAGGTGATGCTGGGTTACTCCGACTCCAACAAGGAGGCCGGCATCACCACCAGCCAGTGGTCGATCCACCGGGCGCAGCGCGCGCTGCGGGACGTGGCCGCCCGGCACGGCGTGCACCTGCGGCTCTTCCACGGCCGGGGCGGCACGGTGGGTCGCGGTGGCGGCCCCACCCACGACGCGATCCTGGCCCAGCCGTACGGCACGCTGGACGGCGCGATCAAGGTGACCGAGCAGGGCGAGGTCATCTCCGACAAGTACACGCTGCCCGCCCTGGCCCGGGAGAACCTGGAGCTGACGGTGGCCGCGGTGCTCCAGGCGACGCTGCTGCACACCGCGCCGCGCCAGCCGGCCGAGATGCTGGAGCGCTGGGACGCGGCGATGGACGTGGTCTCCGAGTCGGCGTTCCGCTCCTACCGGGGACTGGTCGAGGACCCGGACCTGCCGGCCTACTTCTGGGCCTCGACCCCGACGGAGCTGCTCGGCGCGCTGAACATCGGCTCCCGGCCGGCGAAGCGGCCGAACACCGGGGCCGGGCTCTCCGGCCTGCGGGCCATCCCGTGGGTGTTCGGCTGGACGCAGACCCGGCAGATCGTGCCCGGCTGGTTCGGGGTGGGCTCCGGGCTGGCGGCGGCCCGGGCGGCCGGGCTGGAGGACGTCCTCGCCGAGATGAACCGCAACTGGCACTTCTTCCGCACGTTCCTGTCGAACGTCGAGATGATGCTGACCAAGACCGACCTGACCATCGCCCGCCGGTACGTGGAGACGCTGGTCCCGAAGAAGCTGCACCCGATCTTCGACAAGATCGAGCAGGAGTACGAGCTGACCAAGCAGGAGGTGCTGGCGGTGACCGCCGCGCCGGCCCTGCTGGAGAACTCGCCGGTGCTCCAGCGCACCCTCGCGGTGCGCGACACCTACCTGGAGCCGCTGCACCACCTCCAGGTGGCGCTGCTGCGGCAGTACCGGGACTCCGGCGCCGCCGGGCGCGCGGTGGCGACCGCGCCGGGGGGCCGGCGCGCCCCGAGCGACGGCACGGCCCTGGAGCGGGCGCTGCTCACCACGGTGAACGGCATCGCCGCCGGCATGCGCAACACCGGCTGATCCACCGGTACGACGAAGGCCCCGGTCCGCGTGACCGGGGCCTTCGTCGTGTCGTGCGGTGGCGATCGTCGCTCGCCGCCGAACGGTGTCACCCGGCGTCGTCGTGCGGTCAGATCGGCGTCGTCGGGCAGCACCGCGAGGCACAGCCCGGGCAGCACGGCGAGGCACAGGCCGGGCAGCACGGCGAGGCACAGGCCGGGCAGCACGGCGAGGCACAGGCCGGCCAGCACGGCGAGGCGCAGGCCGGGCCCGGCATCCCGCAGCAGCCCCGGCCGCCACGGCTCAGAAGTCGCCGCCTCCGAAGTCGCCGCCGCCGAAGTCGCCGCCCCCGAAGTCGCCGCCGCCGAAGTCACCGGCGGCCCCACCGAAGTCGGCCGCCTGGTCCCCGCCGAAGTCGCCCTGGTCCGCCGCGCCGTCGCCGAAGCCCTCCTGGGAGCCGGCCTCGTCGCCGTAGCCCGGGTCGGCGAAGGCCGGGGAGAAGAGCGCGTCGGCGATCAGCATGCCGCCGATCACCCCGGCGCCGGCGCCGAGCGCGGTCTTCCACCACGGGGTGGAGTACCAGCCGGCCGGCACCGGCCGGCCCTGGAGCCGCCCGCCCGGGTAGTAGTACGGGGTGTCCCGGCCCGGCTGCGGCCCCGCCTTGAAGGTCTGTCCCTGCACCTGCACCTGGCGTTCCCGGGTCAACTCTCCGGTGCCCTGCGCGGCGGCCAGCGGCGGCAGCTCGGGACCCGGGTCCAGGCCCAGCGCCACCCGGGCCGCCCGCGCGTACGCCAGCCCCTCCAGGGCCGTCTCCCGGGCCAGCCGGTACTGGTGGACCGTCCCCGCCTGCTCCAGCTGGCTGCCGGCGGCGTTGTAGCGCTCGGCGGCGTCGACCAGCGCCTGGCGTACGGCCGGGGCGTCGCCGTGCAGGTTCATCACCTGGCCGCCGAGGCGCTCGTACCAGCGCTGGGCGTCGGCCCGGACGTCGGCGAGGCTGCGCGCCTCACGGGCGGCCCGTTCCCGCCGCCACCAGACGAACCCGCCGACCAGCAGGACGACGAGGACCGCCACGAGCAGAAGTTCCATGCCGCTGAACGTACCCGCCCGGCGCAGGTCGTACCCCTTTGGCATGCTCTGGGGATGGACCTGTCGACGCTGGCCGTGGTGGTGGTCTGTCTCGCCGTCGGCGGCGTCGGGGGCTGGCACCTGGCCCGGGCCCGGTCGGCGGCGGAGGTCGCCCGGCTGGAGGCCACCCTGGCGGCCACCCGGGAGGGTGAGGGGCGGCTGGAGCAGTCGATGCGGGCGCTCAGCTACGAGGCCACCGCCCAGTCCCAGGAGGCGGTGGCCCGCGCGGTCGCCCCGCTGCACGACACCCTCCGTCGCTACGAGCAGCGCGTCGGTGAGCTGGAACGCGACCGGGTGGACGCCTACGCCGAACTACGCGAGCAGGTACGCGCCATGAGCACCGTCTCCGGCGAGCTGCGCACCGAGACCAAGCAGCTGGTCGCCGCGCTGCGCGCCCCCCAGGTGCGCGGCCGGTGGGGCGAGCACCAGCTGCGGCGCATCGTCGAGGCCGCCGGCATGCTGGAGCACTGCGACTTCAGCGAGCAGGTCACCGCCGCCACCGACCACCAGGGGGTCCGCCCCGACCTGGTGGTCCGGCTGCACGGCGGCCGGACGGTGGTGGTGGACGCCAAGGCGCCCTTCGACGCGTACCTGACCGCGATGGAGGCGCGCGACGAGCGGGGACGCGACACCCATCTCGACGCGCACGCGCGGCACCTACGGGCGCACGTCGACGCGCTGGCCGCGAAGTCGTACTGGGCGGCGTTCGACTCGACGCCGGAGTTCGTGGTGCTCTTCGTTCCCGCCGACCCGTTCCTGGACGTGGCGTTGCAGCGCGACCCGACCCTGCTGGAGCACGCATTCGCCCGCAACGTGGTGCTGGCGACCCCGGCGACCCTGGTGGCGATGCTGCGCACGGTGGCCTATTCGTGGCGGCAGGAGGCGCTGGCCCGCAACGCGGTGGCGGTGCACTCGCTGGCCCGTGAGCTGTACGGCCGACTGTCCACCCTGGGCGACCACGTCGGCAAGCTCGGTGGCTCGCTCAGCGCGGCGGTGACCGCCTACAACCGGGCGGTCGGCTCGCTGGAGGCACGGGTGCTGGTCAGCGCCCGCAAGCTGGCCGAGCTGGGCGTCTCCGACCAGGAGTTGACCACGCCGGCGCAGGTGGAGCTGACGCCCCGGCAGCCGCAGGCGCCCGAGCTGCTGGACGGTCCGTCCACGATGGAGCGCTCCATCTAGCATCTCCCATGTGACAGTGCGCACCCGTGCATGTCACGATGGGGTCACAACTTACCAGTCGGTAGTGACACCGGAGCTACGCAGCACAAAGGATTTCGCTCACGCGTGCCCTGTCATCTCAGGGCCCTGTTCTCTGGAGGAAAGAGAACGTGAGCAAACCCCGCAACCTGCGCCGGCGTACCTCCGCCGGCCTGTTCGCCTCGGTCGTGGCAGCCGGCGCCATGACCGGCGCGGGCGGCGCCGCCACCGCGAGCGCCGCACCCGCGACCACCACCCCGGACGCCACCACCAACGCCGTCGAGACCCTCGGCGCGCACGACGCCAAGCTGCTCGCCGAGGCCGAGGCGAAGCACGCCCCGACCGTCACGCTGATCGTCGCCACCGAGAAGGGTGAGGCGAAGGACGTCGCCGACGCGATGAAGAAGCTCGGCGGCACGGTCAGCCAGCGCTTCGACTCCATCGGCTACGTGCTGGCGAAGGTCCCCACCGGCAAGGCCCTGAAGGCCGCCACGCTCCCCGGCGTCGCCGCGGTCGACCTCGACGAGACCATCCAGCTCCCCGACCCGGTCGCCGAGGCCACCCCGGCCGGCGCCCGCACCGCGGCACAGGGCGAGACCCTGGCCGGCCCGGGCGCCGGCACCGGCGCGGTCAACCCGTACATGCCGACCAACGAGACCGGCGCCGAGGCCTTCAAGGCCGCCCACCCGGAGTGGGACGGGCGCGGGGTCACCATCGGCATCATGGACTCCGGTGTGGACCTCGACCAGCCGGCGCTGCAGAAGACCACCACCGGCGAGCGCAAGATCGTCGACTGGGTCACCGCCACCGACCCGCTGGAGGACGCCACCTGGCGGGCGATGATCACCGAGGTGACCGGCCCGGCCTTCACCGTCGGCGGCGCCGCCTGGACCGCTCCCGCCGGCACCTACCGGTTCGCCACCTTCCGCGAGTCGATCACGGCGGGCAGCGACCCGGCCGGTGACGTCAACCGCGACGGCGACACCACCGACACGTTCGGCATCCTCTACGACAGCACCACCCACGACATCCGGGTGGACGCCAACCAGAACCGCGACTTCACCGACGACGAGCTGATGCGCCCGTACAAGGAGAAGTTCCAGGTCGGTCACTTCGGCACGGACAACCCGGCCACCGCGGTCCGCGAGCAGATCCCGTTCGTCGTCGAGTACCGCGAGGACGTCGACACCGCCCCGGTGGGCGGCCCCGGCCTGGTCGACTACGTCAACATCGGCATCGTCGAGTCGACCCACGGCACGCACGTCGCCGGCATCACCGCCGCCAACGACATGATGGGCAACGGCGCCTTCGACGGCGCGGCGCCCGGCGCCAAGCTGGTTTCCGCCCGCGCCTGCTCGTGGGGGGGTGGCTGCACCGCCGCCGCGCTCACCACCGGCATGGCCGACCTGGTGATCAACCGCAAGGTCGACGTGGTCAACATGTCGATCGGCGGTCTCCCGGCGCTCAACGACGGCTCCAACGCCCGCGCCCAGCTCTACAACGACCTGATCACCACGTACGGCGTGCAGATGTTCATCTCGGCCGGCAACTCCGGCCCGGGTCTGAACACGATCGGCGACCCGTCGGTCGCCTCCAACGTGGTCAGCGTCGCCGCCAGCATCAGCAAGGACACCTGGTTGGCCAACTACGGCTCGGTGGTGCGCAAGGAGAACGCGCTGTTCAACTTCTCCTCGCGCGGCCCGCGTGAGGACGGCGGCTTCAAGCCGAACATCGCCGCCCCGGGCTCGGCCATCGCCACCGCGCCGACCTGGCAGCCGGGCAACGTCCCGGTCGAGGCCGGCTACACGCTGCCGCCGGGCTACCAGATGCTCAACGGCACCTCGATGGCCTCGCCGCAGGCCGCCGGCGCCGCCGCGCTGCTGCTCTCCGCCGCCAAGGCGAACGACCAGGGCGTCACCCCGGCCGCGCTGCGCCGGGCCATCTACACCTCGGCGAAGCCGATCGACGGCGTCGCCACGTACGCCCAGGGCTACGGCATGTTCCACGTGCCGGGGGCCTGGAAGCTGCTCAGCAAGGGCGTCGAGACCCGCTCGTACACCTCGGACGCGCCGGTCTGCACCGAACTGTCGGAGAACCTGACCCGCTACGACGCGGGCACCGGCAGGTTCGTGCCGAACCCGGACCGGGGCACCGGCGTCTACAACCGGTGCGCCTCCGGCCAGGGCGGCCAGAAGGTCAACCAGACGAAGACCTACAAGGTCAAGGTCACCCGGACCACCGGCCCGGCCGGCAACGTCCGGCACAACCTGGCGCTGCGCGGCAACGACGGCACCTTCACCGCGCCGAAGTCCGTCTCGCTGCCGCTGAACAAGGCCGTCACCGTCAACGTGGTCGCCAAGCCGCGTACCGCCGGTGCGCACGGCGCGCTGCTGACGATCGACGACCCGAGCACCTCGGTGATCGACTTCGAGGTCTCCACCGTGGTGGTCGTCGCCCACGACGTGAAGAAGCCGGCCTACTCCTTCTCCACCGAGGGCTCGGTCGACCGCAACGGCTTCACCTCGTACTTCGTGACCGTGCCGGCCGGGGCGGGCGCGCTCCAGGTCAACCTCTCCGGCATCGCCACCGGCTCGCAGACCCGGTTCATCGCCTTCAACCCGTACGGCGTCCCGGTGGAGAGCACCTCCAGCCTCGCCTGCTACACCAACTTCTCCAACGCCGCGACCTGCAAGCCGCAGGAGCGGGACTACCAGAACCCGATCCCGGGCGTCTGGGAGATCGAGGTGGAGGCGCGGCGTACGTCGCCGTCGCTCAACAACCCGTTCCAGCTCCAGGCGCGGGTGCAGGGCGTCACGGTCGAGCCGGCCGTGATCGAGCTGCCGTCGGTGACCGCCGGCACCCCGGCCGAGGTGAGCTGGGACCTGACCAACACCTTCGGCCCGGTCGCGGTGACCGGCCAGGGCGGCCCGCTCGCCAGCGTGCACGCGGAGCGGCCGACCATCGCCGAGGGCGCGCAGCAGGAGTGGACCGTGGACGTGCCGGCCGGCGCGACCAGCTTCACCGCCCGGATCGGCAACACCGCCAACCTCGGCGCCGACCTGGACCTGTCGGTCTTCCTGGGCGCCACCCGGGTGGGCATCTCGGCCGACGGTGACTCGGAGGAGGCGGTCACCCTGACCAACCCCGCCCCGGGCACCTACCGGGTCGTGGTCGACGGGTACGCCGTGGACGGCCCCGGCACCAGCACCGCCTACGACTACCGGGACTCGTTCTCGGCCCCGTCGCTGGGCACGCTCTCCGCGCCGGCCACCCCGCTGGCGCTGCAGAACGGCGACACCGCCACCCTCACCGGTACGGTGACCGCCCAGTCCGCCCCGGCCGCCGGCCGGGCCCTCTACGGCGACCTGGCCGTGACCACCACCGAGGGCGCGGTCGTCGGCCGCGGCTCGGTCTCGATCGGCGCGGTGAACTGATCCGTCCGTAGCACCCGCCGGAGCCCGTCCCCGAATCTCGGGGGCGGGCTCCCGTGCGTCCGGGGTGGCACACGTCGGGGACCGACCGTCCGTCCGCTCCCGACCAGCCGATCGAGGGCGGACGGTGCCCGTTCTCCGTCCGGCTCCAATCAATCGGGTCCGATGTTACGAAAGTGCCCGCCAGGCGTAATGGCAGCGTCATAGCCGTCGCTGAATGAGTGGCGGGGTGGACCGTCCTCCACATCCGTCGACGGGCACGCTCCCGCAACCCCTTGCTCTCCCCCGGAGGAAGAGAACGTGACAAACCCCCACAGTCGGCGCGGCCGGACCTCGGCCGCGCTTCTGGCGTCGGCCCTGGCCGCCGGCGCCCTGACCTTGACCGGCTCGGCCAACCCCGCCGTCGCCGGCCAGTCCACCCAGGTGAACGCCCTCAAGAGCGCCACCGCCGGCTGGAGCCCCACCGACCACGACCGGCTGACCGAGGCCCGCGCCGCCGGCCGTAAGGCGGTCACCGTCCTCATCGCCGCGAAGGCCGGGCAGGCCCGTTCGGTCGCCGACGGTCTCGCCGCCCTCGGCGCCGACGTCCGCTATCGCGACGACGACCTCGGCTACCTGCGGGCGAGTGTCGCGGTCGACAAGGCCGACCGGATCCCGACGCTGGCCGGCGTGCAGACGGTCGAGATCGACGCCCCCGTCGAGCTGCCCGACCCTCGTCCGGACGGCTCGGAGGCCCCCGCGCCGCAGCCCGCGCCGGGTGCGGACACCCCCGCCGACAACCCGTACATGCCGATCCGGGACATCGGCGCGGCCGCCTTCGCCGCGGCGAACCCGACCCGGGACGGCCGCGGCACCACCGTCGCCATCATCGACACCGGCGTCGACCTCGCCCACCCGGCGCTGCAGAAGACCACCACCGGCGAACGGAAGATCGTCGACTGGGTCACCGCGACCCACCCGACCGACGACGGCGACCCCACGTGGATCAGCATGTCGGCCGGCGTCTCCGGCCCCACCTTCACCGTCGGTGGTCGTCAGTGGACCGCTCCGGGCTCCGGCGGGTACCGCTTCGGCACCTTCGACGAGCGCAACCCCGCACTCGGCGGTGAGGTCGGCAACGACGTCAACCGCGACGGCAACCCGGCCGGCAGCAGCGGCGTCTTCGGCGTCCTCTGGGACGGCGAGTCGACCGTCTGGGTCGACACCGACCAGGACGGCTCCTTCGCCGACCAGGCCGCCATGACCGACTACAAGGTCCGCCACGACGTCGGCACCTTCGGCACCGACAACCCGGCGACCGCCGTCGCCGAGTCGATGCCGTTCGTCGTGCAGGTCGACGGCAAGAACAAGTTCGTGAACATCGGCATCGTCTCCGGCGCCCACGGCTCGCACGTGGCCGGCATCGTCGCCGCCAACGGCATGTTCGGCGGCGCGATGACCGGCGCCGCCCCGGGTGCCAAGCTGATCTCCGTCCGCACCTGCCTCTTCGTCGCCGGCTGCACCTCGCACGCCCTCATCGAGGGCATGATCTACGCGGCCAAGCAGGCCGACGCGGACGTCATCAACATGTCGATCGGTGGCCTGCCCGCCCTCAACGACGGCAACAACACGCGGGCCGCGCTCTACAACCGACTCATCGACAGGTACGACGTGCAGATGTACATCTCGGCCGGCAACAGCGGGCCGGGCGTCAACACCGTCGGCGACCCCTCGGTCGCCGAGAAGGTGCTCAGTGTGGGCTCGTACATCACCGACGCCACCTGGCGGTCGAACTACGGCTCCAGCTCCCCGTACGCGGAGAGCCTGCACTACTACAGCTCCCGCGGCCCGCGTGAGGACGGCGGCTTCAAGCCCGACCTCGTCGCGCCGGGTTCGGCCATCTCCACCGTGCCCACCTGGCAGCTCGGCGGCCCGGTCCCCGGCACGTACCCGCTGCCGCCGGGGTACGCCATGTTCAACGGCACCTCGATGGCGTCCCCGCAGGCCGCCGGTGTCGGCGCGCTGCTGGTCGGTGCCGCGAAGGCGGAGGGCTTCCAGTCCAAGCCGGTCCAGATCCGGCAGGCCCTGAAGTCCTCGGCGCGGTTCATCGACAACACCGGTGCGTACGAGCAGGGGGCCGGCCTGATCGACGTCAAGGGCGCGTACGACCTGCTGCGCACCAACCTCAAGCCGGTCGACATCAGCTCGTCGGTGGCGGTCGACACCGTCCTCTCCGGTTTCCTCGCGAAGCCGGGTGTGGGCGTCGGCATCTACGACCGTGAAGGCGTCACCGTCGGCACCGCGTACACCCGCACCTACACCTTCACCCGCACCAGCGGCGGGTCGAAGGCGACCACCTACCAGCTGACCTGGGTGGGCAACGACGGCACCTTCTCCGCTCCGGCGTCGGTGTCACTGCCGCTGAACAAGCCGGTCACCGTGGCGGTGCGGGTCGACCCGGCGAGTCCGGGCGCACACTCGGCGATCCTGCGGCTCGACGACCCCGCCACCGCCGGCGTCGACCACCAGACGCTGAACACGGTCATCGCCCCGTACACCTTCGAGGCGTCGGCGAACCACCAGGTGACGGTCGAAGGCCGGGTCGGCCGCAACCAGTCCCTGCACTACTTCGTCCGGGTGCCGGCCGGCACCCCCGCGCTGAAGGTCGACTTCGCCGGCCCGACCGGCGCGGCCGGCACGGGGCAGGCCCGGTTCCTCCGCTACCACCCGTACGGGGTGGGGATCGACAGCAACGCGTCGACCTCCTGCTTCGTCCCGGCGGCCGGCGCCTGCGCCACCGGGTCGCCGAACAGCCGGACGGTCTCCGAACCGCTGACCGGCGTCTGGGAGATCACCGTGGACGGTCGGCGCACCTCCGACGCGGAGTGGACCCCGTTCACGCTGACCGCCTCGGTGCTGGGCGCCACCGTCACCCCGAACCCGGACGACATCGCCGCGGCCACGGCGAACGTGCCGGTCGAGCGCTCGTACACCCTGACCAGCACGTTGGGCTCCTTCACCGGTCGGGCGACCGGCAGCACGCTGGGCAGCGCCCGGCAGGGTCCGTTCACCATCGCCAACCGTGAGACCAAGGAGTACGACCTGACGGTCACCCCGGGCTCGACCCAGCTGCGGGCGACCATCGGCGGCACCTCCGACCCGGGTGCCGACCTCGACCTGTACCTGCTCAACTGCACCTCCGGCACCTGCGTGGCGGCGGGGCAGAGCGCGGACGGTGACTCGGAGGAGTCGGTGACCGTGGCCAACCCGGCGGCCGGCGCCTGGAAGGTCCGCGTCGAGGGCTACGCGGTGCCGGCCGGTTCGACGTCCTACCGGTACATCGACGTCTTCACCAACCCGGCCTTCGGGTCGGTGGCCGTGACCGACGCCCACGCGCTGCGGCCCAGCGGCGCCACCTGGACGGTTCCCGGCACGGTCACCGCGAAGGTGGCGCCGGCTGAGGGCCGCGTGCTCCACGGCAACGTCCAGGTCCGCACCGACACGAACATCCTGATCGGCAACGGTGACGTGGTGGTCCGGACGGTCGGCTGACCCGACGGCCGCACAGCGGAGGCCCGCTCCCCGTCGGGGGCGGGCCTCCTGCCGTCGCGCCGCCTGAGCGAGGTCGGTCAGGACCGGCGGGCGCTCTCCACGGTGAAGGGGATGCCCTGCTGGCAGGTGGTCATCATGTCGGGCTGCGGCTTGCCGGTGACCGTCACCTTCGCGCCGGCGGTGAGCACGTCACGGGGGCCGCCGATGAGCTGGAAGCCGTCGAGCATGAGGCAGCCGGGCTCCACGCCAGCCTCGACGGTGCCGGAGATGGTGTGCGCGCCGGGGCCCGGCGGCAGGCTGGGGCCGGCCGGCGGGCGCTTCGTCGGCGGCAGCGCGGTCGCCGGGGCGCTCGGTGGCGGCGCGCTCGGGCCGGTCGGGTCGGCCGGATCGGTGCTGGGCATGCTGGTCACCGGCGATCCTTCCGAAGGGCTGGAGGTGCCCGGTCCGTCGCCGGAGTCCTGCCCGCCGCAGGCGGTCAGCGCCGCGCAGGCGACCAGCGCGACGAGGGCCATCCGAGGAGTCTTCATACCCACTCGGACGCGCCGCGCGGCCGATCCGTTCCGGGTGGGGTCAGCCGCGAACCGCCGCCGCGGCCTTCATGTCGCGCTTGAGCTCCTGGGGCAGCGAGAAGGTCAGCCGCTCGTTGGCGGTGACCACCTCGTCCACGTCGGTGAAGCCCCGCTCGGCCAGGTGCGTCAACACCTGCTGCACCAGATCGTCCGGCACGCTGGCGCCGGAGGTCAGGCCGACGGTGGTGGCCCCCTCCAGCCAGGCGTCGTCGATCTCGTGGGCGAAGTCGACCAGGTGGCCGGCGCGGGCGCCCGCGTCCAGGGCCACCTCGACCAGGCGCACCGAGTTGGAGGAGTTGCGCGAGCCGACGACGATCACCACGTCGCACTCGGGGGCGATCTCCTTGACCACGTGCTGGCGGTTGGAGGTGGCGTAGCAGATGTCGTCGCTGGGCGGCGACTGGAGCAGCGGCAGCCGGGACTTCAGCCGGGCCACGGTCTCCATCGTCTCGTCCACCGACAGGGTGGTCTGGGAGAGCCAGACGACCTTGTTCGGGTCGCGCACGGTGACCTTGTCGACGCCGTCCGGGCCGTCGACGAGCTGGATGTGCGCGGGGGCCTCACCGGCGGTGCCGACGACCTCCTCGTGCCCCTCGTGCCCGATGAGCAGGATGTCGTAGTCCTCCGCGGCGAACCGCTTGGCCTCCTGGTGCACCTTCGTCACCAGCGGGCAGGTCGCGTCGATCGCCTTCAGCGAGCGCGCCTTCGCCTGCTCGTAGACCTCGGGGGCGACGCCGTGCGCGGAGAAGATCACGGTGGCGCCCTCCGGCACCTCCTCGTTCTCCTCCACGAAGATCGCGCCCTGGGCCTCCAGGGTCTGCACGACGTGCTTGTTGTGCACGATCTGCTTGCGCACGTAGATCGGGGCGCCGTAGAGCTTGAGCGCCTCCTCGACGGTCTGCACCGCCCGGTCCACGCCCGCGCAGTAGCCGCGGGGCTTGGCCAGGAGCACGCGCTTGCCGGTCCGGGGAGTCGTCTCAGCCTGAGTCACCCGACCATCGTACGTGGCGCCGTCCGCGCCGGCAGGAGGCCGCGGCCGGGGTACGGGAGGACGGCTCCGCCCAGCGGCGCGCGCCGTCGGGCCTGCCGCAGGTCGTCGGAGCCTGACCGTAGGGTGGGCGGGTGACCGACGCCCCGCGCAGCACCCCCGAGGAGCCCTGGCCGGTCCGGGTGGTCAGCCAGAAGGTCGGCGCCTGGATCGCCCGCCTCGGCTGGGTCTGGGTGGACGGGCAGGTCGCGCAGATCAGCCGCCGGCCCGGCGCCAGCACCGTCTTCCTCACCCTGCGCGACCCGTCGGCCGACCTCAGCCTCACCGTCACCACCAACCGGGACGTGCTCGACTCCGGCGCGCCCGAGCTGCGCGAGGGCGCCCGGGTGGTGCTGCACGCCAAGCCGGAGTTCTACGCCGCGCGGGGCACGCTCAGCCTGCGCGCCGACGAGATCCGCCAGGTGGGGCTCGGCGAGCTGCTGGCCCGGCTGGAGAAACTCAAGAAGCTGCTCGCCGCCGAGGGGCTCTTCGACCGGGCGCGCAAGCGCCGGCCGCCGTTCCTGCCGCAGCGGATCGGGCTGATCACCGGCCGGGCCTCCGCGGCCGAGCGGGACGTGCTCACCAACGCCCGGCGGCGCTGGCCGGCGGTCGAGTTCCGCACGGTCAACGTGGCGGTGCAGGGGCCGAGCGCGGTGCCGCAGATCGTGGACGCGCTCAAGGTGCTCGACGCCGACCCGACCATCGACGTGATCATCATCGCCCGGGGCGGTGGCGGCATCGAGGATCTGCTGCCCTTCTCCGACGAGGCGCTCTGCCGGGCGGTCTTCGCCTGTCGTACGCCGGTGGTCAGCGCGATCGGCCACGAGACGGACGCGCCGCTGGTGGACTACGTGGCCGACGTACGCGCGTCCACCCCCACCGACGCGGCCAAGCGGGTCGTCCCGGACCTCACCGAGGAGGTGCGCCTGATCGGCCAGGCCCGGTCCCGGCTGGAACGGGCGGTCCGCAACCTGGTGGACCGGGAGCGGCACCGTCTCGACCTGCTGCGGTCCCGCCCGGTGCTGTCCCGTCCGCAGGTGATGGTGGACCAGCGTGCCGCCGAGGTGACCGCGCTGCGCGACCGGACGGGCCGCTGCCTGGACCATCGGCTCGGCGCCGCCGGTGACGACCTGCGGCACACCCTGGCCCGGCTGCGCGCCCTCTCCCCCGCCGCCACCCTCGACCGCGGGTACGCCATCGTGCAGCGCGCGGACGGCCACGTGGTCCGCGCGGCCGCCGAGGTCGCCAAGGGTGATCCGCTGCGGGTACGCCTCGCCGAGGGCGAGCTGACCGCGACCGTCGACGAACCGAGGGAGCCGTGATGGTGGACGAGAAGCCGGACGAGCGGCTCAGCTACGAGCAGGCCCGCGCCGAACTGGCCCAGGTGGTCGAGAAGTTGGAGGCCGGCGGCACGTCGCTGGAGGAGTCGCTGGCGCTCTGGGAGCGCGGCGAGCAGCTGGCCGCGATCTGCCAGCGCTGGCTGGACGGGGCGCGGGCCCGGATCGACGCCGCCCGCCAGGCCGCCGAGTCCTGACCGGCGGCGGGACGGCCGGCGCCGTCCCGCCGCCGACGGGTCAGTTGAACAGGTTGTAGAACTCCTGCGGCGCCTCGACCACCTGGTCGGCCGGCGGCTTCTGGGCCGCCGTGGCGTTGCCGTAGTCGGAGTAGGTGACCTTAATCTCCTGGGCGGCGTTCCGGCCGGCCGCCGGGATCTGGACGACCATCTCGCTGAGCCGGCCCTGCGGGTCGAGCTTCGCGGTGAACGGCACCGACTTCGCCTGCTGGCCGAGGGCGGTGATCACCGACTGGTCCACCGACCCGGCCTCGGCCGCCTTCGACACGTCCAGCGTGCCGGCGTAGCTGCCCTCGCCGGTCTGCCGGACCTCGGTGACGCCCTGGGTCAGCACCTCGCTGCCGGCCGGGTCGATCTTCTCGAAGTCGAAGCCCAGCGCCTTGTTGCCCTTGATCCGGGTCTGGTCGAGGTGCTGGTACTTGCCGAGGTTGAGCTTCTGCACCCCGGGGACGCTGTTGGCGGAGCTGCCACCGAGTTCCAGCTTCACCCAGCTGTCCGGCTTGTAGTGGATCAGGTCGAGCTTCATCATCAGGTCCGACGACGCGTCGCCGATCATGACGCGCATCTCGGCGCTCTGGCTCGGCTCGTGCACCTGCCCCTCGGCGGTCGAGCCGGCGCCGGACATGGCGAACCGGAAGTTGCCCTTCCTGATCTCGTTGGTGGAGTTCAGCAGGGCCTGCTTGGCGTCCCCGCTCACCGCGCCCGTGGCCCCGGGCGAGGCGCTGCCGGAGACCGTGGGGGACGCGGAGGCCCCCGCCTCGCCGGTCCCGGTGCTGTTGCAGGCGGCCAGACCAGGGGTGAGGAGCGTCGCGGCGAAGACCGCCGCGCTGAATCGCCGAATGGTCACGTGAACCTCTCAAGGATCGTCCGGCCCGCGCGGGCGCCGGAGGCGTGGCGTCGGGGCCCTGCTCCTGCCCCGGCGCACGAGTCCCGTCCGGCCGGGACGATCGGGCCGGCGAGGTCGCACACCCTCTGTTCCCTGACGCCGCGTTCGGCAATCCCTGTCCGGTCCGCCCCCGGTCCGGACAGCTCGCCGACGCCCCACCACCGGGACGGCGTCGACGCCCTGCCTCGCCGGTGGCTCCTGGACGGCGGTGGCGAGGTCGACGAGATGGCCGGCCGGGACCTCATGCGCGACGGCGCCTGGTGGGACGACGCCGGCTGAGCAGGCTCAGCGCAGCGCCCCGGCGAGCTGGCGCAGCTCGTTCTCCCGCGCGTCGCCGACCACGATCACGGTGCGGTCGGGTTCGAGCAGCACCAGCGCCTGGTCGTTGCCCCGGCCGGTGTACCGCTGCCAGTTGCGCCCGCCGACGTCGGTGGGGCCCTGGGGCTGCCCCTGCGCGGTCAGCTCGTTGGGGAGCAGCTTCTCCGGCGGGACGTTGCTCTGCACGAGCTGCACCCCCCGACCCTCCGGGGTGAGGTAGCCGACGCGCAGATTCGCGCCGCCCTCGACGGTGCGGTAGCTGGCGCTGACCGTACGCCAGCCGGAGCCCAGCCCGGCCGGCTCGCCGACCGGGAAGGCGTTCGCCGAACGGGCCTGCTCGTAGGCGGGGGCGGGGTCGACCACGGTCGGCTGCTCGCCGCCGAGGAAGCCCCGGTAGAAGGCGAGCAGCAGGGCGATCGGCACGAGCAGCACCAGCAGCGACAGCGCCATGTCCCGGGGTGAGCGCTCGGAGCGCGGCTTCTCCCGGCGGGCGGGGCGGCCCGTCGGACGGGCGGGCGGCACGTCCGTGTCGGCCTGGTCCGGCTCGACCAGCGCCGGCTCCGGAGTGGCCGCCCCGGCCGGCGTCTCGACCAGCGCCGCTTCCGCCCCGGCCGGGTCGCTCTCCGACGCGGTCGGGCCGGTCGAGGGTCGGGTCCCGGCCGCCGCGTCGGTCGCCCCGGTCGGGGTCACCGGCGGCCGGCCCTCCGGCGGGGTCGGATCGGCGGGTACGCGGTCGGCAGGCTGTGCGGGTTCCACCGGCCCATTCTCGCAGCCGTCCCGGGTGGGGAGATCCGGCCCACCTCTGCCCCGCTCCGGCGGTGGACCTGGCATCGTGTGAGGATCAGCGACACAACCGGCAGCGGCGACGCCGACCCTGCCGGTCCACCCCGCAACGTCGCGAGGAGGAAGCCGTATGACCAACACCAGGACGCGGATCCCGCAGGATCTCGACCGCAACCTTGCCCTCGACCTGGTCCGGGTCACCGAGGCCGCGGCCATGGCCGCCGGCCGGTGGGTCGGCCGGGGGGACAAGGAGGGCGGCGACGGGGCAGCCGTCGACGCGATGCGCAAACTGATCAACTCGATCCCGATGCGCGGGGTGGTGGTGATCGGCGAGGGCGAGAAGGACAACGCGCCGATGCTCTTCAACGGCGAAGAGGTGGGTGACGGCAGCGGTCCCGAGGTGGACGTCGCGGTGGACCCGGTCGACGGCACCACCCTGATGAGCAAGGGCATGCCGAACGCGCTGGCGGTGCTGGCCGTCTCCGAGCGGGGGGCGATGTTCGACCCGAGCGCGGTCTTCTACATGGAGAAGCTCGCCGTCGGCCCGATGTACGCCGACGTGGTCGACATCAACGCCGGGCCGGCGGAGAACATCCGCCGGATCGCCAAGGTCAAGGGCACCGACGTCTCCGAGGTCACGGTCTGCGTGCTGGACCGTCCCCGCCACGACGACCTGGTGGGCCAGATCCGGCGTACCGGGGCGGGCATCCGGTTCATCTCCGACGGCGACATCGCCGGCTCGATCGCCGCCGCCCGCGGCGAGTCCGACGTCGACGTGCTGATGGGCATCGGCGGCACCCCGGAGGGCATCATCTCCGCCTGCGCGTTGAAGTGCATGGGCGGGGCGATGCAGGCCAAGCTCTGGCCGCGCGACGCCGAGGAGCGGGAGAAGGCGCTGGCCGCCGGGCACGACCTGGACCGGGTGCTCGGCACCGACGACCTGGTCACCGGCGACAACTGCTTCTTCGTCGCCACCGGCGTCACCTCCGGCGACCTGCTGCGCGGCGTGCGGTACCGGGCCGGTGGGGCGTACACCCAGTCGATCGTGATGCGGTCCAAGAGCGGCACGATCCGGGTCATCGACTCGTACCACCGGCTGGAGAAGCTGGCCCTCTACTCGGCCGTCGACTTCGACGGCCGGCCGCTGGCCGAACAGGAGTGAGCGCGACCGGGACGGCGGTCCGTCCGACCGTCCCGGCGTCCCGGCGGATCACCGGCGTCGGGTTGGCGACCGCGTCGGGCGTCGCCGTGGCCGTGCAGTCGCGGATCAACGGCGAGCTGGGGGTACGCCTGGCCGACGGGATCGCCGCCGCGGTGGTCTCGTTCGGGCTGGGCCTGCTGGTGCTGCTGGTACTGGTCCCCGCCACCCCGGGTGGGCGGCGGGGACTGCGTGGGCTGCGGGCGGCGCTGGGCGACGGGTCGCTGCGCCCGTGGCAGTGTCTGGGCGGGGTGTGCGGGGCGTTCCTGGTCGCCACGCAGGGGCTCACCGTCGGCGCCCTGGGGGTGGCGGTCTTCACCGTGGCCGTGGTCGCCGGCCAGTCGGCGAGCAGCCTCGCCGTCGACCGGGCCGGGGTGGGTCCGGCGGGCCGCCAGCCGGTGACCACCGCCCGGCTGGCCGGCGCGGTGCTGACCGTGCTCGCCGTGCTGCTGGCGGTGGGTGACCGGCTCGGTGACCCGCGGGCGCTGGCGCTGGCCGCGTTGCCGCTGCTGGCCGGGGTCGCCATCGCCTGGCAGCAGGCGGTCAACGGCCGGGTCCGGGCGGCCAGCGGGAGCGCGCTGACCGCCACCCTGGTCAACTTCACCGTCGGCACGGTGGCCCTGCTCGCCACCTTCGCCGTCGACGTGGCGGTACGCGGCCGCCCGTCCGGCGCCTTCCCGGGTGAGCCCTGGCTCTACCTGGGCGGCCCGATCGGCATCGTCTTCATCGCGATCGCGGCGGCGATCGTCCGCTTCACCGGGGTGCTGCTGCTCGGCCTGGCCACCATCGCCGGGCAGATCGTCGGGGCCGTGCTGCTGGACCTGCTCCTGCCGACCGCCGCCTCGCGTCCGGGGCCGGCGACCCTGGCCGGCGCGGCGTTGACCATGGTCGCGGTGCTGGTGGCGGCGCTCGGGCCGGCGCCGCGCCGCTGACCCGCGCCCGGCTCAGCGGCGCAGGGTCGCGACGGTCTCCTCGATCGCCCGGTCCAGCGGGGTCGGCGTCACGCCGAGGGTGGCGGTGGCCGCCGTCGAGTCCATCAGGAACGGCCGGTCGAACTGGTAGGCGGTCTCCCGCAGCTCACGGGCCATCGGGTCGACCAGGCCGCCGAGCCAGAGCACCGGGTAGGGCATCCGGGTCAGCTTCGGCGCGGGCGCGCCGACCAGGGCCGCCGCCCGGGTGGCCAGGTCGCGCATCGTCACGGCGGGCGCGCTGGGCACGTGCCAGGCGCGTCCCCAGGCCCGCTCGTCGCCGGCGGCGGTGACGAGGGTACGGGCGACGTCGTCGATGTAGGTCCAGGTGTGCGGGGCGTCCCAGTCCACCGGCAGGAACACCCGCCGCCCGGCGAGCACCCGGGGCAGCACCATCATGGCCAGCGACGTGCCGCCGGCGCCGAGGTAGTCGGAGCCGCGCACCTCGGTGACCCGGGCCCGGCCGGCCCGGTGCGCGGCGAGCGCGTCGGCCCACATCCGGGTGCGGACCTGTCCCTTGACCCCGGTGGAGGCGAGCGGGGTGGCCTCGGTCATCGGGCCGTCGACCGGGCCGTACCCGTAGAGGTTGCCGACGGTGGCGAGCACCGCGCCGGTCCGCTCGGCGGCGGTGAGCAGCGCCCCGGCCAGCGGCGGCCAGTCGGTCGGCCAGCGGTGGTAGGCGGGGTTCGCGCAGTTGTAGAGCGCGGTCGCGCCCTCGGTGAGGGTGCTGAGCCGGCCGGGGTCGGCGGCGTCGGCGGCGACCCGCTCGACGGCCGGGTGCTCCGGCCCGGTGCCGCGCCGGGTGACGATCCGGACCCGCTCGCCCTGCCCGGCGAGGAGCCGGGCGGTGGCGGTGCCGACCGGGCCGGCCCCGACGATCACGTGCAGCGACATGGGAACACCTTTCGAAGCATGAGTACGAACCGAGAGCGGCGCTCTCGTCGTTGCCACCCCAGCATGCGCGCTCTCCACCCGTATCGTCAAGAGCGGTGCTCTCTCTTTTGATTGCCGCTCCGATCCGTGGCAGAGTGGACGCATGTCGGCTCCCTCCATCCGCGCCCGGGTCCGCGCCGAGATGATCGACGAGATCAAGGCGGTGGCCCGGCGTCACCTGGCCACCGACGGCGCCAACCTCTCGCTGCGCGCGGTCGCGCGGGACATGGGCATGGTCTCCTCGGCGCTCTACCGCTACTTCCCGAGCCGGGACGACCTGCTCACCGCACTGATCCTGGAGGCGTACGACGCGCTCGGCGACGCCGTCGAGGCGGCCGACACCGCCGTCGACCGACGCGACCTGCGCGGCCGGTGGCACGCCGCCTGCCGCGCCGCCCGGGCCTGGGCGCTCGCCCACCCCGCCGAGTACGCCCTGATCTACGGCAGCCCGGTCCCCGGGTACGCCGCCCCCGACGACACCGTCATGCCGGCGCAGCGCCCCCCGACGACCCTGGTCGGCATCCTCGCCGACGGGTTCGCCGACGGCCGGCTCACCGTGGCCGACGACCTGCCCGAGCCGGTCCGCGCCGACCTGGCCGAGATCGCCGCCGGACTCTTCCCCGGCCTGCCGGAGGCGCTGCTGGCCCGGGGCATGGCGGGCTGGACGCAGCTGTTCGGGCTGATCAGTTTCGAGCTCTTCGGCCGGCTGAACCGTGCCGTGCCGCACCGGGACGAGTACTTCGACCACCAGACGGCGCTGATGGCCGACCTCATCGGCCTGCCCCGCTGACCGCCCGACCCGGCGCGTCCCCTGCCCGCGCCCGTGCCGGTGGGCCGACGGGCCGGGTGGCTCGCGGGGTCAGCCGGCGTCGGAGGAGTGCCCGGGGAACAGGTGGGCGGTGGGGTCGATGGCGACGGCCGCGTTGTTGACCGCGGTCGCCGCCTCGCCGAAGCCGGTGGCGATCAGGCGCACCTTGCCCGGGTACTCGGTGATGTCCCCGGCGGCGAAGACCCGGGGCAGGTTGGTCGCCATCGCGCTGTCGACGACGATGTGCCGGCGGTCCAGCCGCAGCCCCCACTCGGCGAGCGGGCCCAGGTCGGCGGTGAAGCCGAGCGCGGCGACGACCGTGTCGACCGGCAGGGTCTCGGCGGCCCCGCCGCGTACGGTGATCTCGGCGGCGGTGACCGCGTCCTCCCCGTACAGCTTCGTCACCTCGGCGTTCACGATCACCCGGACCGGCGACGCCAGCACCCGGGAGACCGTGGCCGCGTGCGCCCGGAACCGCTCCCGGCGGTGTACCAGGGTGACCGAGCGGGCCAGCGGTTGCAGGGTCGCCGCCCAGTCGAAGGCCGAGTCGCCGCCGCCGACGATCAGCACGTCCCGCCCGGTCAGCGCGGCCGGCTCCGGGACGAAGTAGACGATCCCGCCGCCGACGAAGCTCTCCGCCACCGGCAGCGGTCGCGGGGTGAAGCTGCCCAGACCGCCGGTGACCACCACCGCCCCGCAGCGCAGCTGCTCGCCGCCGGCCAGGCCGAGCACCGGCCGCCCGTCGACGTGGGAGAGCTTCTCGGCGCGGCAGCCGAGCAGGTACTCCGGGTGGTAGGGAGCGGCCTGGGCGACCAGGTTGGCCACCAGGTCGCGTCCCTTGACGGCGGGGAAGCCGGCGACGTCGAGGATCAGCTTCTCCGGGTACATCGCGGTGATCTGCCCGCCCGGCTCGGGCAGCGCGTCGACCACCGCCACGGACAGCCCCCGGAACCCGGCGTAGTACGCCGCGAAGAGGCCGGTCGGGCCGGCTCCGATCACCGCGACATCGACCTCGCGCATGGGCGTACCGTCGCTTTCCGCTCGCCGATGGATCTACGCGTGCTGATGCCGACGGTAGGCCCAGCACCCCGGTCGGGCAAGCATGTCCCAGTCCCGCCGCGCGCCGGCGGGTCGGCGCGGTTCAGAGGGTCGTGAGCGGGTGTTCCGGGTGGTCCGGCCCGTACGCCCGGGGCCGGCGACGCCGGAACAGGATCGCCGCGACGACCCCGCCGAGCAGCCCGAACAGGTGCCCCTGCCAGGAGATGCGCTCGTCGGTGGGGAGGATGCCGAGCAGTTGCCAGCCGTAGAGCAGGCCGACCAGCAGCACCACCGCGAAGTTCCACCAGCTCCGCTCGACGATGCCCCGGGTGAGCAGGATGCCGAGGTAGCCGAAGATGACCCCGCTCGCGCCCACCACCACCGAGTTCGGCGCGCCGGTGAACCACACCCCGAGCCCGCTGACCAGGATGATGATCAGGGTGGACCAGAGGAAGCGCCGGACGCCGGCGGCCAGCACGAAGGTGCCGAGCAGGATCAGCGGGATGCTGTTGCTGTAGAGGTGGTCGAAGCCGTGGTGCAGGAACGGCGAGAAGAAGACCCCGTCGAGCCCCTGGATGCGCAGCGGGATGATGCCGGCCGCGACGTCGAGCCCGAAGCCGAGCCCCTGGTCGAGGGCCTCGATGAGGAAGAGGAAGGGCACCACCGCGCACATGGCGACGAAGGCCCGGCCGAGTGCGGCGTAGAACGCCTCGGTGCCGAACCGGGTGGGGTCGCCGCCCGTCGGGTGCAGGGTCACCTGAACAGAGCTATCAGCAATCCCGGCCGACCGCCACCCGAGCGCCGCGTCGGGCCGTGACACGACGACGGCGGGGTGTGTGGTCGCCCACACTCCCCGCCGTCGCTCAGGAAGATCAGTACCAGCCGACGTCCTGGCTGTGCGCCCAGGCGCCGCAGGGGGTGTTGTACCGGCCCTCGATGTAGCCCAGGCCCCACTTGATCTGGGTGGCCGGGTTGGTCCGCCAGTCGTCCGCGACCGTGCCCATCTTGCTGCCGGGCAGCGCCTGCGGGATGCCGTACGCCCCGGACGACGGGTTCTGGGCCTTGTGGTTCCAGCCGCTCTCCTTGGTCCAGAGCTTGTCCAGGCACGGCATCTGGTCGATCTCGAAGCCGGCGTCGAGCAGCAGCGCGCAGCCGATCTCACGGTTGCCGCTGAACTCGTTGCAGGAGGCGGGGATCGGGCCGGTGAACGGCTTGCTCTCGGTCTCCTTGGCGGCCTTCTCCGCCGCCTCACGCGCCTTCTTGCGGGACGCCGCGGCGGCCTCGGCCTGGCGGGCGCGCTCGGCGGCCTCCTTGGCCGCGGCGGCGGCGCGCAGCTTCGCCTGGTACTCGGCGGCCCGCTGCTTGGCGGAGAGCAGCCGGTGCTCGGCCTGCCGCTCGCGCTGGTAGTCGTACTCGGCCTCGTCGACCACCAGGCCGACCTGCGCGGTCAGGCCCTGTTGCTGGGTCTGGCGGTCTTCGCCCAGGTAGAAGCCGCCGGCAACGCCCACGGAGAGCAGCGCGACAGCAGCCGTACGGGCGCCGAACCGGCTCCACAGCCGACTCACGAAGTGGTCCCTTCGTCGGGGGCAAGGACGCGGCGCGGGCCGGCCCGGAGCGGGCACGGTCGTTGCCGCGAGCGCCCCGACCACAGCCGGTCGCCACCGACGCACCGACCCTCACCGAGGCCCGTCCGGGGGTGGGACGAACGATGCTCGACGATCTTGTCGGGGCGTGGGCGCTCGTTGGACACCATCGCGCACAGTGAGGCTGATGGGAAACGCCCACGCCTCTTTGTGACCTGCGTCACGACGTGAATGCGGACAAATGGCGACAGAAGGCCGCTCAGTGCGGGATGTCCTCCAACAGATCCGTCACCATGGCCGCGATCGGCGACCGCTCGGAACGGCTCAGCGTGACGTGCGCGAAGAGCGGGTGTCCCTTCAACGCCTCGATCACCGCCGTCACGCCGTCGTGCCGGCCCACCCGGAGGTTGTCCCGCTGCGCGACGTCGTGGGTGAGCACCACGCGCGAGCCCTGACCGATCCGGGACAGGACGGTGAGCAGCACCCCGCGCTCCAACGACTGCGCCTCGTCGACGATGACGAAGGCGTCGTGCAGGCTGCGGCCCCGGATGTGGGTGAGCGGCAGGACCTCCAGGATGCCCCGGGAGGTGACCTCCTCCAGCACGTTCTCGTGCACCACCGCGCCGAGGGTGTCGAAGACCGCCTGCGCCCAGGGCGACATCTTCTCCGACTCCGAGCCGGGCAGGTAGCCCAGCTCCTGGCCGCCGACGGCGTACAGCGGGCGGAAGACGATCACCTTCTTGTGCCGGCGACGCTCCATCACCGCCTCCAGACCGGCGCAGAGCGCCAGCGCGGACTTGCCGGTGCCGGCCCGGCCCCCCATCGACACGATGCCGATCGACTCGTCCAGCAGCAGGTCCAGCGCGATGCGCTGCTCGGCGGAGCGGCCGTGCAGCCCGAACGCCTCCCGATCACCCCGGACCAGCCGTACGGTCTTGTCCGGCAGCACCCGGCCCAGGGCCGAGCCGTTGGCCGAGTGCAGCACCAGGCCGGTGTGGCAGGGCAGCCCGGCGGCGGCGTCCACGTCCAGCGTCTCGCCCGCGTACAGCCGGCCGATCTGGTCCTCGCCCAGCTCCAGCTCGGCCATCCCGGTCCAGGTCGGATCGCTGGCCTGGCCATGCCGGTACTCGTCGGCCTTCAGGCCCACCGAGGCGGCCTTGACCCGCAACGGCATGTCCTTGCTGACCAGGGTGACGTCCCGCCCCTCGGCGGCCAGGTTCAACGCCACGGAGAGGATCCGCGCGTCGTTCGACTCGTTGCGGAAGCCGGGCGGCAGCACGCCGTCGTCGGAGTGGTTCAGCTCGACCTTGAGCGTGCCGCCCGCGTCGTTGGCGGGCACCGGGTGGTCCAGCCGCCCGTGCCGTACCCGCAGCTCGTCGAGCATGCGCAGGGACTGGCGGGCGAACCAGCCCAGCTCGGGGTGGTGACGCTTGCCCTCCAACTCGGAGATGACCACGAGGGGCAGCACCACCTCGTGCTCGGCGAACCGGTGGAAGGCCGCCGGGTCGGAGAGGAGCACCGACGTGTCCAGGACGAAGACCTGGCCGGCTGGTCGGGGCTCCTCGGCGCCGGCCGGAGCGGCGGCCGTCGTCCGGCGGCTCCGGGTGGCTCGGCGGGTCGTGGCAGTCGCGGCCGGGATCTGGTCGGCACCGGCGGTCGTACGGCGAGTGGTCACAGGCCTGCTCCGACGGATGGGCACCCGCCACCCGTGTTCCGCCTCCTCCGGTGCCCGGGGACACGGGGTCGGATGCGGAACCCCGTGCGCGAGGTCGCAGTTCCGGGCGGACCGGCTGGCCCGGGAGAACCCCGTGCCATGAGTAGACGCTAGCCGCGTGGAGCCCCGGCGGCTAGTGGTGGCGGTGGATCTCGCCCGTCCAGGAGATGAACGGCCGCGGCGGACCGGCCGGGATGCATGCCCCCTGCGCGCATCCCGGCCGGCGGGACCACCGCCACCGGTCTGACGTGGTCCCCGACGGTGCGTGTCCGCCGCGGACGACGCACCGGCTCAGGTGGCGGCGCTCAGCCCGTCCGCCGGACGAGGGTCCCGGTCGGGTGCCGGCCGGCGACCGGGGCGGTGAAGGAGGAGCCCGTGTAGGTGGTGCCCTGGCGGGCCACCGGCGCGGGGACCGTCCCGACGCTGACGGTGGTGACCACCGGGGCGCCGCTCACCGGTACGACCGGACCGGTGCCCACCGGCACCGACAGGGCGGTGGCGATGGCGGCCTGGGCGTCGCGGCGGCGCCGGTTCCACGCCCCCCGGTCGCCGTCGAAGTAGCCCTGCCGGTAGCCGAAGCGGTAGCCGATCCGGTAGCTGAGCTGACCGTGCAGCCGGCCGGCCGCGTAACTGGTGGCCCCGAGGACGAGGACGAGGAAGACCGCGAGGATCGGGCTCATCCGGCGGCTCCGGTGCGCCGCGCCGGCCCGCTCACCGGTCCTCCGGCTCGATGGTGGTGGGATCGACGACCAGGAGCCGGTCCAGGTCGTCGGTGCTGATCTCCTCGACCAGTTCGACGCTGATCCGGCAGCCGTCCAGGACCACCTCGGCGACCGAGGACCGGCGGATCTCGCCGCCGGCGTCGTAGACCCGGACGCTCAGCTCCGGGCAGCCGAGGTGGGTACGCCAGGCGTTCCACTCGGCCCGGTCCCCGACGCTCAGTGACAGGTAACGGCATCCCCGGGCGAGGTAGAGGCGCCAGGGCGCGCTCAGTCCCGCGGCCACCCCCTCCGCGATCAGGCCGAAGGCCTGGGCACGGGTCGCGAGTTCGGTCACCGCACCCCCCTCGGGCGGGGGGCGTGACGCATGTGAGCACTGATCGTCTCATGCACGTGACACACCGTAGATTGTCCCATGAACGTGACAGTATCAGCTTTTCGTCCGGTTACCGTCACACCTAAGGCCGCCTATTCTGCCCGGGTGACACCCCTCAAGAGCAGCTCCGGATCGTTTACCGGCGACCGGGAAGCGCCGTCCCGCACACGTGACACGAGAGTGCCCGCCCCCCGCCGTGGGAGCGATCCGCCGTACCGTCGGAACGTGAACGAGACCACCCCCGCACGGAAGATCGCCTTCGCCACCTTCATCCGCCGCGCCCTCGACGACGCCCGCGCCATGCGGGCCTGGACCGGCACCGAGGTCTCCCGCCGCACCGGAGTCTCCCGCCAGACCATCAACCGCTGGGTACGCGGCGACTGGGCCAGCGACCCGGAGGCGGACCGGGTGGTCGCCTTCTGCGAGGGGCTCGGCCTCAACCCGACCGCCGCCTTCGCGGCCCTCGGCTGGGACCGGGCCACCACCCCCCGGGAGACCACCACGGCGCCCCCGATGGACCCCGACGTCGAGGCGCTGCTGCGCCGGCTGGTCGACCCCGACGTCTCGGACGCGGAGAAGTTCCACATCCGGGAAACCATCCGTTACCTCGCGTACCGGCCGACTCTGCCAGTTGCTGATCGAAACCGACAGGAACGGGCCGGGTAGTTCCTCAAATGGCGAAAGAACGCCTGGTCAGACCTGATTGTTTCGCCCCGGGGTCGCGGAAGGAGCGCTAGCGTCCCTATTCGTACTGCTTGGGCTCGTCGTCGGCGGGGGGACGGGACAAGGCCGAACCAAGCCCTGCGGGACAGAAGGAGGGGTCTGTCCATGACCCTGAAATGGTGGGCAGTCGTGGTCGCGGCGGTGTCGGTGACATCGTGCGTGACCGCCAACGTGGTGATCGGCGCGGTCGAGGGCGAGCAGCTTCCCCTGGTCGTCAACCTCTTCGCGCTCACCACCGCCGGCACCGCCGTCGTGCTGGCCGTGATCGCCGAGCTGCACGAGCGGCTCGACGACCGGGTCGACGCGCTGACCGACTTCCTGGTGGCCCGGCTCAACGAGATCGAGGCGCACACCGGCGACCGGAACACCGGCTTCGTGGAGGGCTACCTGCTCAGCCACGGCCAGGACGCGGCGGTGCTGCCGTTCGGACGGCGTGGTCGGGGAGCCGCCGAACGCTGATCCGTCGGGAACAGGAGCACGCACCGGGGCGGTGTCAAGGCGTCATCTCGCGGCCACGAATAGCCCGCCCGCCCCGGGGTACGCTGTCGCGCGTGCCGCCGTTGAATCTGGGCAACCAGCAGCCGAAGACCCCGTTGGACGCCGACCACGCCTGGCGTGCCACCGCCGCACGCGCCGGCGAGACCGTGCTCTTCTTCGACTTCGACGGCACACTCGCGCCGGTCGACGACGACCCCACCGCGGTGCAGCCCGCCCCGAAGGTGCTGGCCGCGCTGGAGGCCCTCGCCCCGGTGGTGCAGCGGGTGGCGATCGTCTCCGCCCGCCCGGTGGACTTCCTCCGCGACCACCTCGGCGGCCTCGTCGGCATCGACCTCTACGGCCTCTACGGCCTGGAGCACAGCCACTCCGGGGGCGAGACGGTCACCGAGCCGGCCGCCCTCCCCTGGGTGCCGACCATGGCCGAGCTGGCCGACCTGGCCCGCGCCGAACTGCCCGCCGGCACGCTCGTGGAGTTCAAGCGGCTCAGCGTCGCGCTGCACTGGCGTACCGCGCCGCACCTCGAGGCGCAGGTCGAGCAGTGGGGCCGGGCACAGGCCGAGCGGCTGGGGCTGAAGGTGCAGGCCGGCCGGATGGTGCTGGAGCTGAAGCCCCCCGTCGACCGGGACAAGGGCCTGGTCATCGGCGAGATCGTCCGCGACGCCGGCGGCGCGTGGTACTTCGGCGACGACGTCTCCGACATCAAGGCGTTCGCGGCGCTGCGCGCCCGCTCCGCCGCCGACCCGGACTTCCTCGGCGTCTGCGTGGCGGTGGCCAACCCGGAGACCGGTCACGAGGTCGCCGAGGCCGCCGACCTGACCATCGACTCCCCCGCCGCCCTCGGCGACTTCCTCACCGAAGCCGTCCACCACCTCACCTGACCCGCGCCCCGCTCGCCCCGCCTCCATCGATCATGAAGTAATGACCACCGCCGTCGGCGTGTCGTGACGATAACTTCATGATCACCGGCGGTGGCTGGGAGCCGGGGATGGGCCGGGCTGGGCGGGGGTGGGGGTGAGGTTCAGGCGCCGAAGCGACGCTGGCGGGTGGCGTAGGAGCGCAGGGCGCGGAGAAAGTCGACGCGGCGGAAGTCGGGCCAGTTGAGTTCGCAGAAGTAGAACTCCGAGTGCGCCGACTGCCAGAGCATGAAGCCCGACAGCCGCTGCTCGCCGCTGGTCCGGATGATCAGATCCGGGTCGGGCAGGCCCTTGGTGTAGAGGTGCTCGGAGATGTGGTCGACGTCCAGCGAGCCGGCCAGTTCCTCGATCGTGCCGCCCTTGGCGGCGTGCTCCAGCAGCAGCGAGCGCACCGCGTCGGCGATCTCGCGTCGGCCGCCGTACCCGACCGCGATGTTGACCTGAGCGCCGCCGGTGCGGTCCCGGGTGCGCTCCTCGGCCGCCTTCAGGGCCTGGGCGTGGTGCGCGGGCAGCACGTCCAGCGCGCCGACCATCCGCAACCGCCAGGGGTTGCCCTCCTCGGCCAGCTCGGTGGTCAGGTCCTCGATGATCTGGAGCAGCGGATCCAGCTCCTCCGCCGGCCGGGAGAGGTTGTCGGTGGAGAGCAGCCAGAGCGTCACGTGACCGACACCCGCGGCGTCGCACCAGCGCAGCAGTTCCTTGATCCGCTCGGCGCCCATCCGGTGCCCGTCGTTCGGGTCGACGAAGCCCATCTCCCGCGCCCACCTGCGGTTGCCGTCGCACATCACGCCGACGTGCCGGGGCACCGGCCTGCCTGCGAGCTTCGCGGTCAGCCGGCGCTCGTAGACGGAGTAGAGAAGTTTCCGCAGAGTCATCACCTTGCAGGGTAGCGACCCGCACGAGCGATGGTGACCTCGGAGGTTAACTCCGGGCCGAGAGACCGGCACCGATCATCGCGAGGGTGCGGGCGTCCAGCCGTCCGTCGCCGAGCCCCAACTCGACGACCGTCGCGTACACCCGGTCGTCGCGCCGGGCCGCACGGACTGCGGCGTCGACCACGCGGCGGTGGCGGGCCAGCCAGGCGGCCACCGAACTGTGCCGCAGGTGGCTGCCGAGCCGCCCCCGCAGCGCCGCCGTGTACCGGTCGGCCGCCCGACCGGGCGAGCCCGCCGCCGCCGCACCGGCCAGCGCGCCGGAGAGCAGGGCGTAGAAGATCCCCTCGCCGGTGAACGGATTGATCAGCGAGAGGGCGTCCCCGGCCAGCACCACCCGACCCCGGCCGGGCGGCGGCCGGTGCGTGGACAGCGGCAGGTGGTGGGCCCGCAGCCCGGTGACCGTCGCCGGGTCGGTCGCCGGCAGCAGGGCCGCGAGCCGGTCCAGCAGGTGCGCGCGGCTGAGCCGTTCGCCGCGCAGCACCTCCCCGTACCCGACGTTCGCCCGTCCGTCGCCGATCGGGAAGGACCAGGCGTACGCCGGCCAGCGCGGGGCCGAGGTGACGATGAGCTGTTCGGGCGGGCCGGGCAGCGCCGGGGCGTACCCACGGATGGCCAGCGCCAGGTGGCGGTCCGGGTTGGCCGGGTGGCCGAGCGCCCGGCGGACCACCGAGCCGGCGCCGTCCGCCCCGACGAGCGCCCGGGCGGACAGCGTGCCGTCGAGCACCACCCGGTCGGCGCGGACCTCCACCCGGCGGACGGCGTGCCGGCGCAGCACCGCACCGGCCCGCACCGCCGCGGCCACCAGGCGGGCGTCGAAGACCTCCCGGGGCACCGTGTACGCGGGCCGGGGCAGCGCCCGCGCCACCGCTCCCCCGCCGGGACCGACCAGGCGCAACGCCGGCAGCGGGGGGTACCCGGCCACCGCGTCGGTCACCCCCAGCCCGGCGAGGACGTCCAGCGCGTGCGCCGCGATGCCGTCGCCGCACGCCTTGTCCCGGGGGAAGTCGGCCCGGTCCAGCAGCAGCACCCGGGTCCCGACCCGGCGGGCGGCGAGCGCGGCGGCCGCACCGGCCGGTCCCGCCCCGACCACGATGACGTCGAACTCGTCGCTCACGGAGCCCTCCCTCCGGCGCCGCCCGACCGGCAGCGCGGCGGCCCCGCGCCCATCCTGCCCCTCCCACCCTCACCAACCCCGGCTCCCACACCGCACCACCCTGCCCTTCCCTTCCAGCCCGGCAGCCCACCCCGCCGCCGTCGCCGCCATCGCCGCCATCGCCGTCGCCGGTGATCAAGAAGTTTTGGTCGGCCTTGGGGCCGAATTCGGCCCCAAACTTCTTGATCAACCGGGAGGGCTTGGGGCCCTCCGGGAGGGCTTGGGGCCCGAGCCGGGCTGAGACCGGATGGGGCCGCCGTAGGCGGGTGAGCCGGAGACGGGGTGGGCCAGGGACGGGGGCGGGTCAGGCTCGGGTGGGTGGGGGTTCGGCGCGGGCGGCGCGGCGGAGGCCGTAGAGCGCCAGGACGGCGGCGGCGACCAGCGGGGCGCCGTCGCGGACGAGCCCGTCGACGCCGAGCAGCCACCAGCAGAGCGGCAGGTCGACGGCGAGCACGCCCAGGGTGATCACCACCAGCAGGGTGCGGGCCCAGCGTTTGCCGCGCATCAGGAAGGCGGTGCACAGGAGCACCGCGTAGCTGGTGGCGATGCCGGCCAGGAACCAGAGCAGCACCGCCGGCACGGCGGCCAGCCGGCCGTCCAGGACGGCGCCGCCGGCCACCAACGCCGGCACCAGCATCAGCGGGCTGTACGTGAAGGCGGCGACCCGGCTGGTGAGCAGCCAGCCGGTGACCGGGGGCCGCTTCGGGGCGACCTCCCGCCAGGAGATCGTGCCGCCGGAGACGACCAGGCCCTTGCGGTGCCGGACCAGGTGCCCGCCGATCGCCTCGGAGCGGTAGAGCAGCCAGACCACGCTCACGCAGAGCGCGGTGAGCAGGGCGAAGCCGAGCAGACCGGGCAGGGGCGGCACCCCCTGCCGGGGCACCACCAGCCGGGCGACCGCGAAGACGGTGGTGACCGCGAGGATCAGCCCGAGCGGTTTGGCGACCGTACGACCCCGGTTGACGTGCCCGATCAGCAGGAGGAAGCCCAGCGCCCGCAGCATCGCCCAGCCGGTGCGGACGGCCAGCCCGAACTCCTGCTCCGGGGCGTACCACCAGTTGAGCAGGTCGACCACGACGGTGGCCGCGGCGGTGACGGCGAGCAGTGCGGTCAGCGCCCGGACGGCGGACGGCCGCCGGACCTCGGTGGTCGCGGCGGCCGTCCTCATGGAATCCGATGGTGCCCGGTACGGGCAACCGTCACACCTACTTCTGCGGCTGCTCCGCGTCGAGCCGGGCGCGCAGCGCGTCCAGCTCGGCCCAGAGGACGCCCGGCAGCTTGTCGCCGAACTTCTCGAACCACTCGTTGACCAGCGGAAGCTCCCGCCGCCACTCCTCCGGGTCGACCTTCAGGGCGATCCGGACGTCCTCGGGGGTCATGTCCAGACCCTCGACGTCCAGGGCGTCCTGCGAGGGGACCATGCCGATCGGGGTCTCGACGGCGTCGGCGCGACCCTCGATCCGCTCGATGACCCACTTGAGCACGCGCGAGTTCTCGCCGAAGCCCGGCCAGAGGAAGTTGCCCTCGGCGTCCTTACGGAACCAGTTGACGTAGTAGATCTTGGGCAGCTTGGACTCGTCGCCGTCGGTGCCCTTGCCCATCTCGATCCAGTGCCGGAAGTAGTCGCCGGCGTGGTAGCCGATGAACGGCAGCATCGCCATCGGGTCGCGGCGGACCACGCCGACCGCGCCGGAGGCGGCGGCGGTGGTCTCCGAGGAGAGCGTTGCGCCCATGTAGACGCCGTGCACCCAGTCGCGGGCCTCGGTGACCAGCGGGATGGTGTCCCGGCGACGGCCACCGAAGAGGATGGCGTCGATCGGCACGCCGTTCGGGTCGTAGTAGTCCTCGGCGAGGATCGGGCACTGGGTGATCGGGGTGCAGAACCGGCTGTTCGCGTGCGAGGAGAGGCTGTCGCTCTCCGGCGTCCAGTCGTTGCCCTTCCAGTCGATCAGGTGCGCCGGCGGCTCACCCATGCCCTCCCACCAGATGTCACCGTCGTCGGTGAGGGCGACGTTGGTGAAGATGGAGTTGCCGCGGTCCAGCGTCCGCATGGCGTTGGCGTTGGTCTTCCAGTCGGTGCCCGGGGCGACGCCGAAGAGGCCGTACTCCGGGTTGACCGCGTAGAGGCGGCCGTCGGAGCCGAAGCGCATCCAGGCGATGTCGTCGCCGATGGTCTCGACCTTCCAGCCCGGGATGGTCGGCTCCAGCATGGCCAGGTTGGTCTTGCCGCAGGCGGACGGGAACGCGCCCGCGATGTGGTAGACCTTGCCCTCCGGCGAGGTGATCTTGAGGATCAGCATGTGCTCGGCGAGCCAGCCCTCGTCGCGCCCCATGACGCTGGCGATGCGCAGCGAGTAGCACTTCTTGCCCAGCAGCGAGTTGCCGCCGTACCCGGAGCCGAAGGACCAGATCTCCCGGGTCTCCGGGAAGTGCGAGATGTACTTGGTCTCGTTGCACGGCCAGGCGACGTCCTGCTGGCCGGGGGCGAGCGGCGCGCCGATGGAGTGCAGCGCGTGCACGAAGTCCGCGTCGTCGCCCATGGCCTCCAGGACCTTGGCCCCCATCCGGGTCATGATCCGCATCGAGGCGACGACGTACGGGCTGTCGGTGATCTCCACCCCGAACATGGGGCTCTCGGCCTCGACCGGGCCCATGCAGAACGGGATGACGTACATGGTGCGTCCGCGCATGCAGCCGCGGTACAGCTCGGACATGGTCCGCTTCATCTCGGCCGGCGCCATCCAGTTGTTGGTGGGGCCGGCGTCCGCCTCGTCGACGGAGCAGATGAAGGTGCGCTCCTCGACCCGCGCGACGTCCGTCGGGTCCGTCCGCGCGTAGAACGAGTTGGGCTTCTTCTCGGGGTTCAGCCGAATCAGCGTGCCGTTCTCGACGAGCTCGTCGGTGAGGCGCCGCCACTCCTCATCGGACCCGTCGACCCAGACCACCCGGTCGGGGGTGGTCAGCTCAGCGACTTCTCTGACCCAGGCGAGCAGCTTGGGGTGGGTCGTCGGGGCCTGGTCGATACCCCGCACAACTGCCGGAGCAACCATGTCACATCTCCTTGTGGTCGACGCTGACCGATCTATGGGATGCACGAGTCACGGCGGACGCGGGCCGCGTCGCCTTCGTGGAAACCTGGGATTGCGCTCAGCGTAAACCGGGCGGACCCGCGAGTCAGTGGGACTGGTTGTGAAGAACTGCACAAGGTACGGCCCGGCTGCGGCATCACGAGCTAATACCCGCTTTCGCGCGCAGTTTCACGCAAATCCTGCGGCGAACTGTCGACGGCTGCGGGAACGGACGACGAGGGACAGAGGAACCGGACTTCCGGTGACGCCGTCGGCGAATCGTCGAACCGTGGAGTGAATACGCCACCGCGCGTTACGCTCTGCTCACTGGAGAGCACCGGTGGGCGTCCGGCCCGGCGAGCCCCGCGGCGGGCCGCGCGGACGGCTCGCCGTTGCTGCGCGTCCAGGGAGCACCCAACCGGTACGCTCGGCGGGTGGCCGCGACGATGACCGGGGACCAACCACCGGGGTCCCCGCAGACCCGCCCGGGTCTGGTCCGCACACTGACGGACCGCTTCGGTCACCTCGTCCGCGAGATGAGCAAGTTCGCCACCGTGGGCGGGATCGCGTTCCTGGTCGACTTCGCGCTCTTCAACTACCTCTCCGCCGGCCGGGGCGTCCCGCCGGTCGTGGCGAAGACGATCTCCACCGTGGTGGCCGCCACCCTGGCCTTCCTCGGCAACCGGTTCTGGACGTGGCGCCACCGTCTGCGCTCGCATCCCGCCCGGGAGTACGGTCTCTTCTTCTTCTTCAACACGGTGGGTCTGGGTATCGCGGTGGCCTGCCTCGTCATCAGCCGGTACGGCCTCGGCCGCATCTGGCCGGAGGTCTTCCAGACCGTGCTGGCCGACAACATCGCCAGCTTCATCGTCGGCACCGGGCTCGGGACGCTGTTCCGGTTCTGGTCGTATCGACGGTTCGTCTTCGTGGAAGCGGGAACTCCCCCGGTTCCGGAGGCGGCGAACGACCGGCCGCCAGAGGCGTGACCTGCCGCCCATCCCGTCCGGCCGGAACCTGCCGGCCCCGCCCACTGTTTAAGGTGTTCCGCATGCGTCTTGTCCGTCTGCTGCCCGAGCGCTGGCAGAAGTTCATCCACGAGGCGCTCAAATTCGGCATCGTCGGGGGCATCAACACCGTCATCAATTACGCGGTGTTCAACGCCCTGGCACTCACCGTTTTCGTCGACGGCCAACTGAAGGCGACGGTCATCGCCACCATCGTGGCGACGATCACGTCGTATCTGATGAATCGCCACTGGACGTACCGTGATCGGCCGAAAGCAGCGGTTCAGCGCGAATACGTCCTGTTTTTCCTCTTCAACGGCGCGGGTCTGCTCATCGAGCTGGGCGTCCTCGCGGCGGCCAAGTACGGCCTCGGCGTGACCAGCCTGCTCGCGCTCAACGTGGCGAAGACGGGCGGTGTCCTGCTGGCCACCCTGTTCCGGTTCTGGTCCTACCGGACCTTCGTCTTCCAACCGGTCCCGCAGCACGCCGAGGAGACGTGGCACTCCATCCCGCGCGACGAGTGGGACACGATGGCCGAGATGGACCCGGTCGCCGAACTGGCCGAGTCGGTCAGCGAGTTGGAGGAGGCCCAGCAGCAGACGGGCCGACGCGAGCCGGTCACCGAGCCGGTCTTCCCACAGCCCAAGGTGCGACCGGCGCCGCTGGACGCCGGCCTGGGCAGCACGGTCGGCGCCGACCTGGACGCCGAACTCGCCGCCGAACTGCGGGTCGGCAGCCGCCGCCCCCGCCGCTGACCCACCGCACGCCGAACGCCCCCGGGGAATCCCCCGGGGGCGTCTCCGTCCTCACTTACGGACACCCGCACCCGCCGAGCACAGCCCCCACGGCCCGCGTCGATCAAGAGGTTTCGGCACCGGGAAAGCGCTCCCGCACCCCGAAACCTCTTGATCACCGTGCGGGGGGCGGATCACCGTACGGGGGCGGGTCAGGTGGTGGGGTCGCGGAGGGGTTTGCCGTCGCGCATGTCGGCGAGGATCTCGCGCATCTCGCCGTCGCCCAGCGAGTGCTTGTCGTGGTGGGCCTCCACCAGCTCGTAGAGCTTCGTCTGGACCTTGCCCACCTGCGGCACGTCGTGCAGCACGGACTGGCCGCGCTCCCCCGCCGACTCGATGGTGAGCGTCCCGCAGCCCAGCAGCCGCTCGACGAAGCGCTGGCTCATCGCGTGGTCGTTGATCCGGGTCAGCGGGATGTCCCGCCGGTCCCGGGAGAGCACCCCCTGCTGGAGCAGCACCCGCTCGTTGGTGAACAGGTAGTGGGTGGTCCGCCAGACCAGGAACGGCCAGAGCGCCAACCACAGCGCCAGCACCAGGACCAGCCCGGCCAGGACGTAGAGCACGATCGTGCCGCCGTCGCCCTGGGGCAGCAGGATCCCGGCGGCCACCAGCGCGGCGATGCCGAGGCCCAGCACCAGGACCGGCCGCAGCAGCGCCTTCCAGTGCGGATGCAGGTGCAGGACGACGTGCTCGTCCTCGGTGAGCACGTCTTCGGGGAACGCCACGGGAACCTCCTCGCCGGAATCAGTCGCGCCGACCGTAACCGCTCCGGCCGCCTCGACATATCACCCACACGACCCACGTCGTCCCGCACGGCTCCGCAGGCCGCCACCGGCCCCACCCGAGAGCCGTCGGTCCGACGAGCGACGCGACGGCAGGCGGGGTGCGTCAGAGGGGTCGCAGGTGCAGGACGTCACCGGCGGCCAGCGCCCGGCGGCCGTCCGCCGTCTCGACCAGCAACTGGCCGTCGAGGTCCACCCCGACGGCCCGGCCGGTCAGCTCGCCGCCGTCGGGCAGCAGCACCCGTACCCGACGGTCCACCGTGGCGCAGGAGGCCAGGTAGGCGTCGCGCAGGCCGCTGGTCACCGGGTCGCCCCCGGCGGTGCGCCAGCGGTCGTACCACTCGGCGAGGGAGCGCAGCAGGGCGCGCAGCAGCGGATCCCGGTCGGTCGCCACGGCGCCGGCCAGTTGCAGCGAGGTGGCCGGCAGGCCGGTCGGGTTCTCCGGCAGTTCGTCGGCGCGGAGCGTGACGTTGAGACCGATGCCCAGCACGATCGCCGGTGGCTGGGTCGGGGACGCCCCCGGCACCGCCTCGGCGAGGATGCCGCCGCACTTGGCGTCGGAGACCAGCAGGTCGTTCGGCCACTTCAGCCCGGCCTCCAGCTCGGCCAGCCGGGCCACCGCCTCGACCAGCGCGACGCCGGCGAGCAGCGGCAGCCAGCCGTACCCGGTCGCGGGCGCCGGCGGCCAGCCGCGCTCCGCGACGGCCACCCCGGGCCGGAGCAGGACGCTGGTCGCGATGCCGGCGCGGGCCGGCGACTGCCAGACCCGGCCCCGCCGGCCCCGCCCGGCGGTCTGCCGCTCGGCGACCACCACCAGGCCCTCCGGCTCGTCCGCGCGGGCCGCCCGCACCACGTCCGCGTTTGTCGAGCCCGTCTCGACCCGCAGGTCCAGCCGGCGCCACGGCCCGTGCGGCGCGGTCAACGCGCGGGCCAGCCGCGCCGCCGACAGCGGCGGTCGGTCCAGATCGGTGTACGGGGAGCCCGGCATCCCGCCAGCCTACGGCCGGCCGCGACGGAGGGTATTGAGGCGTACTGCACAGCGGCCCCGGCCTGAACCATCGTTATATTCCCAGGGTGACTACCGAGACCGGGATCAACATGCACAGCACCGCGGGCAAGCTGGCGGACCTGGAGCGACGGGTCGACGAGGCGGTGCACGCCGGGTCGGCGCGCGCGGTCGAAAAGCAGCACGCGAGGGGCAAGAAGACCGCCCGGGAGCGGATCGAGCTGCTGCTCGACGAGGGCTCCTTCGTCGAGCTGGACGAGCTGGCCCGGCACCGGTCCACCAACTTCGGACTGGACCGGACCCGCCCGTACGGCGACGGCGTCATCACCGGCTACGGCACCATCGACGGCCGCCAGGTCTGCGTCTTCGCCCAGGACTTCACGGTCTTCGGCGGCTCCCTCGGCGAGGTCTTCGGCGAGAAGATCGTCAAGGTGATGGACCTGGCCATGAAGATCGGCTGCCCGGTCATCGGCATCAACGACTCCGGCGGCGCGCGGATCCAGGAGGGTGTCGCCTCGCTCGGCCTCTACGGCGAGATCTTCTTCCGCAACGTGCGGGCCAGCGGCGTCATCCCGCAGATCTCGCTGATCATGGGTCCGTGCGCGGGCGGCGCGGTCTACTCCCCGGCGGTCACCGACTTCACCGTGATGGTCGACCAGACCTCGCACATGTTCATCACCGGCCCGGACGTCATCAAGACGGTCACCGGCGAGGACGTGGCGATGGAGGAGCTGGGCGGTGCGCGCACCCACAACTCGCGCAGCGGCAACGCGCACTACCTCGCCAGCGACGAGTCCGACGCGATCGAGTACGTCAAGGCGCTGCTGTCGTACCTGCCGTCGAACAACCTCGACGAGCCGGTCGTCTACGACTCCCCGGCCGAGCTGGACGTCACCGACTCCGACCGGGAGCTGGACACCCTGATCCCGGACTCGGCCAACCAGCCGTACGACATGCACCGGGTGATCGAACACGTCCTCGACGACGGCGAGTTCCTGGAGGTCCAGCCCCTCTACGCGCAGAACCTGATCGTCGGCTACGGCCGGGTCGAGGGGCGCCCGGTGGGGGTCGTGGCCAACCAGCCGATGCACTTCGCCGGCACCCTGGACATCGCCGCCAGCGAGAAGGCGGCCCGCTTCGTGCGTACCTGCGACGCCTTCAACATCCCGGTGCTGACCTTCGTGGACGTGCCCGGCTTCCTGCCCGGCACCGGCCAGGAGTGGGACGGCATCATCCGCCGCGGCGCGAAGCTCATCTACGCGTACGCCGAGGCCACCGTCCCGAAGGTCACCGTGATCACCCGCAAGGCGTACGGCGGGGCGTACGACGTGATGGGCTCCAAGCACCTCGGCGCGGACCTGAACTTCGCCTGGCCGACCGCGCAGATCGCGGTGATGGGCGCGCAGGGCGCGGTGAACATCCTCTACCGGCAGGAGCTGGCCGCCGCCGAGGACCCGGTCGCGGTGCGCGCCGAGAAGATCGCCGAGTACGAGGACACCCTGGCCAACCCGTACATCGCCGCCGAGCGCGGGTACGTCGACTCGGTGATCCCGCCGCACGAGACCCGGACCCAGATCGTCCGGGCGCTGCGGGTGCTGCGTACCAAGCGGGAGACCCTGCCGCCGAAGAAGCACGGCAACATCCCGCTCTGACCCGACCGGACCGGGCCGCGCGACCTGCGGGTCGCGCGGCCCGTCCCGTCAGCAGCCCGGGGCGGCGGCGACGCAGAGCCGGCGGGCGGCGGTGCGTCCGAGCGTCTCCAGCTGGGCGTGGCTGAGGCGGAGGCCGGGACGGGTGCCGTCGACCGCCTCCTCGGCGACGTCCGGACCGGTCGCGATCACGGTGACCAGGTCACCGACCCGCACCACCATGGTGACCTCGGTGGGCGGGACCGTGGTCACCACCGTCGCGTCGGCCCGGCCACGCGGCGTCGCCGACGTGTGGCGGAGCATCACCGACTCGTCACCGGCGAACCCGCTGACCGGCGCCTCCCACCGGTGGGTGCTCACGGTGGGCGCCGGCCCGCCGGCCAGCGGCACGGAGTCGGTGGACCGCCACTCGGCGCAGGCGTTCAACAGCACCGAGACGGTCCCGAAGAGCAGTCGACCGTGCCGGGGTTCGAGGCGGTAGACGTCCTGGGTGAGCACCGGCGCCGTCGGGCCGCCGGTCGCCGGGCGCATCAGGGTCTGCGACCGCGACGAGCGGGACGTGGGCCCCGTCGACGGCACCCCCCGCTGGCGGCCGCACGACTCCAGCAGCGGGTCGACCCGTACCGTCTCCCCGAGTCCGGACTCGCCGAGCCGCACGCCGGTCCTCAGCGGCACGTCGCCCGGGTCGAGCAGGACCTCCGGCGGGATCTCGGCCGGCGCGACGGCCGGCGCCGGGGTGGCCGCGACCGGAGGGGCCGGGGTCACCGACCGCCCGACCGCCGCGTACGCGGTGCCCGACACCACGGCGAGCACCGCGGTGGCCGCCAGCAGGGCGGTACGCCGGCTGCGTCGGCGGGCCACGGCGCGGATCTCCTCCGGCTCGGCCCAGCGGACCGCGTTGAGGTCCCGGTGCAGCCGGTCGACGAAGTGCGGATCCTCACGCATCACGCCTCCTCCAGGTCGGCGACGGCGAGCAGTCCGGCCAGCGCGGCCCGCCCTCGGGACAGCCGGGCCTTGACCGTGCCGACCGGTGCCTCGGTCTCCCGGGCCACCTCGGCGACGGGCATGCCGAGCAGGTAGTACATCGCCAGGGCGGTGCGCTGCTCCTCCGGCAGGCGGCGCAGCGCGGCCACCACGTCGACGGTGTCGGTGCCGGGGCCGGGAACGCTCTCCTGGGCCCCGTGCCGCAGGTAGGCCCGGGCCCGGCTGCGCAGGCTGCGCCACCGGCTGACCGCGATCCTGCTGGCCACCACGCGTACCCACGCCTCCGGGTCGTCGTACCCGCTCACCGTGGACCAGCGCTGCCAGGCCCGGATGTACGCCTCCTGGACGGCGTCCTGCGCCTCCGCCAGGTTGCCGGTCAGCACGTAGACGAAGCCGAGCATCCGTTGTCGGCTGCTCCGGTAGAACTCGTCGAACCCGTCGACGTCCGGCACCTGCTACCTCCCCCGTGACGGTCGCAGGGGACACGCACGGCGACCCGGTCGAGGTTGCCGGCCCGGGCGATCAATCTGGCCGGGTTCGGCGGCGGCGATCCTCGGCACCGGCCGTCAGAGGGTGAGGCCGGCGTCGGTGAGGATCGGGCCGGCGAGCAGCATCGCCCCCACCGCGAGCGCCGCCAGGTTCACCAGGCCGAACACGGCCACCCAGAACAGCGCCGGGAACGGCGTCAGCCGGGCCAACTGGTCGGCGTCGGACTCCGGCATCCGGCCCCGGGCGCGCAGCCGTTGCAGCTCCACCACCGGGCGTACGCCGCCGAGCAGCAGGAACCAGACCGAGGTCCAGGCGAACGCGGCCTGGGTCTGCGGTGAGGCGTACCAGGAGACGACGAGCACCACCCCGCCGGTGACCAGCAGGGAGAGCACCCCGTAGACGTTGCGGATCATCACGAGCATGGCGAGCAGCAGCGCCACGGTGATCCAGAGCAGCAGGGTGATCCGGTTGCCGCCGAGCAGCCACGCCCCGGCGAGCCCGACCAGCGACGGGGCGACGTACCCGGCGAGCAGGGTGAGGATCATGCCGGGTCCGGTGGGACGTCCGGCGGAGAGGGTGAGCCCGGAGGTGTCCGAGTGCAGCCGGATGCCGTGCAGCCGGCGACCGGTGAGCAGCGCCGCCAGGGCGTGCCCGCCCTCGTGGGCGATGGTCACCGCGTTGCGGGCGATCCGCCAGGGCAGCCGGGTGGCGACCACCACCAGGGCGACCAGCGCGGTGACGAGCACGAGCAGGGGCGGGGGGTCGGGTTGGGCGCTGAAGAGCTTGTCCCAGAGGTCGCCCAGCCCGTCGATCGACACCATGGGCGGGGAGCCTACCGCCCGGCGCTGTGTCGTTCGGCGGGCCCGACCTCGTATCGTGTGAGACTGAGCAGGTGGCGATCGGAGCGGGAGGTGAACGCCGGTGAGCGCGGCACCCCTGGAACACCACGTCGGCCTCTGGACGGAGGCCGACTACTTCGCCATGGACGAGTCGTCGCACCGGATCGAACTGCTCGACGGGAGCCTGATCGTGAGCCCTGCTCCGAGCAAGCGCCACCAGCTGGTGTCCCGTCTGCTGGCCAACAGCCTCCAAGCCGCAACGCACGGCCTCCTGGTCTTCGAGGCAGTCAACCTGCGGCTCGGCACGAACCGGATCGTGATCCCGGACGTGGTGGTCGCCGACACCGACGACGAGGGCACGGTGGTCGAGGCGGGCGAGGTCGCGCTGGTCTGCGAGATCGTCTCGCCCGGCAACGCGGCTGCGGACCGGCTGGTCAAGATGCAGCTCTACGCCATCGCCCGGATCCCCTGGTACCTGCTGGTGGAGCAGGACGGCGAGACACATTCCCTGCGGCTGTACCGGCTCGATGGTGAGCACTACGTCGAGGACCAGGTGGCCAAGGCCGGTGAGACGCTGACCCTGGCCGAGCCGTTCCGCTGGCAGATCGACCCCGCCGCGCTGCGCTGACCGTTACCGATCAGTCTTGCAAAAGACGTCGAAAGCCGTCGATGAAAATTTCCTTAGGCCCTCTTGCGCTCTTGGGCAACTAGCTCCAAAGATTGTCGTCAATCGATCGGCGTCTCTGGAGGCATCCATGACCCGTACCAGATTCTCGCTGCGCCGGCTCCTCGCCGCCGGCCTCACCGTCGCCGCCACGGCGGCCGCGGCCCTGGTCGTCACCGCCACGCCGGCGGCTGCGGCGACCGTACCCGGCATCGACGTCTCCCGCTGGCAGGGATCCATCAACTGGACCAGCGTCCGCAACTCCGGCATCCAGTTCGCCTTCATCAAGGCCACCGAGGGTACGAGCTACAAGGACCCGAACTTCAACAGCAACTACACCAACGCGTACTACGCCGGGGTGATCCGCGGGGCGTACCACTTCGCCCGGCCGAACATCTCCTCCGGCGCGACCCAGGCCAACTACCTGGCCAGCAACGGTGGCGCGTGGTCGGCCGACAGCCGGACGCTGCCCGCCGCGCTCGACGTCGAGGGCAACCCCTACGCCGGCGGCTACTGCTACGGCCTGTCCACCTCCGGCATGCGCAGCTGGATCCAGGACTTCCTCAACACCTACCGCGCCCGCACCGGCCGGTACGCGGTCATCTACACCACCACCAGCTGGTGGAACCAGTGCACCGGCAGCTGGACCGGCCCGTGGGCCAACCACCCGCTGTGGATCGCCCGCTGGGCGAGCAGCCCGGGCACCCTGCCCGCCGGCGCCCCGTTCTGGAGCTTCTGGCAGTACACCGACTCGGGCAGCGTCTCCGGGATCAGCGGCAACGTCGACCGCAACTACTGGAACGGCGACCGCACCCGGCTGATCGCGCTGGCGAACAACACCTGAGCCAGCCCCCGATACGGGTCGGCGGCAGCGGGATCGATCATCACCGTACGGTCGATGACTGGTCCGGCTGCCGCCACCGTCGGGTCCGGATTCAGGCCTCCTGCCGGGTGACCACCGGCACGGCGTCGTCACGGGTCAGGGCGGTGCGTCGGGTGAACCGCCAGGCGGCGATCCCGGCAGCGGTGAGCGCCACGACGGCGAGCAACGCGACCAGCACCGACAGGCCGACACTGACCATCAACAGGACGATGTCGCCGAGCGCGACCAGCATCCACAGTGCCAGCCGGGGCCGGGTGTCCTTGCGTCGGGAACCCATGTCGTACCTCCTTCCGTCGTCAGGGGTGGGATACCCCGTACGACGGAGAGTCATGCGAATCGAATTCGCACCGGTACGAATCCCAGGCGTCAGTTCACCCGGTCGGGCTTGAACCCCTTGACGATCTGGTCGAAGGTGGCGAGCTGGGCCTGCCAGTCCTTCTCCGCGACCTCCCACCGGATGGCGTAGCCCCGGTTGCTGGCGGTGGCGAAGCCCCGGTTGCGGACGTGGATCCGGGTGCCGTCCCGGCTCTCCAGCCACTCCCAGTCGGCGCAGGTCCGGTACCAGTCGCAGCGCTCGATGCCGAGGTACTGGTAGTTGTTGACGTACCGCTTGCGGCTCGGCTCCTGGGCCCGCCAATCGGCGACCGCGTCCGGCTTGGGGTTGCTGCCCCACTGCACGAGCATCTCGCCGACCCCGTTGCGCTGGGCGAAGATGACGGTGTCCCCGCCCGTGCGGACGACCCGCCAGCCCGGCGGGACCGGGATGGAGAAGGTGGGCCCCTTGTGCAGGGTCCAGCCCGCCGGCAGCGCGTTCGGGTCGGTGGACGGGGTGGCCGACGGCGTCGGGCTGGGCGGCGCGGCGCTGGTCGGCGGCGGCGCGGCCGGAGCCGTCGTCGGGGCCGGGACCGACGACGAGGTCCCGGCGCTGGGCGGGCCGGCCTGCTGGCCGTCGTCCTCCGGGTCGCCACCACGGCCGAGCAGCGGGACGAGCACCGCGAGGCCGACCAGCAGCACGAGCACCACCGCGCCGATCAGCAGGTTCCGCTTGCGCTGGTCGTGCTTCGTCCCGTCGTACACCGAGCCGGGGAGGCGCTCGGCGGGCGCGGCGGCCGGGCTGACCGGGGCGGGCATCACGGACGTGGGGTTGGTGCGCTTCGGCGCCTCGGCCTCGGCGGTCGGCGCGGTGTCCGGCTTCGGCGGGTCGACCTTGGCGGTCGGCGCCGCGTCGGCGTTCGCGGGCACCTTGGCGGTCGCGTCGTCGGCGGCCGTCGCGCCGGCCGCCGCGGCGGTCTTCGACGGCGCGGTCGGCTTCGGCGTCGACTCGGACCGCTCGGCCGCGCGCGGCGCGGGGACCAGCGGTGGGCGCGGCTCGCGCGGGCCGTTCGGCCCCGGCCGGCGTACGCCGTCGAGCAGCGGGATGCTCTTCGCCCGCTTGCCGCCGGCGCGGCGCAGCAGCCGCTCGGCCACCTCGGCGGTGATCCGCTCCTTCGGGTCCTTGCGGAGCAGCCCCTGCAGGACCGGCTTCAGCGGGCCGGCGTTCTTCGGCGGCGGCAGCGGCTCGGTGGCCAGCGCGGCCAGCGTGGCGATCGCCGACGGCCGCGCGTACGGCGACTTGCCCTCGACCGCCGCGTACAGGGTGGCGCCCAGCGACCAGAGGTCGGCCTCCGGACCGGCCGTGCCGTCCCTGGCCCGCTCCGGCGCGATGTACGCGGGCGAGCCGAGCACCATGCCGGTGCGGGTCACGTTCGGGTCGCCGGGGATGGTGGCCAGACCGAAATCGGTCAGCACCACCCGGCCGTCGGTGCCGAGCAGCACGTTGCCCGGCTTGATGTCCCGGTGCATCACGCCGGCCTTGTGCGCCGCCTTCAACGCCCCGAGCACACCGAGGCCGATCTCGACCGCCTTCGCCGGCGGCACCGGACCGTCCTCGGCCAGGGTGTCCTGGAGGGACTTCGACGCGACGTACTCCATGACGATCCAGGGATCGCCGTCGGTGCGCAGCACGTCGAAGATGCGGACCACGTTGACGTGGTTCAGCCGGGCGATGGCCCGGGCCTCCCGCAACGACCGCTCCCGCATCTCGCGGCGCTCGTCGTCGGTCAGGCTGGGCGGCGGGACCAACTCCTTGATCGCCACGTCCCGGTGCAGAACCTCGTCCCGCGCCTTCCACACCCGACCCATGCCGCCCTGACCGAGCGGCGAAATGAGCCGGTACCGGTCGGCGACGAGTTGGGGAAGCGCATCAGACATCGCTGAGACGGTACCCGGCGCCGCCAACGCGTACACCGCCGGCACGCCACTGTGCGGCGAAGGTCAAGTTCGCGACGCGTACGCTGACGGCATGTCTGCCGAAGAGCCGCTGTTCCGGGTCGTCCGGGGAGTCCCGACCGCCGAAGAACTGGCCGCGCTGGTGGGCGCGATCGTCGCCCGGTCCCGACCGGTCGCCGCGCCCGCGCCGGCGGCCGTCTCCACCTGGGCGCGCAGCGCGCGCCCCGCCGCCGCCACCCCCGGCGTCGGCCCGGGCGCGTGGCGCTCCTCCGGCCTGCCGCGCTGACCCGCCCGGGTACGCGGCCCGGTTCGTCCCTCCTCGTCGGGGCTGCCGAGATCGCGCGGAACCCATTAACCTCACTCAGGGGAACGGGGCCGTGACGGGTAGGGAGGATCGATGATCCCTGAGGAGGACCGCCCAGCTTCCTGGCTGCGCGACAACGACCGCATCGAAGCCGACATCCGCCAGATGCGGGAGTTCGCCGACCGGCTCCAGGCCGAGGTCGACCGCAACTACGCACCGCACCTGTCCTACATCGCGGACGACATGACAGCCGCCATTCCCGACCCGTGCGACGCGTTCATCGAACTGGTGCAGTTCCTGCGCGCCCACCACGAGACCCAGCAGGCCACCGCCAACACGGTGTGGGACCTGGGTGGGGCGACCGGCCACCTGGCCGGCGCCGCCGGCAAGATCGCCTCCGAGTACGAGGGCGCGGACGCGTTCGCCGCCGCCCGGGTCGGCGACGTACGGGAGGCGCTCGCCCGCCCGTACGCCGTGCTGCCGCACGGCCGAGCCGCCCTCACCGACCCCACCGGCCCGGACAACCGGGGGCCGGTGGTGCTGCCGTGATCGAACGGGGCGGCGGCCGGACGTCCGGCCTCACCGACTGGCAGTTGATGGACGTGCAGAGCATGTGGGCCTGCCTCCAGGACCACGACACCAGCGGGCACTGGAAGCAGGTCGCCGGTTGGCGCAAGGTGTGCGACCTCGCGATGAACCACATGCGGCGGCTGCACGAGTACCGCCGCGGCCTGGCCGAGGCGTGGCCGCCGGAGACCAACGCCGCCGCCCGGGCGTACCTGGCCGAACTGGACCAGCTCATCGAGAAGGTGCAGCGCACCCACGACACCGCCGCCGCCAACCACGACGCGCTCGCCGCCGCCACCCGCGCCATCGACAGCGCCCGGCCGCAGGTCAAGACCCTCTACGAGCAGTACGCGACGAAGCTGGCGCAGAAGCGCTCGTACGAGGAGATGATCACCGACCCAAAGGCGTTGGCCGGTAACCGTACGACGAAGCCGCCGGTGACGGACGCGGATCTGGAGCAGTTGAACTCGCAGGCCCGCGGGATCATGTTCGGGTTGAGCGGCGAACTACAACAGGCCCAGGTCATGCTCCAAAAGCCGCCGCCGAGGCCCACTCCCGGTAGGCAAATCGAAAACCCTGATGCCTACGCTGTCGGCCCTGCTCCACTTATCCCTCCGGTTATTCCTGTACCTCTTGCAGTCTCAACCGAGAACCGGTCTGTGAATGGCGCGGGTAAGGCGACCGCACCGGTTCCCATCCAAGGCGCGCCAAGCGTTGGCCCCGTCCTCGGCGGAGCAAACACTGGCTTAGCCCATCCACCCGCATCTGGCCAGCCGGGCGTATTGCCAGGAGGCCCAGGAAGCTCCACGTCCACCCCTGGGCCTGCATCCAGCCTCGGGCTGCCAATTGGCCAAAGCGGCGGAAATAGCGGTTTACGAGGACCGGCCACCCGTTCGGGCCCGGGAAGCACCAATCAGGGCTCTAACTCTGCTCGCGCCTTCCCTTCTCGACCAGTACACCCAGGAGGTTTGATCGGCGGCGTCCCCGGTCTACCACTGGGGCAGCCAGGTGGAGGTACATCGCCTCGACGCGTCAACCCAGTCGGCGGAGTAATCGGCGGTGGGGCCGCCGGGACGGCACCCACGGGAGCCGCTGGGTCTCGCCCCGGCGGAGGTCGCGGACAACTAAGCAGCATGCCCGGCCTGCATCCAATCGGGGGCAGCCCTGGTATGGGAGGCGGGGGTCAGGGAATCGGCAACACAACGGGAAGGAGGCCGGCTCGCCAAGAGCAGGTGGGCGGCGAGTCACGGCGCTGGGATCCGGACAATCCCTGGGAGACAGACGAGGGAGTGAGCCCCGTGGTCCTTCCGCCAGACGAGGACGGACCCATCGACCCGGGTCCAGCTATCGGCTTCCAAAAGTGACCACTCGGTCAGGTGGGCTCCTTGTCTCAATTGTCGCCCTATTGACTGTAGGTACCCCTACCTCGGTCGTTGCGGCACAAGCCTCGCCACAACCCCCGCCCGAGAAGCGAGTGCGCAGCGATCAGTGGCACTTGCGATTTCTTCGCGTGACTGACGCACACCGGATCAGCCAAGGCGATGGAGTCACGGTAGCGGTACCGGACACCGGCGTGGCCCCCCACCCCGATCTGATAGGTAATCTGCTTGCTGGGCGAGACTTGATCCCGGGCGGCAGCGGAGATGGCCGACAAGACAAGGACAGCCACGGCACTTCGATGGCAGGATTGATCGCTGCCCATGGAAGAGAGCCAGGATCTGGTGCCCTAGGGATCGCCCCCAAGGCGAAGGTCTTGCCTATAAGGACCAAGCTAGTCAACGATCATGGAGACACAGAAGACCTCGCTGCCGCCGTCGAGTGGGCAACATCGCAAGGCGCAGATGTTATAAGCATCTCAGCGGTCGCTGGAGCTAGCCCAAGACTGCAGCGAGCAGTAAGAAGCGCACTACAGGCAAATATTGTCATTGTTGCAGCGGCAGGAAATAGCCCAGAAGACCTCAATGTGGGGTACCCCGCTTCAGAGGAAGGAGTAATCGGCGTAGGCGGAGTCGACCATCTCGGAGAACACGCGACAATATCGGTTAGAGGCGCAAAGATAGACGTCGCAGCTCCGGCGGTAGATATCTACAGCACTAGCTATGGCGCGAAGTATTCCAAGGGCACAGGAACCTCTAGCGCCACTGCAATTGTTGCCGGAGCTGCCGCTCTCATACGTTCCAAGTACCCTCACCTGCCCGCCGCCGAAGTCGCACACCGGCTCACTGCCACCGCTGTCGACAAGGGCCCACCCGGCCGTGACGACGAGTACGGCTACGGAGTCATCGACCTCGTCGCCGCGCTCACCGCCGACGTACCTCCTCTGGGCTTCGAGTCGTCGACGGTCACCCCACCACCTGACGGCGCTGCACCCACGGTCCCCGCAGGTGGTGACGGCGACGACGCAGCGACCGCTCGTGGTCTCGTCACGCTCGGCGTGATCGCCGCCGCCGGTGGCGGTTACCTCATCTGGCGTCGCCGTCGCCGTGCCGACGACCCGCCGCCCCGGATCAGCCGGTAGCGTCGGCGACGTGCCGAACTCCCTGCCACTGCGCCTCGTTCTCGCGTCCCAGAGTCCCGCCCGCCGCAAGCTCCTCCAGGCCGCCGGGATCGAACCCGACGTGCTGGTCAGCGGCGTCGACGAGTCCCAGGTGGTCAGCGACCGGGCCGAGGATCTGTGCCTGGAACTGGCCCGGCTTAAGGCGCTGGCGGTGCTGGACCGCCTGCGCGCCACCCCGGACGAGCGCACCCTGGTGCTGGGTTGTGACTCGGTGCTGGCGTTCGACGGGGAGATCCTGGGCAAGCCGGCGGACGCCGCCGACGCGACGGACCGCTGGCGGCGGATGCGGGGGCGCAGCGGGGTGCTGCACACCGGGCACTGCCTGGTGGACGTGACCCACGAGGCCCGGGCGGAGGCGGTGGCGTCGACGGTGGTGCACTTCGCCGACATCAGCGACGACGAGATCGCCGCATACGTGGCGACCGGGGAGCCGTTGGCGGTGGCGGGGGCGTTCACCATCGACGGGTTGGGCGGGGCGTTCCTGACCGGGATCGAGGGCGACCCGGGCACGGTGGTGGGTCTCTCGCTGCCGATGCTGCGCCGGCTGCTCGGCGAGTTGGAACTCGACATCACGGACCTGTGGACGAAGGTCGCGCCGGGGGGCCAGGAGGTCGCCCATCTCGGCTAGCGTCCGGACATGACCTCCAAGCCCTTGCCGCTGACACCGGAACTGCACGCGTACCTCGTCTCCCACGGGTCGTCGCCGGACGAGATCGTCCGCGACCTGGCCGAGGAGACGATGGCCGCTCTGCCCGACCAGGCGGTGATGCAGGTGGCGCCGGAGCAGGCGGCGTTCCTCACCTTCCTCACCCGGCTGCTCGGCGTACGGCAGGCGGTGGAGGTGGGCACGTTCACCGGGCTCTCCTCGCTGGCCATCGCCCGTGGTCTACCGGACGGCGGCAGGTTGACCTGCTTCGACATCTCGGAGGAGTACACCGGCATCGCCCGGCGGTACTGGGAGCGGGCGGGTGTCGCCGACCGGATCGAGCTGCGGATCGGCCCGGCCGGGGACACGCTGCGCGAACTGCCGCTGGAGCGTCACCTGGACTTCGCGTTCATCGACGCCGACAAGACCGGCTACCCGGTGTACTGGGACGAGCTGGTGCCCCGGATGCGCCCCGGCGGCGTGATCGCGGTGGACAACACGCTGCGCGGCGGTCGGGTGCTCGCCCCGCGCGACGCCGACGACCGGGCGATCGCCGCCTTCAACGACGAGGTGCTGGCCGACGTCCGAGTCGAGGCGGTGATGCTCCCGATCGCCGACGGGGTCACCCTGGCCCGGGTGCGTTGACGGCAGATCGGCTCCGTGTCGCCGAATCGGTGGGGTCGCCCGCGTCCCGCCCCCGCCACCCCGGCGACACGGAGTCGATCATCGGCTCGTGGGGCGAGGAGCGTCAGGCGGGGACGGGCTCACGGTCGTCCGTCGGGGCCGCGACCCGCAGGGCGCGGGACAGCCGCACGGTGAGCAGCAGGGCCGCGGCGATGAAGCCGGGCAGCAGCAGGAAGGCCAGGTGGGGTCCGACCCCGTCGGCCACCGCGCCGAGCGCCACCGGCGCGATCCCGAAGCCCACCCCCATCGAGTACGACGCCCAACCGGCTGCCTTGTCGGCGGCGGGCCCGGCCGCGGCCAGCGCGATGGAGATGGCCAGCGGGTAGTGCAGCGCGTTGCCCAGCCCCAGCACCACCAGTCCGGTGACGGCGAGCCAGCCGACCGGGGCGAGCCAGAAGATCGCGAACCCGACGAGGGAGACGGTCAGCGCGCCGAGCAGCAGCGTGGCGGGCGGCCAGCGCAGGGCGATTCGGCCGCCGGCGATCCGGCCGAGGAACATGCCGCAGACGATCGCGGCCACCGCGGCGGACGCGCCACCGGCGGACATCCCGGCATGGGTACGCAGCACGTCGGCGGTCCACAGCGACAGGCAGACCTCGATCGAGCCGGTGACCGACATCAGCACCCAGGCGATCCAGTACGCCCGGGGCAGCCGCCCGACACGCACCTTCCCCGTGCCGGCCCGCTCGGCGGGCAGGAGGCCGGCCGAGGGCGAACCGGGAGCGGCGGCGGCCGGGGCGGTCACCCCGACCGGGCCGGCGGGAGCCGCGGCAGCGGAGTCGCCCTGCGGCGGGCGTACCCGCGAGAGGCGGGCGACGAGGGCGAGCGCCGCGATGAGCCCGACCTCGACGGCCATCACCGGCCGCCAGCCGAACCCGGCGTCGACGCTCGCGCCGATGACCAGCGGGGCGAGGATGCCCATGCCGGCGCAGGCGGCGTTGGCCTCGGTCAGCGCGGCCGGCGCGGCGGGGCCGTGCCGGGCGGTGAGGACGACGGCGACCCCGCTGATCACCATCATGCCGGCGGTGGCGATCACCGCGACGGCGGCGAGGGTGGCCGGCAGCGGCCGGAGCGTGCCGAACGCGCTGACGCCGACGGCGACCCCGGCGAGCCCGGACCAGATCGCCGCCGCCCGGCCGATCCGTCGGGCGAGCGGGGCGAAGATCGCGCCGCCGAGCAGCGCGCCGACCGCGATGGCGGTGCTGTGCAGGCCGGCGACGGCGGCGCTGGTGCCCTGCTCGTCGCGGAGCAGCGGTACGACGGGACCGAACCCGTAGAGGAAGAAGCCCCACAGGCCCAGTTGGGCGTAGGCCAACCAGGTGGTCCTGTCATGGGTGAGGCGGGGCACCGGCCTTACGCTACAAGCGCGCGGCCGGCGCCCCGCCCCCGGTGAGAGCCAGGTCTCGTCAGCGGACGCTACGGGCGAACTGCCGGGCGGCCCAGAAGACGCCGGCGGCGGCGAGCACCGCGATGATGGTCAGCCCCTGCCAGACCTTGTCGTCGCCGAGGTTGCCGGCGAAGAGGGCCCGGGTGCCGTCGACCGCCCAGGAGAACGGGTTCCACTCGGCGACGCCCTGGAGCCAGCCCGGGGCGAAGGTGAGCGGCAGCAGGATGCCGGAGAGCAGCAGCACCGGCTGGGCGACGGTGTTCATCAGCGGGGCCAGCGCGTCCTCGCTCTTGACCTTGAGCGCGACGCCGTAGGAGACGGCCGAGGTCATCAGCGCGATCAGGGCGAGCATCAGGTACGCCAGCAGCAGGTCGCCGATGAAGACGCGCAGGTCGAACGCCAGCGCCAGCAGGGTGATGATGACGGCCTGCACGATCAGCGAGACGACGTCGCGCAGGGAGCGGCCGAGCAGCAGGGCGAGCCGGCTGACCGGGGTGACCCGGGAGCGTTCGATCACCCCGGCGCGCAGTTCGGCGATCAGGCCGAAGCCCTGGAACAGGCCGCCGAAGATGGCCAGCAGCACCAGCAGGCCGGGTACGAAGACCTTGTACGCCGCCGCCTGGGTGGGGGCGTTCAGCGCGGGCTTGAGCAGCGGGGCGAAGAGCAGCAGGTACATCACCGGCTGGAAGACGCCGACGAAGACCCAGACCGGGTTGCGCAACAGCAGTTGGAACTGGCGCTGGAAGATCAGCCAGGTGTCGCGGGCGAGTTTCATCTGCGGTCTCCGGTTTCTCAGGACTCGCGCAGCGAGCGGCCGGTCTTGGTGAGGAAGACGTCGTCGAGGCTGGGGCGGTGCAGCTCGATGGAGCTGAGCGCCAGCCCGGCGGAGTCGAGTCGGCGCAGGAGCCGCGGGATGGCGGTGGCGCCCTCCTCGACGTAGAGGCGTACGCCGCCCTCGTCGAGGGTCTCCAGCTTGGTGACGTACTCCTCGCCGTCGAGCAGTTGGGCGGCCTGCGGGGTGGTGGCCAGGTCGAGGCCGACCAGCACCACGTCGCCGGAGATCTCCCGCTTCAGCTCGGCCGGGGTGCCCTCGGCGACCACCTCGCCGTGATCCATGATCGCGATCCGGTCGCAGAGCGCGTCGGCCTCGTCGAGGTAGTGCGTGGTGATGAAGACGGTCATGCCCTCGGTGCGCAGCCGGCGGATCTCGTCCCACATGTGCGCGCGGCTCTGCGGGTCCAGCCCGGTGGTGGGCTCGTCCAGGAAGACGATCTTCGGCTCGTGGATGATGCCGAGGGCGATCTCGACGCGCCGGCGCTGCCCGCCGGAGTAGGTCTTGCACTTGCGGTCGGCGTACTCGGTGAGCTGGAAGGCGTCCAGCGCGCGGGCGGCGCGGCGGTGCGCGTCGGCCTTGCCGATGCCGTACATCCGGGCGTGCAGCACCAGCTCCTCGCGGGCGGTGGACTCGTCCCAGGTGCTGCCGCCCTGGGCGACGTAGCCGATCCGGCGGCGCACCTCGGCCGGGTCCTTGCGCAGGTCGGCCCCGGCGATGGTGGCCTCGCCGCCGTCCGGCTCGATGAGCGTGGCGAGCATCCGCAGGGTGGTGGTCTTGCCGGCGCCGTTGGGGCCGAGGAAACCGAAGATCTCCCCCTCGGCGACCTGGAGGTCCACCCCCCGTACGGCGTCGACCGTCTTTATCTGGCGACCGGCGCGGGAGCGGAAGGACTTCCGCAACCCCCTGGTCTCGATCATGTCTGCTCCTGGTCGTCCGGCCGGCCGCACCGGCCACCCTCCCCCGGGAACGGCGCCGGGACGGCGCGTTCCCCCGTGTGTCCCGCGAGCAGGCTAACGCGATATAACTTTTTTGGTCAACGTTGATTATTCCGCGTCTGCCCCTGTCGCGCCGCCCCGTCCGTCCACCCCGGCCAGTCCTCCGCCCCGGCCAGCCCAGCAGGCAGGTACGACACTCCGGAGTCGATCCGCTCCGCGATCCGCCCGCACCAGTCGATCTCCGCCTCGGCCCGGGCCAGCCACAACTCGAACATCCAGCCCACGTGCACCGGCTTGGTGTCGCGCACCCAGTCGGAGGCCAGCGAGGCCCGCATCGACTCGACCCCGGCGCGCAGCAGGTTGGCCCGGTTGCGCAGGGCCGCCGCCGCCTCGTCGCGCGGCATGGCGGGCAGGAACGAGAAGGCGGCCACGAACGGGTCGGGCGTCTCGTGCACCTGCCACCACTGGGCGCGCAGCAGTCCCTCGAACTCGTCCTCGCCCTTGGGCGTCACCTCGTACGTGGTGCGGGCCGGGCGGGCGCCGACCTGCTCGGTCGCCACCTCCCGCAGCAGGCCCTCCTCGGCGAGCTTGCGCAGGGCGTGGTAGATCGATCCGGGCTGCACGTTGGCCCACTTGTCGGCGTTCCAACTGAGCAGCTCCCGGCGCACGTCGTAGCCGTGCACCGGCTGCATCCAGCGGACCAGGCCGAGAATCATCATGCGAGTCGCAGACACCCGCCAAGCGTAATAAACAAGTTTGACTAACGGCCGGCGGAACAGTGCCACATCCCACACTGAGCGATCGTTAGGGGGTCCAGCGTGGCCGATACACTCCCGGTCAACGACCTTCCGGGAGGAGCCCTCAAGGTGCGCAAGGTACTCATCGCCAACCGCGGCGAGATCGCCGTCCGCGTCATCCGCGCCTGCCGCGACGCCGGGCTGGGCAGCGTCGCCGTCTACGCGGACTCCGACCGGGACGCCCTGCACGCCACCCTCGCCGACGAGGCGTACGCCCTCGGTGGCGACACCGCGGCCGACAGCTACCTGCGGATCGACAAGCTGATCGACGTCGCCGGGAAGTCGGGCGCGGACGCCGTCCACCCCGGCTACGGCTTCCTCTCGGAGAACGCCGACTTCGCCCAGGCCGTCATCGACGCCGGGCTGACCTGGATCGGCCCCACCCCGCAGGCGATCCGCGACCTGGGTGACAAGGTCACCGCCCGGCACATCGCCCAGCGCGCCGGCGCTCCCCTGGTCCCCGGCACCCCCGACCCGGTCGGCAACGCCGACGAGGTGATGGCCTTCGCCGTCGACCACGGCCTGCCGGTCGCCATCAAGGCGGCCTTCGGCGGCGGCGGGCGCGGGCTCAAGGTGGCCCGCACGATGGAGGAGATCCCGCACCTGTTCGAGTCGGCCACCCGCGAGGCGGTCGCCGCGTTCGGTCGGGGCGAGTGCTTCGTCGAGCGGTACCTGGACAAGCCCCGCCACGTGGAGGCGCAGGTCCTCGCCGACCAGCACGGCAACGTCATCGTCGTCGGCACCCGGGACTGCTCGTTGCAGCGCCGGCACCAGAAACTGGTCGAGGAGGCCCCCGCGCCGTTCCTCACCGACGCCCAGCGCCGGCAGATCCACGACAGCGCCAAGGCGATCTGCCGGGAGGCCGGCTACCACGGCGCCGGCACCGTCGAGTACCTGGTCGGCGCCGACGGCACCATCTCCTTCCTGGAGGTCAACACCCGACTCCAGGTGGAGCACCCGGTCACCGAGGAGACCGCCGGCATCGACCTGGTCCGCGAGCAGTTCCGCATCGCCGACGGCGAGAAGCTGCGCTTCACCGAGGACCCGACCCCGCGCGGGCACGCCATCGAGTTCCGGATCAACGGCGAGGACCCGGGCCGCAACTTCCTGCCCGCCCCGGGCACCATCACCGCGCTGCGGCTGCCCACCGGCCCCGGCGTCCGGGTCGACACCGGCATCTCGGCCGGCGACGTCATCGGCGGCAACTTCGACTCGCTGCTGGCCAAGGTGATCATCACCGGCGAGACCCGTACCGAGGCGATCGAGCGGGCCCGCCGGGCACTGGACGAGATGGTCGTCGAGGGCATGGCCACCGCGCTGCCCTTCCACCGCCTGGTCGTCCGGGACCCCGCGTTCACCGCCGCGCCGTTCACCGTGCACACCCGGTGGATCGAGACCGAGTTCGACAACACCGTGCCGGCCTTCACCGCGCCGGCCGGGGCCGTCGAGGGCCCGGCCGAGCGCGAGACCGTCGTGGTCGAGGTGGGTGGCAAGCGGCTGGAGGTCAGCCTCCCCGCCGGCTACGGCGGGGGTACGACCACCGCCTCGCCCGCCGCCCGCAAGCCGGCCCGCCGGGGCGGTGGCGCCAAGGCCGGTGCCACGGTCAGCGGCGACGCGCTCGCCTCGCCCATGCAGGGCACCATCGTCAAGATCGCTGTGGCGGAGGGGGACACCGTCGCCGAGGGCGATCTGGTCGTGGTGCTGGAGGCGATGAAGATGGAGCAGCCCCTGCACGCCCACAAGTCCGGCACGGTCAGCGGCCTCACCGCCGAGGTGGGCGCGGTCATCACCGCCGGCGCCCCCATCTGCACCATCGCCTGACCCTCCCTCCCCCTCCCCCTCCGCCCTCCCACCCCTCACCCTCCGCCCTCCCCCTCGACGTCCGCACTTACAGAGAAAGAGTGGCTATCCCAGGCCGGATAGCCACTCTTTCTCTGTAAGTGCGCCCGGAGGCCGGGGTGGGGCGGAGGCGGGGCGGAGTGGGAGGTGGGGTGGGGTGGGGTGGGAGGGGAGGGGTGGTTTGGGGCACCAGCGGGGGCGGGAGCGGGTGGGAGCAGGGATGATGGCCCGGTGCGGTTCCTTCATGGCGCGGTCCCCGCGCACGACCTGACCTACAACGACGTCTTCATGGCCCCGGCCCGCTCCGAGGTGGGCTCCCGGCTCGACGTCGACCTGTCCACCGGCGACGGCACGGGCACCACCATCCCGCTGGTGGTGTCGAACATGACCGCCGTCTCCGGCCGGCGGATGGCCGAGACCGTCGCCCGGCGCGGCGCGATCGCGGTGATCCCGCAGGACATCCCGATCGAGGTGGTCGCCACCGTGGTCGCCTGGGTGAAGCAGCGGCACCTGGTGCACGACACCCCGATCACGCTCGGCCCGACCGACACCGTCGGCGACGCCATCCACCTGCTGCCGAAGCGGTCGCACGGCGCGGTGATCGTGGTCGACGACGCGAACCGCCCGGTCGGCGTGGTCACCGAGGCGGACACCGTCGGGGTGGACCGCTTCGCCCAGCTACGGCACGTGATGTCGACCGAGCTGCACACGGTGCCGGCGGACGCGGACCCGCGTACCGGCTTCGACCGGCTCTCCGCGGGGCGACGCCGGTTGGCGCCCGTGGTGGACGCCGACGGACGCCTGATCGGGGTGCTCACCCGGCAGGGCGCGCTGCGCGCCACCCTCTACCGGCCGGCCGTGGACGACCGGGGCCGGCTGCGGATCGCGGCGGCGGTGGGCATCAACGGCGACGTGACCGGCAAGGCCGAGGCGCTGCTGGCGGCCGGGGTGGACACCCTGGTCGTGGACACCGCGCACGGCCACCAGGAGCGGATGATCTCGGCGCTGCGGGCGGTCCGCGCGCTCGACCCGGGTGTCCCGGTCGCGGCCGGCAACGTGGTGACCGCCGAGGGCGTCCGTGACCTCGTGGAGGCCGGCGCGGACATCGTGAAGGTCGGCGTCGGACCGGGCGCGATGTGCACCACCCGGATGATGACCGGCGTGGGCCGGCCGCAGTTCTCCGCCGTGCTGGACTGCGCGGCGGCGGCCCGCGAACTGGGCCGGCACGTCTGGGCCGACGGTGGCGTACGGCATCCGCGCGACGTGGCGCTGGCGCTCGCGGCCGGCGCGTCCAACGTCATGATCGGCTCCTGGTTCGCCGGCACCTACGAGTCCCCCGGCGACCTCTACACCGAGCCGGACGGGCGGCGTTACAAGGAGAGCTTCGGGATGGCCTCGGCGCGGGCGGTCAGCGCGCGGACCGCCGAGGACAGCGCCTTCGACCGGGCCCGCAAGGCGATCTTCGAGGAGGGCATCTCCTCCGCCCGGATGTACCTGGACCCGACCCGTCCGGGGGTGGAGGACCTGATCGACGAGATCATCTCGGGTGTGCGCAGCGCCTTCACGTACGCGGGTGCGCGCAACCTGGACGAGTTCCACGAGCGTGTTCTGGTCGGCGTCCAGAGCACCGCCGGCTACACCGAAGGCATGCCCCTCCCCACCAGCTGGTGACCCCCCCCCACCTCACCCGAACCCACCCGCCCCGGCCCACCCGGCTTCGGTGATCAAGGGGTTTGCGGTACGTCACGGCCCCTGGACAGACGCAAACTTCTTGATCACCGGGCCGGGGCGGGGCGAGCCGGGGCGGGGCGGGGCGGGGTCGGGTTCAGTGGGTGGGGGTGGGTTCGCGGGAGGGGACGGTGCGGGGGTCCGTGAGGGCGGGCTCGGATCGGGGCAGGCGGGTGCAGGCGAGCAGGCCCACCAGGAGGAAGCCGGCGGCGGTGAACGCGGCGTACCGGGTGGCGTCGGAGAACGCCTCCTTCGCCTCGTCGGCGATCGGCGCCGTACGCGGGTCGGCGGCCAGGCCGGTGATGGCCGCGCCGGCGCTGTCCTTGACCTCGGCGACCACCCGGTCGCGCTGCGCCGCGTCGAGTTCCGGCCGGTCGGCGAGGCGGTCGCCGAGCAGGCCGCCCAGGCTGGCGAAGAGCACCGTGCCGAGCACCGCGATGCCGAGCGCGGAGCCGACCTGCCGGGCGGTGCTCTGGATGCCCGAGCCCTGTCCGCTGCGCTGCACCGGCACGTCGGCGAGGGAGACGCCGGTGAGCTGCGCGGTCGCCAGGCCGACACCGACGCCGTACACGAAGAGGAAGCCCAGCGGGGCCCACCACCGGGTGTCCGGCGCGACGACCAGGCCGATCCCGGCGACGCCGACCAGTTCGGCGGCGACCCCGAGCTGGACCATCCGGGCGGCGCCCCAGCGCCGGGTGAGCGGCCTGCCGAGCCCGCTGGCCAGGAAGCTGCCGACGGCGAGCGGCAGCAGCGCGGCGCCGGTGCCGAAGGCGCTGTAGCCGAGGACGTTCTGGAACCACAGTGGCAGGGCGAAGAGCAGCCCGAACTCGCCGAGGCTGACGATCGCGGCGGCGAGGACGCCGTTACGGAACGAGCGGATGCCGAACAGCGACAGGTCGAGCAGGGCGGGACGGCCGGCCCGGCCTCGGCGCAGCTGCTGGGCCACGAAGACGCCGAGCGCGGCGAGCCCGAGCAGCCCGGCGACCGGCACCGGGGAGAGCGTGGCGGTCCAGTCCAGACCGAAGAGGCGGAACGGCCGCTCCCGCTCCCACCAGCCGTAGGTGCGGCCCTCGATGAGGGCGAAGACGATGCCGGTCATGCCGATCACCGACAGCAGCGCGCCGACCAAATCGACGCCGCGTTCGGCCCGGTCGTCGCGGGACTCGCGGACCAGGGCGAGGGTGGCCGCGACCACGGCGACGCCGACCGGGACGTTGATGCCGAACGCCCACCGCCAGGAGTACTCGGTGGTCAGCCAGCCGCCGAGCAGCGGGCCGAGGGCGGCCGCGCCGCCGATGGTGGAGCCCCAGACGGCAAAGGCGACGCCCTTCTCCCGGCCGGTGAAGTTCGCGTTGAGCAGGGAGAGCGAGGTGGGCAGCATCATCGCGCCGCCGACACCCTGCAGGACCCGGGAGGCGATCAGCGTCTCCCCGGTGCCGGCTACGGCGGCGAGCACGCTGGCCGCGACGAAGACCACCACGCCGGCGACGAACATCCGCCGCCGTCCGACCCGGTCGGCGAAGCGGCCGGCGACCAGCAGCAGGGCCGCGAAGACCAGGGTGTACGCCTCCTGCACCCACTGCGCGTCGGCGGAGGTGATGCCCAGGTCCCGGATGATCTGCGGTACGGCGACGTTCACGATCGTCGCGTCCACGATGATCATCGCGACACCGAGGCTGATGGCCAGCAGTCCCCACCAGCGGCCGCGTCCGTCGCCGCGCATCCGGGCCTCCTCGACTAGCTAGATTTTCTAGCTACCTGAGGTGCTAGCTTTTACCCGTGCAGGGGGCGGCGTCAACCGGTGAGCGTGGGGCGTCCGGCGTGTCGCGCCGAGGGCCGTACAGCGAGGCGCCGACGACCAGCGAGACCGCCCGCGCCCTGCGCGAGGTGCTCCGGGCCGCCGGTGACACCCGGGGGGCGCTGGCCCGCCGGCTCGGCATCGGCACCACCGACGCGGCGGCCATCGACCACCTGATCTCCTCCCCCGTGCCGCTCGGCCCGGTGGAACTGGGCCACCGGCTCGGCATCCGCTCCGCCTCGGCCACCACCCTGGTCGACCGCCTGGTGCAGGCCGGCCACGTGGAACGGGCACCGCACCCGAGCGACCGCCGTCGGCTCTCGCTCCAGGTCACCGCGCAGGCCCACGACGAGGTGCTGGCGGCGTTGCGGCCGATGCTCGCCGGGGTCGAGCAGGCGGTCGCCCGGCTCACCCCCGACCAGGCGGCCGCGACCACCGCGTTCCTGCGCGAGGTCGCCGCGGTGATGCGCGAGTACGTCGCGACGGCGCCGGACGAGCCGCGCTCCGGCCCGCGCCCGGACTGACCGCCCCTGCTGCCGGGTCCACACCGGGATCCGGCGCGTGCCGGAAGAGCGAGGCGGAAGCGGGATCCCGGGCGGGGTCGCGCGAGATCTCAGGCAGAGCCGCGCGGGATGACGGGCCGAGCCGCGCGGGATCTCAGGCAGAGCCGCGCGGGATCACGGGCTGAGCCGCGCGGGATCTCAGACAGAGCCGCGCGGGATTACGGGCAGAGCCGCGCGAGATCCAGGCCGAGCCGCGCGAAGCGCCGGGGAACCGCACCCGGGCAGGCCGCGCGGGAGCCACGTCGGGCGGGAACACCTGCGGGCCGTGGCCGGCGGGGTCACGCGAAGAGGCGGCGGATGACCTCGCGGGCGGTGGTCTCGGGGTCGTCCCCCACGTCGGGCGGCAGGGCGCCGGCCAGCCAGAGGGTGGCGAAGCCGTGCACGATCGACCAGGCCGCGAGGGCGTCGCGGTCGGGGGCGGAGGCGGCCGGATGGGCGGCCACCCCGCCGTGCAGCGCCGCGCCGGACCGGGCCCGGGCGGCGACCAGCGCGGGATCGTCGGGCCGGTAGAGGTCGGGGCGGAACATCACCTCGAAGTGGGCCCGGTGCTCGACGGCGAACCGGACGTACGCCACGCCGGCCTCCAGCAGGTCGTCGCCGGCCCGGCCCAGCTCCTCGGCGAGCAGTTCGAAGCCCTCGACGGCGAACGCGGTGAGCAGCCCCGCCTTGTCGCCGAAGTGGTGCGCCGGGGCGGCGTGCGAGACGCCGGCCCGGCGGGCGAGGTCCCGCAGGCTGAGCGCCGCCGGACCGGCTTCCCGGATCGCCTCCGCCGTCGTCACGAGCAGGGCGCGGCGCAGGTCGCCGTGGTGGTACGGCCGGTTGCTCGTCATTGCGCGATCGTAACTTGGCATTGACAAGACCACCACCGCCGGGCATATCTTGTCATTATCAAGATGCTCCCCTCCCGGAGGTTCCCATGGCCCCACTGATCGCCCTCGTCGTCGGCGCCGCCCTCGCCCGGCTGGCCGGCCTGACCGGCGTCGACCCCCTCGACGGCTGGCACCCCGCGCTCCGGGTAGGCCTGGCACTGATGTTCGCGCTGACCGGGTTCGCGCACTTCGCCTCACCGCGCCGCGCCGACCTGATCGCGATGGTCCCGCCGCGACTCCCCCGCCCGGACCTGCTCGTCACCGTCACCGGCGTGCTGGAACTGGTCGGCGCCGTGGCCCTGCTGGTCCCGGCCACCGCACGCTGGGCTGCCGCCGCGCTCGCCCTGCTGATGGTGGCGATGTTCCCCGCGAACGTCTCGGCGGCCCGTCGCGGGCTGACCCTGGGCGGCCGGCCGGTCACCCCGTTGGCGGCCCGCACCGCGCTGCAGGTCCTCTTCGTCGCCGTCGCCGTCGCTATTTCGTTTGGCCCCTGACCATTTGGGGGCTAACGTGTACGCCGTGCAGATGGACCCGCTGATCCGCTTCCCGGACGCGCTGCGCCAGGTGCCGATCGGGCGCCTGGTGTCGGTCGCCGGCCACCTCGTCGACCAGCACTGGGGGCGCTACCTGGCCGAGCACCACGGCCTCACCCCGGCCGGGGCGCGGGTGCTGTTCACCCTGGCCGGCATGGAGGACGCCACCCACCGGCAGGTCGCCGAGCAGTGCTTCGTCCGCCCGGCCACCCTCACCGGCATCGTCGACACCCTCGAACGCGACGGCTTCGTCGTCCGCCGCCGGGACGGCGCCGACCGCCGCGCGGTGCAGCTCGCCCTCACCGACCGGGGACGGGAGCAGCTGCGGCAGCTCGTCGCCCTGATCCACCGCGACACCCCGCTCACCTCCGTCGACGCCGACCCGGCGAAGAAGGCGGTGATCCGGGAGTTCCTGACCGAATTGATCGTGAGCATGTCCGACGGGGAGGACAGCCGGTTGAACCCACGACTCCATGATCCCGACCAGCCGACGCCGGGGGGCCCGCCGTGCTGATCCGCCTGCTCCGCGGCCACCTCCGCCCGTACCACCGGCCCCTGCTCGCGGTGGTGCTCTTCCAGTTCGTCGGCACGATGGCCTCGCTCTACCTGCCGAGCCTCAACGCCGACATCATCGACCTCGGCGTGGCCCGGGGCGACACCGGCTACATCCTGCGCACCGGCGGCTGGATGCTGCTGGTCAGCCTGGTGCAGATCGTCTGCTCGGTGGCCGCCGTGTACCTGGGCGCGCGGACCGCGATGGCCTTCGGGCGGGACGTCCGCAGCGATGTCTTCGAACAGGTCAACCGCTTCTCCGCCCGCGAGGTGGCCCGCTTCGGCGCGCCGTCGCTGATCACCCGCAACACCAACGACGTGCAACAGGTGCAGATGCTCGTGCTGATGAGCTGCACCATGCTGGTGGCCGCGCCGATCATGAGCGTCGGCGGCGTGGTGATGGCGCTGCGCGAGGACGTCGGGCTCTCCTGGCTGATGCTGGTCAGCGTGCCGGTGCTGGCGGTCGCGCTCGGCCTGGTCATCCGGCGGATGGTGCCGGGCTTCCGGCTCATGCAGACCCGGATCGACACCGTCAACCGGGTGCTGCGCGAGCAGATCACCGGCATCCGGGTGGTCCGGGCCTTCGTCCGCGAGCCGTACGAGACGGACCGCTTCGCGACCGCCAACGCCGACCTCACCGACACCGCCCTGCGGGTCGGCCGGCTCCAGGCGCTGATCTTCCCGATCGTCATGCTGGTGCTCAACGTCTCCAGCGTCGCCGTGCTCTGGTTCGGCGCGCAGCGGGTCGACGCCGAGCAGATCCAGGTCGGCGCGCTCACCGCGTTCCTCCAGTACCTGATGCAGATCCTGATGGCCGTGATGATGGCGACCTTCATGCTGATGATGGTGCCCCGGGCGGCGGTCTGCGCCGAGCGGATCGTCGAGGTGCTCGACACCGACTCGTCGGTGGTGCCGCCGGTCCGGCCGGTGACCCGGGTCGAGGGGCGCGGCGAGTTGGAGCTGCGCGGCGTCTCCTTCCAGTACCCGGGGGCGAGCGCGCCGGTGCTGCGCGACATCTCGTTCCGGGCGAGCCCCGGACGGACCACCGCGATCATCGGCTCCACCGGCGCCGGCAAGACCACCCTGCTCACCCTGATCCCCCGCCTGGTCGACGCGACCGCCGGGGCGGTGCTGGTCGACGGGGTGGACGTGCGGGAACTGGAGCCCGACGAGCTGTGGCGGCGGATCGGGCTGGTGCCGCAGCGGCCGTACCTGTTCACCGGCACGGTCGCCAGCAACCTGCGCTACGGCAACCCGGACGCCACCGACGAGGAGCTGTGGACGGCGCTGGAGATCGCCCAGGCCCGTGACTTCGTGGCGCAGATGCCCGGCGGGCTGGACGCCCCGATCGCGCAGGGCGGCACGAACGTCTCCGGCGGGCAGCGGCAGCGGCTGGCCATCGCCCGCGCGCTGGTCCGCAAGCCGGAGATCTACCTCTTCGACGACTCGTTCTCGGCGCTCGACCTCGGCACCGACGCCCGGCTGCGGGCGGCGCTGCGGCCGGTCACCGAGGACGCCGCCGTGGTGATCGTCGCCCAGCGGGTCTCCACGATCGTCGACGCCGACCAGATCGTCGTGCTGGAGGACGGGGCCGTCGTCGGGCTGGGCCGGCACGAGGACCTGCTGGCCGACTGCCCGACGTACGCCGAGATCGTGGCGTCCCAGCAGACCACGGAGGTGGCGGCGTGACCGCGCAGCGCGTACCCGATCAGAAGCCGGCCGCCGAGGCGCGGACGCCGAAGCGGCTGCCCCCGGGCCGGCAGGGCGGCGGGCCGCCGTGGATGGGCGCCGGAATGCCGGCGGAGAAGTCGCTGAACTTCGGGCCGTCGGCCCGGCGGCTGCTCGGCCGGCTCCGGCCGCACCGGCTGCACCTCTACTCGATCGTCACCCTGGCCGTGGCGAGCGTCGCGGCCAGCGTGGTCGGTCCGAAGATCCTCGGTCACGCCACCGACATCATCTTCACCGGGGTGATCGGCCGGCAGCTCCCCGCCGGCAGCAGCGCCGAGCAGGCGGTGGCGGCGGCCCGGGCGGCGGGCAACGACAACTTCGCCGACATGCTGGCACGGATGGACGTCGTCCCCGGGGTGGGCATCGACTTCACCGCCCTGGGCCGCACCCTCGCCCTCGCCGTCGCCCTCTACCTGGGCGCCAGCCTGCTGATGTGGTGGCAGGGCTGGCTGCTCAACGGGGTGGTGCAGCGTACGGTGCTGCGGCTGCGCGCCGAGGTGGAGGAGAAGCTCAACCGGCTCCCGCTGCCCTACTTCGACCGGCAGCCCCGGGGTGAGCTGCTCAGCCGGGTCACCAACGACATCGACAACATCTCGCAGACCCTCTCGCAGACGTTGAGCCAACTGCTCACCTCGCTGCTCACCGTGGTCGGCGTGCTGGCCATGATGTTCTGGATCTCGCCGCTGCTGGCGCTGGTCGCCCTGGTGGCGGTGCCGTTGTCGGTGCTGGTGACCGGGCAGATCGCCAAGCGGTCGCAGCGCAAGTTCATCGCCCAGTGGACGCACACCGGCGAGCTGAACGGGCAGATCGAGGAGGCGTTCACCGGCCACGAGCTGGTCAAGGTCTTCGGCCGGCAGCGGGAGGTGCAGGCCGCCTTCCACGCCAAGAACGACGAGCTGTTCCACGCCAGCTTCGGCGCCCAGTTCATCTCCGGGATCATCATGCCGGCGATGTTCTTCATCGGGAACCTCAGCTACGTCGCGATCGCCGTGGTCGGCGGGCTGCGGGTGGCGTCCGGGTCGATGAGCCTCGGCGACGTGCAGGCGTTCATCCAGTACTCGCGGCAGTTCACCCAGCCGCTGACCCAGGTGGCGTCGATGGCGAACCTGCTCCAGTCCGGGGTGGCCTCCGCCGAGCGGGTGTTCGCGGTGCTCGACGCCGAGGAGCAGAGCCCCGACCCGGAGCCGCCGGCCCGGGTCACCGACCCGCACGGCCGGGTCGAGTTCGCGCACGTCTCCTTCCGGTACGACCCGGACAAGCCGCTGATCGAGGACCTGTCCCTGGTCGCCGAGCCCGGACACACCGTGGCGATCGTCGGCCCGACCGGCGCCGGCAAGACCACCCTGGTCAACCTGATCATGCGGTTCTACGAGCTGGACGCCGGCCGGATCACCCTGGACGGGGTGGACATCACCACGCTGCGCCGCGACGACCTGCGCGGCCGGATCGGCATGGTGCTCCAGGACACCTGGCTCTTCGGCGGCACCATCCGCGACAACATCGCGTACGGGCGGCCGGACGCGAGCGAGGAGGAGATCCACGCCGCGGCCCGGGCCACCTTCGTGGACCGCTTCGTACGCAGCCTCCCCGACGGGTACGACACCGTGATCGACGAGGAGGGGAGCAACGTCAGCGCCGGCGAGAAGCAGCTGATCACCATCGCCCGGGCGTTCCTGGCCGAGCCGTCGCTGCTGATCCTGGACGAGGCGACCAGCTCGGTCGACACCCGTACCGAGGTGCTGCTGCAACGGGCGATGGCGGCGCTGCGCTCGGACCGGACCAGCTTCGTGATCGCCCACCGGCTCTCCACCATCCGCGACGCCGACCTGATCCTGATGATGGAGAACGGCCGGATCGTCGAGCAGGGCACCCACGAGGAACTGCTCGCGGCGCACGGCGCGTACCACCGGCTGTACCGGGCGCAGTTCGCCGGGGCGCTGGTGGACGACGACGAGGCCGGGGCGGCTCCGGAGCCGGCGCCGGTGGGGGGCTGACCGCCGTGCCGACACCGCCGGGGTGGTGGCCGGGGCAGGAGCGCCCCGGCCACCACCCCGTACCGTCAACCGGCCGGCAGCAGGTCGGCCGAGCGCTCGGCGACGACCCGGCCGATCAGCCGCAGGGCGTCCGCGACCGGCAGCGGGTCCGGGCCACGACCGTCGCGCAGGCGCAGGGCCACCGACCCGTCGGCCGCCTCCCGGGCACCGACCACCCCGACGTACGGGACCTTGCGGCGGGTCGCGTCGCGGACCCGGGCGCCCAGCGAGCCGGCGTGGTCGACCTCGACCCGCAGCCCGGCGTCGAGCGCCCGGTGGGCCAGTTCCTCCGCCGCGTCGGCCTGCCCGGCGTCGACCGGGAGCACCACCAGCTGCACCGGGGCGTACCACGCCGGGAAGGCGCCCTGGTGCACCTCGATCAGGTAGGCGAAGAGGCGTTCCATGCTGCCGACCAGGCTGCGGTGCACCATCACCGGCCGCCGTCGGGCGCCGTCGGAGTCGGTGTACGACAGGTCGAACCGCTCCGGCTTGTCGAAGTCGAGCTGCACGGTGGCGATGGTGGACTCCCGCCCGGCGGCGTCGAGGATCTGGACGTCGATCTTCGGGCCGTAGAAGGCGGCCTCCCCGGGGGCCTCGGTGAACTGCACCCCGTCGAGCGCGGCGCGCAGCAGGTCCTCGGCCCGCGCCCACTGCGCGTCGTCGCCGACGTACTTCTCGCCCGGCCCGCGCAGCGACAGCCGGAACCCGGCCGACCGGACGCCGAGCGCGGCGTGCGCCTGGCGGATCAGCCCCAGGACCTCCCGGACCTCCGCGCCCACCTGGTCCAGGGCGCAGAAGTTGTGCGCGTCGTTCAGCGAGATGGCGCGCACCCGGGACAGCCCGCCCAGCACGCCCGAGCGTTCCGCCCGGTACATCCCGCCCAGCTCGGCGACGCGCAGCGGCAGCTCCCGGTAGGAGCGGCCCCGGGCCCGGTACACCAGCGCGTGGTGCGGGCAGAGCGCCGGCCGCAGCACGAACTCGTCGTCGGCGGAGAGCCGCAGCGGCGGGAACATGTCGTCGGCGAAGTAGCCGAGGTGCCCGGAGAGTTCGAACAGTTCCCGTTTGCCCAGGGGCGGGGAGTAGACGTGCCGGTAGCCGGCCCGGCGCTCCAACTCCCGGACGTACTCCTCGACCGCGTGCCGGGCGGCGGCGCCGGCCGGCAGCCAGATCGGCAGCCCGGCCCCGGCGAGCGGGTCGGAGACGAACAGGTCCAGCTCCCGGCCGAGCCTGCGGTGGTCGATCATGTCGCTCTCCTTGATCGGGTACGACCCGGGGGCGACCTGGTCCGGAACGCCGCGAGGCCCCGGGGCGGATCGCCCGGGGCCTCGTCGACGGGGTACGTCAGTGCGGCGCGCCGGGGACTCCCGGCGTCGTGGTCACCACCGCGCTGCGCATGCGGCGACGGTACGACCGCGGTGGCCCACCCGGCGAACGGATTTCCGGGCGAGGTGCGGTACGAGGAGAGGGTGGGCCGCCGGCACGGGACCTGCCGGCGGCCCGGCGCGGCCCGGTCGTCGGGAACGGGGGGCCCGACGCGCAACGGGCCGCGTCCCGTCAACGGTACGCCGACGACCGCCGATGCGCCGTCCCGGACCGGTACGGTTTCCCGGCGACCGGTCCGTCACATCGGGTCGAGCTGTGTCGTTGTATCCCGGTGGCCTTGTCGTGTCCGTGGTCACCACCGACCGGGGCCGTCCGCGGTGACGCCGGACACGCCGTCAGGCTCGGGGGACGTGATCGGCCTTGACCGGCGAGGTGGCAGTCGTGCCCGAACTTCTCACTGAGATGGCGTCGCCGCAGTGGGCGTACCTCGCGCTGCTGGGCCTGCTGATCGCCGACGCCTTCGTGCCGGTCGTCCCCACCCAGGTCGTCATGATCACCGGTGGCGCGCTCACCGTCTACGGCGGGCTGAGCCTGCCCCTGACCATCGGCGTCGGCGCCCTCGGCGTCTTCACCGGCGACCTCGCCTGCTACCTGCTGGGGCGCAGCGCCCCAGGCCGCCGCACGCCCCGGCACGCCGAGCCGACCCGGGCCCGCCGGATGGCCGGACGGGTCACCCGGGGACTGCGTCGCCCCGGCCCGCTGGTCATCCTGCTCTGCCGCTTCGTGCCCGGCGGCCGGATGGCGGCCTGCTTCTCCGCCGGCCGCAGCCGCTACCCCTGGCGGCTCTTCCTCCTCTACGAGGCCCTCGCCGCGACGGGCTGGGCGGCGTACGGCGGGCTGGTCGGGCATCTCGGTGGCGCGGCCCTGACCGAGTCGGCCTGGCAGCTGGCGGTGATCGCGGGCGCGGCGGCGGTCGGGTTCGCGGCGGCCGGCTGGGCGATGACGGTGCTGGGCGACCGCGTCCGCCCCCAGGTCCCGGTCGACTGAACGGCCGATCGCGCGTCGGCGTCTCCCGCCCGACCCATGGATCAACAGTCCCGGCGGAGGTCGGCCCGGGAGCTACCTAGGGGTGGTTCCCGGGATCGATGTCGGTGGGCGTCCCGGATCCGTCTCGGGTGCCCGCGGCGACAGGCTGGGGCATGCGTGACGACCGGACGAACGGCCTGCTGGCCCTCGGCGGGATCGCCCTGGCGGCGACGCTGGCGGTGATCGGGCATGTCGAGGTGAACGACGACCTGAACCCCTGGTCGCTGACCGTCAGCGACTTCGCCGTCTCCGACCGGGGCGGCGTCATCGACGTGGCGATGGTGGTGCTCGCCGCCGCCAGCGCCCACCTGTCCCCCGCGCTGCGCGGCGCCCGCCGTCCCCGGGTCGCCGGGCTGCTGCTCGCCGCCTGGATCGGCGGGCTGCTGCTGGCCGCCGTGGTGCCGACGAACGAACCCGGCCTGCCCATGGACACCGCCGCGTACGTGCACCGCTACGCCTCGGTGGCGGCCTTCCTCGCCCTGCCGCTCGCCGGCTGGCTGCTCGCCGACCGTCTGGGCGGACCCGCCGCGGGCCGGCTGCGCGTCCTCGCCGTCACCAGTCTGCTGTTGGCCGGGGCGATGGTCTGGTCCGCGTACCCCGGGGACCGGGTGCTGCTCGGCCTCGCCGAGCGGCTGCTGATCCTCGCCGAGGTCGCGTCGCTCGTCGTGGTCGCGGTCGCCCTGGCCGCCCGGCCGCCGAGCCGGCGGGTCGCTCGATCTTGACTTCGAGCGCGGTTGAACTCCTAGCGTCACCCCCTGGGGTCGGCGGTACCCCGATGAGCGAGGAGGCGGCGATGATCCTGGTGACGGGGGCGACCGGCACGGTCGGCCGGGCGGTGGTGTCGGTGCTGGTGGCCCGCGGTGAGCGGGTCCGCGCGGTGACCCGGAACCCGTCGACCGCGGGGCTGCCGGCGGAGGTGGAGGTGGTGGCCGCCGACCTCGCCGAACCGGCGTCGCTCGCGCCGCACCTGGCCGGGGTGGACGCGGTCTTCCTGGTCTGGCCGTTCACCGATCCGGCGGTGGCCCGGACGACCGCGCCCGAGGTGACCCGCATGATCGCGGCCCACGGAGCCCGGATCGTGTACCTCTCCGCGCCCGGCGCCGATCAGCCGGAGTCGTCCTGGGGGCTCGTGGAACGGGCCGTCGAGGCATCCGGCGCGGAGTGGACCTTCCTGCGTCCGGTCGGCTTCGCCGCGAACACGCTCGGCTGGGCGGACCAGATCCGCGCCGGCGACACGGTGCGCTGGCCCTACGGGGGCGCAGCCCGGTCGCTCGTGCACGAACGGGACCTCGCCGAGGCTGCCGTCGTCGCGTTGACGTCGGACGGTCACGCCGGGGCCCGCTACCTGCTCAGCGGACCGGCGGCCCTGACCCAGGAGGAGCAGGTACGCGTCATCGGCCGGGCGATCGGCCGGGAGCTGCGCTGGACCGACATGCCCGTCGAGGAGGCCCGGGTGATGCTCTCCGCCGCCTTCGGCGACCCGGACTTCGCCGACGCGGCCCTGGCCGGTTGGGCCGCGTTCGTGGACCACCCCGAGCAGGTCACCGACACCGTCGAGCGGCTCACCGGCCGCCCCGCCCGCACCTACGCGCAGTGGGCCGCCGAGCACGCCGCCGACTTCCGGTGACCCGCGCGTGCCGCCGGGTCGGACCACGGGGCCGACCCGGCGGTACCCGCGTCACTCCAGCTCGTGCAGCATGAGCTGACGGGCCGCCTCGGTGATCGAGCCGGACAGCGACGGGTAGATCGTGATGGTCTGGGCCAGCTCGTTGACGGTCAGGTTGTTCTCCACCGCCATGGTGATCGGCAGGATCAGCTCGCTCGCCTTCGGCGCCACCACCACGCCGCCGATCACCTGGCCGCTGGCCGGCCGGCAGAACAGCTTCACGAAGCCGTCGGCCAGGTCGTCCATCTTCGCCCGGGCGTTGCCCGACAGCGGCAGCATCACCTGGCGGGCGGGCACCTTGCCGGCGTCCACCTCGTCCTGGGAGACGCCGACGGTGGCCAGCTCCGGGTCGGTGAAGACGTTCGCCGCGACGGTACGCAGCCGCAGCGGGCGGACCGCCTCGCCGAGGGCGTGCCACATCGCGATCCGGCCCTGCATGGCGGCGACACTGGCCAGCGGCAGCACCCCGGTGCAGTCGCCGGCGGCGTAGATGCCGGGGACGTTGGTGCGCGACACCCGGTCGACGGTGACGTAGCCGCCCTTGGCCAGCTCGACGCCGTACTCGGCCAGGCCCAGGCCGGCGGTGTTCGGGATCGAGCCGACGGCGATCAGGGCGTGCGAGCCGGACACCACCCGACCGTCGGAGAGTTCGACCTCGACCCCGTCGTCGGTGCGCCGGACCGCGTCCGCCCGGGAGTTGTTGAGGATGCTCATCCCCCGGTTGCGGAACACCCGCTCGATCGCCATGGCGGCGTCGGCGTCCTCGTGCGGCATCACCCGGTCCCGGCTGGAGACCAGGGTGACCTGAACGCCCATGGCCAGGTAGGCGCTGGCGAACTCGGCGCCGGTGACGCCGGAGCCGACCACGATCAGGTGCTCGGGCAGCTCGGGCAGGTCGTACACCTGTCGCCAGGTGAGGATCCGCTCGCCGTCCGGGACGGCGGTGGGGAGCTGGCGCGGGGTGGCGCCGGTGGCGACCAGGACGGTCGAGGCGGCGATCGAGTACTCACCGCCACCGTCGGCCGGGGTGACGACCACCCGGTGGGTGTGACCGAGCGTGTCCTCACCCAGCCGGGCGGTGCCGGCGACGAAGGTGACCCCGGCCTTCACGAGCTTGGCGTGGATGTCGGCGGACTGCACCAGGGCGAGCCGCTTCACCCGGTCGTGGACCGTACGGGCGTCGACCGTCACGGCCTCCAGCCCGTCGGAGTGCACCCCGAACTCCTCGGTGTCCCGGTAGCCGGTGACCACCTCCGAGCTGGCGATGAAGGTCTTCGACGGGACGCAGTCGGACAGCACGCAGGCGCCGCCGGCCCCCTCGGCCTCCACCACGGTCACGTCGGCGTCCAGTTGCGCGGCGACCAGAGCCGCCTCGTAGCCGGCCGGCCCTCCGCCGATGATCACTATCCGGCTCACCGGGCCATCCTCTCATTCGCGACTGCGGGGCTCCGCTCCGCTGCACTCCTCGCGCTCATCGCGCTCTACCCCGACCGATGCTCACAGTGACTTTCTTCTCCCGAACGCGTCCGACACGCACCGTCGTATTCTCCCCCACCCGTCCGCCGGGCTATCGTCATCGCCGTGCGTCACTACGCCGCCTACGGCTCAAACCTGGACCCCGCCCGGATGCGCGCCTACTGTCCGCATTCGCCGATGGTGGGCATCGGCTGGCTGGAGGGCTGGCGACTGACCTTCGCGGGCGAGGACGTGATCGGCTGGGAGGGCTCCGTCAGCACCGTCGTCGAGTCCCCGGGCGACCGGGTCTTCGTGGCGCTGTACGACATCCACCCGTACGACGCCGCGCAGCTCGACGAGATCGAGGGCGTGACCGCCGGCACGTACCGCAAGCTGCACGTACGGGTCTCGACCCTGGACGGGGACGTGACCGCGTGGATCTACGTCTTCGACGGCTACGAGGGCGGCCTGCCGACCTCCTGGTACCTGTCGGAGATCGCGAACGCGGCCGAGAAGGCCGGCGCGCCGGACGACTACGTCAGCGAACTGCGCTCCCGCCCCACCGGCACCGCGTCGGCCTAGGGCGTGCCGGGGCGCGCAGCCGGGCCTCGGCGGCGACGCCGACGCCGTCCGGGCAGCCCCGGCCCGCGCGGCTCCTCGACAGCCTCTCCGGGTGTGTCGCACGCCCCCAGTCTGCTCCCGGCGTCCCCGGCGCGTGTCGCCGACCCCGGCCGGCGTCGCCCATCACACACCGGCGGCGGGGACGCTCCGCTCGTACATGTCGGTCCAGCGTTCCTCGCGCAGCCCCACCGAGCGGTAGAGGGTCGCCGGTGAGGTCGGGTTGGTCAGGTCCACGCCCAGGCCGGCGGCGGCGCGGCCCTTCGCCGCGTAGACGGTGAAGGCCCGCCGCAGCAGCGCCGCGCCCACCCCGCGCCGCCGGTACGCGGGCAGCACCGACAGCGTGCGCACCCAGCCGGTGTCCTGGTCGAGCGCCTGGTCGGAGGACTGCAGGGCCCCGGCCGGCTCGCCGTCGACCTCGGCGACGAACCACTCGTCCCAGACCTTGGCGTAGCGGGGCAGCTGCTCGCGCCACTGGTCGAAGCCGACCGGCTCGTAGTCCGGGGTGTCCCGGAACGCGGTGTCGAAGATCCGGTGGAACAGGCGCAGGTCGGCCTCGTCGTCGGCGCGCAACGGCCGCACGTCCACCCCCGGCGGGGGCGGCGGCTCGGCGGGCAGCCCGGCCAGCGGGCGGGTCATCCGTACGTACCTCTTCACCCGGGTGAAGCCGGCCTCGGCCAGCTCCGCCGCCCAGCGGGTCTCCGGGGCGAAGACGGTGGTCCGGGCGGTCAGCGCCGGCAGGCCCCGCTCGGCGGCGCGTTCGGCGATCCGGTCGAGGACCCGGGCGAGCAGCGGCGCGCGCACCGCCGCGCCCCGCTCGGGGTCGACGTAGACCTCGACGAACTCCCGGCCCACGCCGGTCGGGTTGTCGATCAGGGTGCAGCCGACGACCCGGCCGTCCGGGTCTTCGGCCAGCCAGGAGTCGCGGGTCGGGTCGAAGAAGGGCGCGGTCAGCGCTGCCTCGACGTCCTCGGCGTCGAAGTCCGGGTGGCCGACGGCGAAGGTGTCGGCGGCGTGCACCACGGCGAGGATCGCCGGCACGTCGTCCAGGGTGGGGCGGCGGGCGGTCCAGCCGGCGGGAAGGGTCACGGCGCAGATGGTGGCAGGAGCACCGCCCCGCGCGCCGCCGAATTATCGGACGCCGGTGCGCAGCCCGGCCCGGGTGGCGCCGAGGAGCGCGACCAGTTCCGCGCCCTCCCCCGGCCGGAGCACCCGGAACGCGGTCGAGGCCAGCCGGTCGGTCACCGCCTCGGCCCAGAGCCGCCGCCGCACCAGCGGCCCGACCGGCGGGTACGGCGGGGACCAGCCGCAGGCGGTCGCCCCGGCCTCCCCCTCCGGCCCGGCCAGCACCGCCTCCAGCGGGGTCATCCCGCCGGCCCGCACCGCCAGCAGGTACGCCCCGGTGAAGTGCTCGCGCAGCAGCAGCAACGCCACCGCCGCCCGGGCCCCGGCGGCGTGCTGCGGCACCGGCATCGCCCGCCAGGCGGCGAAGAGCGGCATCCCGGTGGCGTCCGCGGCGGCGACGACCCGATCCAGCAGCACCGCCAGCCGGGGCGTGCCGGGCAGGTCGTCGAGGTGCTGGGCGCCCCAGCGGCAGCACTCGGCGAGGTTGGCGGCGGCCACCTCCAGCGGCCGGACCACCCGGGCGGAGGCGTCCCAGCCGTCGGCGACCGCCTCGGGGGCGATGAAGCCGATCGCGGCGGCGACGGTCTCGGCGCGGACGTCGCCGAGCGCGCCGGCCCGCCCGGTGATGTAGAAGGCCCAGCCGGAGATGCCGAGCAGCCGGGCCCGGCGCAACGTGCCGGGGCAGCGGCTGAACGCCTCCCCCAGTTCGAGCACGGCCGGTTTGCTGGCGGCCGCCACCTGCTCCGGGGTCATCGCCACCGCCTGTCGCGCGCATCCATCGCGCTCAGTCTGCCTCGCCCTCGCCGTCGGCGGCATCCTCCTCTTCGGCGTCCAGCGCCTCGATCGCCGCCTCCACCTCACCCGTGCGGCGCCGGGCGGCGGTGAGCGCCCGTTCCGCGCCCCGGCGGGCCAGTTTCGACCGGCTCAGCTCCTGCTCGGCGGCGGCCCGCCGGCGTTCCAGTTCGGCCAGTTCGGCCTCGATCCGGTCGAGGGTCGCGGCGCCGTCCCGTTCGGCCGTCGCGGCGCCGTCCAGGTCCTGCTCGGCTCGCCGCTGTTCGCCGCGCGCCGCCGTCAGCTCGCGCTCCAGCGTCCGGCGCCGCCGGGCGCGTTCGGCCCGGGCGGCCCGGGCCGCCGCCCGCTCGTCGCGGGCCCGGCGCGCGCCGTCGCGGTCGGTCTCCTTCCCGGGTACCCGGGCAGCCTCCTCCCCGCCGCCGGTGACCAGCCGCAGCTGTGGCCGGGGCACCTCGCCGAAGCCGGCGTAGTGCGCCGCCCTGAGCAGCTGTCCACTGCGTACCTGCTCGGCGACCTCGGTGTCGGCGAGCGCGGCGTTGAGGGTGGACTCGACCTCGGCCAGCGGCAGGCGGGCGGCCGGGGGCGCGTCCGGGGTGCGGGCCGCGATCCGGCGCACCTCGGCGACCAGGGCGCCCACCACCGCGCGCCGCTGGGCGGAGAGTTCCCGCAGCTTCGGTCCCTTCAGGTCGCGCTGGGCGGTGCGCAGCGCCTCGGCCAGCTGCGTCAGGTCGGCGACCAGTTCGGGGCGTTCCAGGGCGAGCAGGTTGACCAGCCAGGCGGCCACGGTGGGCCGCTTGAGCCTGGCGATCCGGCGGGCGGCGGCGGCGTCACCGGCCCGGCGGGCATCGGCGACGGCGACGTCCCGGGCGGCGACGAACTTGTCCGGCGGCGTGCGGTAGAGCTGCTGGACCACGTCGGACGGGGGCGCGGCCACGGCTCAGACGTCGATCCGGGTGCCCGGCTCGACCCGCTGGTAGTCGGTGCGGGACAGCGCGGTGTACTGCCGGTCGAGGATGCCGAATCCGTTGCCGTTGAGCAGCCCGTCGTGCAGGGCGTACGCGCGGCGCGGGGCGACCGCCCGGATGAAGTCGACCACCTCGGAGAACTTCGACCACGGCGCGTGGATCGGGGCGAAGAGCGTCTCCACCTCGACGTCCTCGGGGACGTGCAGCGCGTCGCCGGGGTGATAGACGCGCCCGTCGAGCAGGTAGCCGACGTTCTCCACGACGGGGATGTCGGGGTGGATGACGGCGTGCCGGCCGCCGAGGACGCGGACCGGTACGCCGGCCGCGGTGAAGGTGTCGCCGGGGGTGACCGGGGTGAGCGCCTCGGCCGCGTCGCCGAGGACGCCGGCGAGCGAGGCGGGGCCGCGCACCGGGACGGGAGCCTTCTCCAGCCGGCGGGTGAGCGCTGCGACGTCGACGTGGTCCGGGTGCTCGTGGGTGATCAGCACCGCGTCCGCCCCGTCCAGCGCCGACGCGGCGTCGCTGAACACGCCCGGGTCGACGACCAGCACCCCGCCGTCGTGCTCGACCCGGAGGCAGGAGTGGGCGTACTTGGTGACCTGCATCGTGACTCCTCGATTATCGAATCGTGATGTCCTCGTCGCAGTCTGCCGGAACCGGCGCGGTGTCGCGTCGCGTCCGAGCTATCGCCGGCGCAGAGCCGGACCGGAGAGGACGGAGCGGGGATGACGGGACGGACGACACGGCGCGGGGGCGTGGCCCTCACGGCGCTGGGGCTGGCGGCGGTGCTGCTGGCCGGTTGCGGGGCGGCGGACCGCTCGGATTCGGCGGGCGACTCGGCGGCGCAGGCGCCGGCCGCCGAGGCCCCGGCGGGGGGCGCGCCGGAGCGGGGTGGGGCCGCGGAGCAGGGCAAGGCCGGGGCGGGCGCGCCGGACCTGCGGGTCGACCAGCGGTCGATCATCTACACCGGAACGATGCGGGTGCAGGTCGACGACGTGGAGGGCGCGGCCCGCCGGGCGGTGACCGCGGTGACCACGGCCGGCGGCTTCGTCGGCGGCGACGACCGGCGCAGCGTGGCCGCCAGCGCGCAGGCGCGGCTGGAGCTGCGGGTGCCGGCGGAGAAGTTCACCGCGCTCCTCGACGAGCTGGCCACGTACGGCCGGCAGCAGCGCCGGGAGGTGAAGACGGAGGACGTCACCGAGGCGGTCGTCGACCTGGACGCCCGGATCGCGACCCAGCGGGCCCGGGTGGAGAGCGCCCGCAGGCTGCTGGCCCGGGCCACCTCGGTCTCCGAGCTGGTGACACTGGAGCGGGAGGTGGCCGAGCGGGAGGCCGACCTGGCCTCGCTGGAGGCGAGGAAGAAGCGGCTGGCCGACCTGACCGCGCTCTCCACGATCACGGTGACCTTCGTCGGCAAGGACGCCTCGACCGCGGAGGAGGAGGCCGAGACCGGCTTCATGGTGGGGCTGCGCGGCGGCTGGAAGGTCTTCGTCGCCTCGATGAGCATCCTGCTCACCGTGCTGGGGGCGGTGCTGCCCTGGCTGCTGACGATCGGCGTACCGGTGGTGCTGGTCGTGGCGGTGCTGCGGCGGCGGCGTCGGCGGACCGCGCCACCGCCGCCGCCCGCGACGCCGGTCGGCGGGCCGCACCCGCCGACGCCCGGCGGGCCCCTGCCGACGGCTCCCGCTACTGCCGGGCCGCCGCCAGTGCCTTCAGCGCGGTCTGCACCATGAGCCGCACCCCGGCGGGGATGGCCCGCTCGTCGACGTCGAACGACGCCCGGTGCAGGTCCACGTTGGGCCCGGACCGGCCGACGCCGAGGCGGGCCAGCGCGCCGGGGACGTACTCCAGGTACCAGGAGAAGTCCTCACCGCCCATGCTCTGCGGCGTCTCGGCGATCCCCTCGGGGCCGAGCGCCGCGGCGGTGGCGGCGGTGAGGACCTGGATGGCCCGGGAGTCGTTGCTGACCGGCGGACGCCCGCGCAGGTACTCCAGGTCGACGGTGGCGCCGGTGGGCGCGATCACGTCCCGGACGACCTGAGCGACGATCTTGGGGGCCTGCTCCCAGGTGTCGCGGTCCATCACCCGCAGGGTGCCGGACGCGCACGCCTCGGACGGGATGACGTTGTACCGGGTGCCGGCCGAGGCGTGGCCGAAGACCAGCAGCAGCCCGCTGTTGGCCGGCACCCGGCGGCTGACCAGGGCCGGCACCTCGGTGACCAGCCGGCCGAGCGCGTCGACCAGGTCGACGGTCAGGTGCGGGCGGGCGGTGTGCCCGCCCGGGCCGGTGAGCCGGACGGTGACGTTGTCGGCCGCGGCGGTGATCGGGCCGACCCGCAGGCCGACCTTGCCCACCGGCAGGTTCGGGTCGCAGTGGACGGCGAAGATCTGGACCACGTCCTCCAGCCCGCCGGCCTCGATGACCTCCAGCGAGCCGCAGGGCAGGATCTCCTCCGCCGGCTGGAAGATCAGCCGGACCCGGCCGTCGAGCTGACCGGCGTCCTTGAGCTGTGCCAGCAGCATGCCGACGCCGAGCATCACCGTGGTGTGCACGTCGTGGCCGCAGGCGTGGCAGACACCCTCCACCGTGGACCGGTACGTCACGTCCTTGACGTCGGTCAGCGGCAGCGCGTCGATGTCGGCGCGGAGCGCGATCACCGGCCCGTCCGGGCGGCCGTCGATGTCGCAGATGACCCCGTTGCCCTTGGGCAGCAGCCGTGGGTGCAGGCCCGCCAGGGAGAGTTCCCGGGCGATCAGCGCCGCCGTCTCGAACTCCTCACCGGAGAGTTCCGGGTGGGAGTGGATGTGGCGCCGGGTGGCGATGAGCCCGGGTACCCGCAGGGCGAGCAGATGATCCAGATCAAATGGCAGGGGTTGGGACCCGGACGGCGCCTCCGGCCAGGACGACGCCAGCTGGCTGCCGTTCGGCAGCGTCAACGCACTCGTCACGTCGAATTCTCGATCACTAGGAATGGATGGATCATCGGGGAGGACAGCAGACAGCCTAGACCTCCGACGGTGACGCTGCGCAACCTCGTTACGGTAGTGATCGGACCGCACAGCGTCACGTAAGCCCTGGTGGGAGGGCTCGAATATTTGCGGGACAGCAGGTAGATCGCGGTCGAACGCCGTCATCTGCCCCCCACCTCCTACAACGCGTAACCGATTTGGGCGGTCGCGAAATCGGCTCCGAATCCGTGGCCGTTACCGAATTGTCGCATTAGTCGCCGCAATTCACGGTCGCTCCGACAATTAACCGACGACCCTCGGCAGCCGGGCGACTCCCGACGGTGACACGGCTGTCCCACCCGCGACCGGACATGCTGTCCGTTCCGGCTCATCCGTTCGCTTTACCCCGGGAGCCCCGGGGCACACGCCCCGCCCCGCAACGCCCCGCCGCCCCGCCGGCCCTCCGGGGGGACGGGCCAGGGCGCCGTGACCGACGGTAGCCCCGCCCGCGCCCGTCCGGCGACTCCGTCCGCGCCCGGGTCGCGCCGCGTTCCCGCCGCGACGGGGACCGGGCCGGGTACGCCGACGGCGGCCCCACCGGCGCGGCGAGCGCCGGCGGGACCGCCGTCGGGTCGTCCCGCCGGTGGCGGGACGGTCGGGTCAGAACCGGTCGCTCGGGCGGTACGTCCCCCAGACCTGGCGCAGCGTCCCGCAGACCTCGCCGACGGTCGCCCGCGCCCGCAGCGCCTCCTTCATCGGGTACAGCACGTTCGCGCTGCCCTCGGCGGCGGCGCGCAGCTCGGCCAGGGCCCGCTCGACCGTCCCGTGGTCGCGGTCGGCGCGCAGCTTGGCCAGCCGCTCGGCCTGCGCCGCCTCGATCGTCGGGTCCACCCGCAGCGGCTCGTACGGCTCGTCGGTGTCGATGGTGAAGCGGTTGAGCCCGACCACCACCCGCTCGCCCGAGTCGATCTCCTGGGCGATCCGGTACGCCGACTGCTCGATCTCCCGCTTCTGGAACCCGGCCTCGATGGCGTCCACCGCCGAACCGTGGTCGAAGACCCGGTCCATCAGCTCGTTGGCCGCCGCCTCGATCTCGGCGGTCATCGCCTCCACCACGTACGACCCGGCGAACGGGTCGACGGTGGCGGTCAGGTCCGTCTCGTACGCCAGCACCTGCTGGGTCCGCAGCGCCAGCCGGGCCGCCTTCTCGGTGGGCAGCGCGATCGCCTCGTCGAAGCTGTTGGTGTGCAGCGACTGGGTGCCGCCGAGCACCGCGCCGAGCCCCTGCACCGCCACCCGGACCAGGTTGACCTCGGGCTGCTGGGCGGTGAGCTGCACGCCCGCCGTCTGGGTGTGGAAGCGCAGCATCATCGACTTCGGGTCCTTCGCGCCGAAGTCGTCGCGCATCAGCCGGGCCCAGATCCGCCGGGCGGCGCGGAACTTGGCGACCTCCTCCAGCAGGGTCGTCCGGGCCACGAAGAAGAACGACAGCCGGGGCGCGAAGTCGTCCACCGCCAGGCCGGCGGCGAGCGCGGCACGGACGTACTCCACGCCGTTGGCCAGGGTGAACGCGATCTCCTGCGCGGGCGACGCGCCGGCCTCGGCCATGTGGTAGCCGGAGATGGAGATGGTGTTCCACTTCGGCACCTCCGCCCGGCAGTACGCGAAGGTGTCGGCCACCAGCCGCAGCGAGGGCTTCGGCGGGAAGATGTACGTCCCCCGGGCGATGTACTCCTTGAGGATGTCGTTCTGGATGGTGCCGTTGAGCGCGCCGCCGGCGACCCCGTTCTCCTCCGCCACGAGCTGGTAGAGCAGGAGCAGCACCGAACCGGGCGCGTTGATCGTCATCGAGGTGGAGACCTTGTCCAGCGGGATGCCGTCGAAGAGCATCCGCATGTCCTCGATGGAGTCGATCGCCACCCCGACCTTGCCGACCTCGCCGTGCGCGATCGGGTCGTCGGAGTCGTAGCCCATCTGGGTGGGCAGGTCGAACGCGACGGAGAGGCCCATCGTGCCGGCCCGCAACAACTGGTGGTAGCGCGCGTTGGACTCGGTGGCGGTGCCGAAACCGGCGTACTGCCGCATGGTCCACGGGCGGGAGGTGTACATCGTCGGGTAGACGCCACGGGTGTACGGGTACTCGCCGGGGCCACCCAGCCGGGTCTCCAGGTCCCCGGGCAGGTCGGCCGCCGTGTAGACGCCCTTGATGGGGAAACCGGACTCGCTGGACCGCCGTTCGCTCATCACCGGATGGTAGGACGGCGGGACGTGCCGATGGGTGAGGGATTGCGCACACCTGTCCGGTGGACGGGAGGTGAGCCCACGGGCACGTACCGTCCGGTAGGCAAACGACCGCCGCGTCGGGTTTCGCATCGGGCGTCGGAACCAGCAAGATAGAGAGGTTGTGTCCCAGCCCCCTCGACCTCCCGGTGGCTTTTCTGTGACTCAGATCCCGACGTGGAGCGGCGGACCAGTGAGTCCCCCCAACGGACGCGCGGCGCCCGGCACCACCATCGGTGGCCGCTACTCGCTGCGCTCGGCGGTGGGCAACGGCGGCATGGGCACGGTCTGGCGCGCCACAGACACGCTGCTGAGGCGGGACGTGGCGGTCAAGGAGGTCGTCCTCCCGCCGGGGCTGGCCCCGAGCGACCGCGACGCGATGTACGAGCGCACCCTGCGCGAGGCCCGGGCCGCCGCGGCCATCCAGCACCCGGCCGTGGTCCAGGTGTACGACGTGGTCACCGAGGGTGGCCGGCCGTGGATCGTGATGGAGCTGCTGGACGCGCGCAGCCTCGCCGACATGGTCATCGAGGACGGGCCGGTCGCGCCCCGGGCGGTCGCCAAGATCGGCATCGCGCTGCTCGGCGCGCTGGAGGTGGCGCACGCCAACGGTGTGCTGCACCGCGACGTCAAGCCGGCCAACGTGCTGATCTGCACCGACGGTCGCTGCGTGCTGACCGACTTCGGGGTGGCCCGGATGCCCACCGACGTCCAGCTCACCACCCCCGGCATGGTGCTCGGCTCGCCGCACTTCATCTCGCCCGAGCGGGCCATGGGGCAGGACTTCGGCCCGCCGAGCGACCTGTTCTCCCTCGGCGTGACGCTCTACACCGCGGTGGAGGGGCGTCCCCCGTTCGACAAGGGCGATCCGATCGAGACCATGCACGCCGTGGTCGAGGACCCGCCGGCCACGCCGCAACGCAGCGGGCCGCTGACCCGGGTGCTGATGGGGCTGCTGGAGAAGGACCCGGCCCGCCGGCTCGACGTGCACACCGCCCGGGGCATGCTGCGCGAACTCCTCGCCGGAGCGCTGACCAGCACCGCGACCGCGGTCAACTCGGTCACCGACCCGTACGCGGTGGTGCCGGTGCAGCGCCCGTCCACCCCGCCCCCGACGGCCCGGCCGGAGCCGAAGCCGAGCGGGCAGATCGGCGGCCGGGCGATGCTCGCGCCGGGCGAGTCGCTGACCGACCGGCTGGCCGCGCTGCGCCGGGGCGAGCGTCCCGAGCCGGCCGCCGCCCGGTCCGCCGGGCTCGACGACACCAGCGCCGACGCGCTGGCCGGCCCGCTGCACACCCCGACCGGCGCGATGCCCGCGCCGGCCCGCCCGGCCGGCGGCACCTACGGCGGCGCCCCGGAGGCCACCCAGCGCATCGGCGCCGGGCAGGCCGACGCCACCCGGCACCTCGGCGGGCACCCCGACGCGACCCAGCGCCTGGGCACCACCCACCCGGACGCCACCCAGCGGGTGTACGGCGGCGGCACCCCCGACGCCACCCAGCGGGTGTACGGCTCCGGCGCGCCGGAGGCGACCCAGCCGGTGTACGGCGGCGGCCAGTGGTCGGTCCCCGGCACCGGTCAGCCGTGGACCTCCGCGCCGGCCGGCCCGCCGCCCGGTTCCGGCGGCGGGGCGCTCGACAAGGTCAAGGGCGCCGGCGGGCAGCTGGTCACCACGGTCAAGGGCTGGCCCCGCAAGATGCAGCTCGCGGCGGCCGGCGGGCTGGCCGTGCTGCTGCTGGTCGGCGTCATCGCGTTCTCCGGCGGTGACGACCCGGCGCCGCCCGCCCCGCAGCAGGCCCAGCCGACCGCGCCGGCCGCCGGAGTACCCGACATGCAGGAGCACAGCGGCAAGGGCGTCCGGTTGATGGTGCCCAAGGGTTGGCAGCGCAAGAGCGCGGGCGACTGGGTCGACTACGTCGACCCGGAGGACGAGAGCCGCAAGGTCCGCATCCTGGTCGAGAAGGGCGGACGCACCTCCATGGGCTGGGCGGAGGTGGCCGAGCAGAACCTCCAGAAGTTCAAGTCCTGCGCCAAGCCCTACAACCGGGTCGACCTGACCGAGCAGAAGCTGGCCGGCAAGGACGCCGCCGAACTGGAGTACACCTGCGGCGACGGTGACACGATGCGGCACGGCGTGTGGCGCGGCCTGGTCGACGGCGGCCGGATCTACTCGTTCTACCTGACCTCGACGGACGCCAAGTTCGCCGAGAGCAAGCCGATCTTCGACGAGATGGTGAAGTCGTTCCAGCTCACGGCGGCCGGCTGAGTCGAGGCCACCGGGCCGTGGTGATCCGCCGCCGTGCTATCCATAGGCAATGGCGGCGGAAACCACTGACCTTGACGACCTTCGTGACCGGGCCCGGCGCTGGCTCGACGACGATCCCGATCCGGCCAGCCGGGACGAGCTGCGGGCGGTGCTCGACCGGCTGCCGGGCAGCGGGCCGGAGCTGGCCGACCGGTTCGCCGGGTCACTGACCTTCGGTACCGCCGGGCTGCGCGGCCCGCTGCGCGCCGGCCCCAACGGCATGAACCTCGCCGTGGTCACCCGGGCCGCCGCCGGGCTGGTCGCCTGGCTCGCCGCCGAGGGCGGCGAGGGCCCGCTGGTGATCGGGTACGACGCCCGGCACGGCTCCCGTGCGTTCGCCGAGCGCACCGCCCAGGTGGCCACCGGGGCGGGCCGGCCGGCGCTGCTGCTGCCCCGCCCGCTGCCCACCCCGGTGCTGGCGTACGCGGTGCGGCACCTCGGCGCGGTCGCCGGGGTGATGGTGACCGCCAGCCACAACCCGCCGCAGGACAACGGCTACAAGGTCTACCTGGGCGCCCAGCTCGGCGGGGCGCTCGGCGCGGGCGCGCAGATCGTGCCGCCGGCCGACGCGGGGATCGAGGCGGCCATCCGGTCGGTCGGCCCGCTGGCGCAGGTGCCCCTCGGCCCGGCCGGCCAGGTGCTCGGCGACGACCTGGTGGCCGGGTACGTGGAGCGGGCCGCCTCGGTGATCGACCCGGACGGTCCCCGCGACCTGAAGGTGGCGTACACGCCGTTGCACGGGGTGGGCGCGGCGGTGCTGACCGCCGCCTTCGCCCGGGCCGGCTTCCCGGTGCCGGGCGTGGTGCCGGACCAGGCCGAGCCGGATCCGGCCTTCCCGACGGTGAGCTTCCCGAACCCGGAGGAGCCGGGCGCGGTCGACCGGTTGGTGGCGCTCGCCGACGCGACGGGGGCGGACGTCGCCATCGCCAACGACCCGGACGCGGACCGCTGCGCGGTGGCCGTCCGGGCGGCGGGATCGTGGCGGATGCTGCGCGGGGACGAGGTGGGCGCGCTGCTCGCCGACCACCTGATGCGGCGCGGGGTGAGCGGCCTGTACGCCACCACGATCGTGTCGTCGTCGCTGCTGCGGGCGATGTGCGCCGCCCGGGGCCTGCCGTACGACGAGACGCTGACCGGGTTCAAGTGGATCGTGCGGGCCGGCGGCGGGGCGCAGCCGCTGGTGTTCGGGTACGAGGAGGCGCTGGGCTACTGCGTCGCCCCGGAGCACGTGCGCGACAAGGACGGCATCACCGCCGCGCTGACCGTCGCGGAGCTGGCCGCCGGGCTGAAGGAGCAGGGGCGTACGCTCACCGACCGGCTGGACGAGCTGGCGGCCGAGTTCGGCGTGCACCACACCGACCAGCTCTCGGTCCGGGTGGACGACCTGCGGGTGATCGCCGACGCGATGGCCCGGATCCGGGCGGCCCGGCCGGGCGCGCTGCTCGGGCAGCCGGTGACCGAGGCGCAGGACCTGCTACCCGCCTCGGACGTGGTGATCCTGCGGACCGCCGCCGCCCGGGTGGTGATCCGCCCCTCCGGCACCGAGCCGAAGCTGAAGGCGTACCTGGAGGTGGTGGAGCCGGTCGCGGACGGCGACGTCCCCTCGGCCCGCACCCGCGCCCAGACCGCGATCGCGGCGCTGCGCACCGAGATCGCCACCGCCCTCGGCCTCTGACCACCCCCTTGCGTTGATCATGAAGTTATTGCCCCAGTAAGCGCTCTCCGGTGGCAATAACTTCATGATCAACAGGGTTGGGCGGGGGTGGGCCCGGGGGGTCAGGGGGTCAGGGGCGTTTGCCGAGGGCCTGGTCGACGGCGTGGCCGAGGGCGGCGACGACCAGGCCGACGGAGGGGCGGACGACCGAGTCGTCGAGGCTGACGTTGCCGGAGAAGCCGGCGCCGCCGGCGATCTCCTCCAGCCGGCGGCGGGCGTCGACGGCGTCGTTGCCGGTCAGCCCCAGCGCGGGCTCCATCCGCAGCACCGCCACCAGGGTGGCCAGGGCGGCGGTCCGCTCGTCGGGCAGGTGCCCGTCGGCGAGCGCCGCGCCGAGCCGCAGGCGGGTGTCCTCCTCCACCGAGGGGTCCGCCGCCGGGTAGCGGTGCACGACGATGAAGTCCAGCTCGGTCTCCTCGACGTCGCGGACCACGCCCCGGCTCACCAGATCGGCGAGGATCCGGTCGCGCAGGCCGTGCCGGAGCCGCTGCACCCAGGAGGACGGGCTGTGCGGGGTGTCCGCCGCGATCCGGGCCAGCACCCCGTCCAGGATCGGCTCGCCGAGCGGCGTCGGGTCGGTCGCCACCAGGGATCCGTCGGCGTACGCGATCCGGCCGGCCAGGGCCAGCTCCACCAGGACGGCCGCGGCCATCCCCAGGTCGAGGCTGATCCGGGGCATGGTCGCCCGGCCGGTCTCGTCGTCGTACGCCAGCAGCAGCAGCTCTTCGGCGAGCGCAACACCAGTCATGGCCCGAGACGGTAGCGGTTGCGCGCACCTCCCGCGCCCCAACGCGCCCGGGCCGACGGCGGGCCGGCCCGCCGCTCAGAACCGGGGCATGCCACCGAACTGCCGGTCACCGGCGTCGCCGAGGCCCGGGACGATGAACATGTCGTCGTTCAGCCCCTCGTCGATCGACGCGGTGACCAGGCGCAACGGCAGGCCGGACTGGGCCAGCCGCTCGATGCCGACCGGCGCGGCCAGCACGCAGAGCACGGTGATGTCGGTGCAGCCCCGGTCCGCGAGCAGCCGGCAGCAGTGCTCCAGCGAGCCGCCGGTGGCCAGCATCGGGTCGAGCACCAGCACCGGCAGGCCGGTCAGGTCGCGGGGCAGCGACTCCATGTACGCGCGCGGCTCGTACGTCTGCTCGTCGCGGGCCAGCCCGACGAAGCCCATCGACGACTCCGGCAGCAGGCCGAGGGCGGCGTCGGCCATTCCCAGCCCGGCCCGCAGCACCGGCACCAGCAGCGGCGGGTTGGCCAGCCGGGTGCCCTCGGTCCCGGTGACCGGGGTCTGCACCGGGTACTTCTCCACCGGGAAGGAGCGCGCGGCCTCGTACACCAGCATGGTGGTGAGTTCGTGCAGCGCCGCCCGGAACGACGAGGAGTCGGAGCGGGCGTCGCGCATGGCGGTCAGCCGCGACTGGGCGAGCGGGTGGTCAATGACGTGTACGTCCACGATCGCTCAACCTACCGGTCCGCCCGCTCCGGCACTGCGGGTGCGGCCCGACCAGCGACGCCGCTCACGTGTGGCGCTGTCGACGGTGTCGCCGTGACCAAGATCACTCGGCTCGCGGATGCGTAGTATTCGGGGCATGACGGCGACGACGACGTCGGCCCGGTCGGACCTCTCCGAGCTGGGACGATCCGAGACCGCTCTGCGGACCTTCCTGCACGGCCTGCCGGGCGTGGACCAGGTCGGCGCGGAGCAGCGGGCGGCACAACTCGGCACCCGCTCCATCAAGACCACGGCCAAGGCCCAGGCCATCGACCTGGCCATCCGGATGGTCGACCTGACCACCCTGGAAGGGGCCGACACCCCCGGCAAGGTGCGGGCGCTCGCGGCCAAGGCGCTGCGCCCCGACCCGGCCGACCCGTCCTGCCCGCACGTCGGCGCGGTCTGCGTCTACCCGGCGATGGTCCCGTACGTGGCCGAGGTCCTGCGTGGCTCTGGGGTGCACCTGGCCAGCGTGGCGACCGCCTTCCCGTCCGGCCAGGCCCCGCTGGAGATCAAGCTGGCCGACACCCGGGCGGCCGTCGAGGCCGGCGCCGACGAGATCGACATGGTGATCAACCGGGGCGCCTTCCTGGCCGGCCGCTACTCGGAGGTCTACGACGAGATCGTGGCCACCAAGGAAGCCTGCGGGGACGCCCACCTGAAGGTGATCCTGGAGACCGGCGAGCTGGCCACGTACGACAACGTGCGGCGCGCCTCCTGGCTGGCCATGCTGGCCGGCGGCGACTTCATCAAGACCTCCACCGGCAAGGTCCCGGTCGCCGCGACCCTGCCGGTGACCCTGGTGATGCTGGAGGCGGTCCGCGACTTCCGCGCCGCCACCGGGCGGCAGGTCGGCGTGAAGCCGGCCGGCGGCATCAAGACCACCAAGGACGCGATCAAGTACCTGGTGATGGTCAACGAGACCGTCGGCGCGGACTGGCTGGACCCGGACTGGTTCCGCTTCGGCGCGTCCAGCCTCCTGAACGACCTGCTCATGCAGCGCACCAAGCTGACGACCGGCGTCTACTCCGGTCCCGACTACTTCACCCTGGACTGAGAGTGATGTTCGAATACGCGCCCGCCCCCGAGTCGCGCTCGGTGGTGGACCTCAAGCCCTCCTACGGGCTGTTCATCGACGGACGGTTCGTCGACCCGGCCGACGGCGGCAGCTTCAAGTCGATCAACCCGGCCTCCGAGGAGGTGCTGGCCGAGATCGCCGAGGGCGGCAGCCAGGACGTCGAGCGCGCCGTCCGCGCCGCCCGCACCGCGTACGAGAAGGCCTGGGGCCCGATGCCGGGCCGGGACCGGGCCAAGTACCTGTTCCGGATCGCCCGGATCATCCAGGAGCGCTCCCGCGAGCTGGCCGTGCTGGAGTCGCTGGACAACGGCAAGCCGATCAAGGAGTCCCGCGACGTCGACCTGCCGCTGGTCGCCGCGCACTTCTTCTACTACGCCGGCTGGGCCGACAAGCTGGAGCACGCCGGGTTCGGTCCGAACCCCCGGCCGCTCGGTGTCGCCGCGCAGGTCATCCCGTGGAACTTCCCGCTGCTCATGCTGGCCTGGAAGATCGCCCCGGCGCTGGCGGCGGGCAACACGGTGGTGCTCAAGCCGGCCGAGACCACCCCGCTGACCGCGCTGCTCTTCGCCGAGATCTGCCAGCAGGCCGACCTGCCGGCCGGCGTGGTCAACATCGTCACCGGCGCCGGCGACACCGGCCGGGCGCTGGTCGAGCACCCGGGCGTGGACAAGGTCGCCTTCACCGGCTCCACCGAGGTCGGCCGGGCCATCGCCCGGGCGGTCGCCGGCACCCGCAAGAAGCTCACCCTGGAGCTGGGCGGCAAGGCCGCCAACATCGTCTTCGACGACGCCCCGGTCGACCAGGCCGTCGAGGGCATCGTCAACGGCATCTTCTTCAACCAGGGCCACGTCTGCTGCGCCGGCTCCCGGCTGCTGGTCCAGGAGTCGGTCGCCGACCGGGTGCTGGAGTCGCTCAAGCGCCGGATGGCCCAGCTGCGCGTCGGCGACCCGCTGGACAAGAACACCGACATCGGCGCGATCAACTCGGCCGCCCAGCTCGCCCGGATCCGCGAGCTGTCCGACGCGGGCGCCGCCGAGGGCGCCGAGCGCTGGTCGCCCGCGTGCGAGCTGCCCGAGCGGGGCTTCTGGTTCGCGCCGACCATCTTCACCGGGGTCACCCAGGCGCACCGGATCGCCCGGGAGGAGATCTTCGGCCCGGTGCTGTCCGTGCTGACCTTCCGGACCCCGGCCGAGGCCGTGGAGAAGGCCAACAACACGCCGTACGGGCTGTCGGCGGGGATCTGGACCGAGAAGGGCTCCCGGATCCTCTGGATGGCCGACCGGCTGCGCGCCGGTGTGGTGTGGGCCAACACGTTCAACAAGTTCGACCCCACCTCGCCGTTCGGCGGCTACAAGGAGTCGGGCTACGGTCGCGAGGGCGGCCGGCACGGGCTGGAGGGCTACCTCAATGTCTGAGCGGGTCGCGGTACGCAAGACGTACAAGCTCTTCATCGGCGGGAAGTTCCCGCGCAGCGAGTCGGGACGGTCGTATCTCGTGCAGGACTCCAACGTGTCGCTGGCCTCCCGCAAGGACGCGCGGGACGCCGTCGTGGCCGCCCGCGCCGCCCTGAAGGGGTGGGCCGGGGCGACCGCGTACAACCGGGGTCAGATCCTCTACCGGGTCGCGGAGATGCTGGAGGGCCGGCGCGAGCAGTTCGTCGCCCTGGGCGTCCCGGCCGACGAGGTGGACGCGGCGATCGACCGGTGGGTCTGGTACGCCGGCTGGTCCGACAAGCTCCCCCAGGTCTACGGCGGCGCCAACCCGGTCGCCGGGCCGTACTTCAACCTGTCGGCGCCCGAGCCGACCGGCGTGGTGGCCGTGGTGGCCCCGGAGCAGCCGGCGCTGCTGGGCCTGGTCAGCGTGATCGCCCCGGCGATCGTCACCGGCAACACGGTGGTGGCGGCGGCCTCGCCGTCGGCGCCGCTGGCGGCGGTGACCCTGGCCGAGGTGCTGGCCACCTCCGACCTGCCCGGCGGGGTGGTCAACATCCTCACCGGTCACCTGAAGGAGACCGTGCCGACGCTGGCGAGCCACATGGACGTCAACGCGATCGACCTGACCGGGGTCACCGACGCCGAGCTGGCGGCCGACCTGGAGGTCAGCGCCGCGCAGAACCTCAAGCGGGTGCTCCGGCCGGCGCCGGCCGACCACGACTGGACCGGCGACCCGGGCATCACCCGGATGACCACCCTGCTGGAGACGAAGACGGTCTGGCACCCGAAGGGGGTGTGATCGCGGGTCGCTGTCGGGGTTTCCGGGGAGCCCGCCCACTCCGGGCGGTCAGGCTTGATCCCTGCGTGGGCGGGCTCCCCGGAAACCCTCGGGCGCAGCGTCCGCGTGGGGTCCATCTCACGGGGGCTGCCCAGCGTCGGGTTCCCGGTCGGCGGGGTGGTGGGCCGGTCTACTACGCGGGGTAGGATTGGCGGGTGACTCGGCTGGGCGATCTGGAACGTGCGGTGATGGACGTGTTGTGGGACTCGGTCCCCGCCACGTCGGACGGAGTGACCGTGCGGGAGGTCGCCGACGCCCTCGACGGGCGTGAGCTGGCGTACACGACGGTGATGACCGTGCTGGACCGGCTGGCCGGCAAGGGCATGGTGCAGCGCCGGCGGGAGGGGCGGGCCTGGCGCTACCGGGCCGCCGCCAGCCGGGAGGCGCACATCGCCCAGCTCATGCTCGACGCGCTCGACCTCGGCGGCAGCCGGGACGCGGCGCTGGTCCGCTTCGCCCGCTCGGTCACCGGCACCGAGGCGGACGTGCTCCGCGCGGCGCTCGGCGCGCAGGCGGGGCTCACCGACCGGATCGACGACCCGCGCGCCGGCCGGAGCAGGGCCGCCGACGAGGCGACGGACCGGTAGGGACGGACGCCGTGGCCTTCGCCGTGCACTTCGCCGCGTCGATGCTGGCCTGCTACCTGACCGCGCAGGTCCTGGCCGCGTCCACCTGGACGTGGCGGGCCCCGCGGGTCGCGATCGTCTGCTGGCAGGCGGTCGGGCTGGCGGTCGGCCTCTCCGCGATGGGCCTGCCGATGGCGCTCGGCCTGGCCGCGTACGACCTGCCGACCGGCAGCGCCCTGCTCGCCCTCGCCGCCGACCTGGGCCACGGCACCCTCCCGGCCGGCGTGGGGGCCGTGCACCTGGGCCTGGTCGGTGTCGGCTTCGGCATCGGCGCGGTGCTGCTCACCACGACCGTCCGCAGCGTCCAGGCCACCGTCCGCGCCCAGCGCCGGCACCGGGACCTGCTCACCCTGGTCGCCCGCCGGGACCCCACGGTGCCGGGCGCGCTGGTGCTGGACCACCCGAGCGCCGCGGCGTACTGCCTGCCCGGGGTGCGGCCCCGGGTGGTGGTCAGCGCCGGCACGCTCGACCTGCTGGACCGGGCCGAGCTGGCGGCGGTGCTCACCCACGAGCGGGCGCACGCGCAGGAGCGGCACGACCTGGTGCTGCTGCCGTTCACCGCGCTCCGCCGCGCGCTGCCCTGGTTCCGCTGGGTACGCGACGCGCACGAGCGGGTCGCCCTGCTGGTCGAGATGCGGGCCGACGACAAGGCCCGGGAGCTGCACGCCGAGGCCCCGCTGGCGGGGGCGCTGCGCCGCTTCGCCGCCTGCGGCGACCGGATCACCCCGGCGGGCGCGCTCGGCATGGGCGACACCGATCTGGACGTGCGGGTGCAGCGGCTGATGGTCGCCGACCGGCCGCCCCGGGTCATCGGGGCCACCGCGCTGGCCGTCGCGGCCACCCTGGTCGCCCTGCCGGTCTCGCTCTTCCTGAGCTGACCGGCCCGCGACGGGCGGTCGGAAATCCGGGTCTCCCCTAGGGATCGTCGCCGAGGGATATGTAGCGTCCCTACTTGTAGGGTCGCTACGACAAGAGAGCCAACTCCTGGAGAGCGGTCATGGACACCCTGCTCCTCGCGCGCCTGCAGTTCGCCACCACCACCTCGATCCACTTCCTCTTCGTGGTGGTCACCCTCGGCCTGGTCACCCTGCTGGTCGGCATGCAGACCGCCTGGTTCCTCACCGGCAACCCGAAGTGGGAGCGGCTGACCCGCTTCTGGGGGCAGCTCTACGTGATCAACTACGTGCTTGGCATCGCCACCGGCATCGTCATGGAGTTCCAGTTCGGGCTGAACTGGAGCGGGCTGTCGCGCTACGTCGGCAACGTCTTCGGCGCACCCCTGGCGATCGAGACGCTCGTGGCGTTCTTCCTGGAGTCGACGTTCCTCGGCATGTGGATCTTCGGCTGGCACCGGCTGCGCCGGGGGGTGCACCTCGCGCTGCTCTGGGGGGTCGCGCTCACCGCGTACGCCTCGGCCTTCTGGATCATGGTGGCGAACGCCTGGCTGCAGAACCCGGTCGGATACGAGGTGCGCGACGGCATCGCCCACCTCACCGACTTCGGCGCGCTGCTCACCAACCCCACCTTCGGCATGGCGTTCGGGCACGTCGTCGCCGCCGCGCTGCTCACCGGCGGGATCCTGATGGCCGCCGTCAGCGCCTGGCACCTGCTGCGGCGGACCCCCGACTTCGCGCTGTTCCGCACCTCGCTGCGGCTCGGCCTGGTCACCGCGGCCGGCGCGGTGACCCTGGTGCAGGGCTTCGGCTTCGCCCAGTTCGGCCCGATCGGGCAGGTGCAGCCCACCAAGTTCGGCGGCAGTCCGGCCGCCGACGCGCTGGTCGCCGAGTGGACCGCCCGGTTCGGCCCCGGTGACTACACCCCACCGGCGCTCGCCAGCGTCGGGCTCGGCTTCATGATCCTGATCGGCTTCACCCTCGGCGCCGTCTGGCTGCTGCTGCCGCTGCTCTGGCGGGACTGGATCATCCGGCTGCGCTTCCCGCTCTGGCTGACCATGCTCGCCCTGCCACTGCCGTTCGTCGCGGTGATCCTCGGCTGGATCGCCCGCGAGGTCGGCCGCCAGCCCTGGGTGGCGTACGGGCTGCTCCCCACCGAGCAGGCCGTCTCCAGGGTCGACCCCGGGCTCATGCTCGCCTCGCTGATCGGGTTCAGCCTGCTGCTCGGCGCGCTCGCGGTCACCAACTGGACGCTGCTCGCCCGGCACGCCGCCCGGGGCGCCGCCGACCCCGCGCTCGGCCGGCCGCCCGGCACCCCGGACGACGAGCCCCGCCCCGCGCCCGCCTTCGCCTGAGGAGAGACCCCCGTGGAACTCGCCTGGTACGCCCTGCTCGGCCTCTTCTTCGCCAGCTACCTCGTCCTCGGTGGCTACGACTACGGCGTCGGGCTGCTGCTCGCCCGGGGCGGCCCGGCCACCCGCCGCGCCGGCCTCACCGCGCTCGGCCCGTTCTTCCTCGGCAACGAGGTGTGGCTGGTGGCCTTCGTCGGCATCCTCTTCGGCGCGTTCCCCACCCTCGAAGGGGAACTGCTCTCCGGCTTCTACCCGGTCGTGGTCGGCGCGCTGGTCGGGGTGATCCTGGTGACCGTCGGCGTGCAGCTGCGCAGCCGGCCCCGCAGCGCCGCCGCCCGCGCCGGGTGGGACCGGGTGGTGGTGGTCGGCAGCGCGCTCGCCGCGTTCGGCTGGGGCGGGCTGCTCGGCGGGCTGTTGCAGGGCGTACCCCTGCACGCCGACGGCCACGTCGCCGGAGTGACCCACCTGGCCACCCCGTTCGCCGCCGCCACCGGGCTCGCGATGCTCGCCCTGGTCGCGGCGCACGGTGCGACCTTCCTCACGCTGCGGCTGCCGGCCGCCGACGCCGCCGCCCTCGGCCGGCTGGCCGGACGGCTCGTCCCGGTGGCGGTCGTCGCGGTCGTCGCCGCCACCGCCCTGGGCCTGCTCTCCGACCGGGTACGCGCCACCGTGCAGCAGCCGACGGCCGCCGTACTGCTGCCGTCGGCGCTGGTCACGGCGCTGCTGGTGGCCCGCGCGGCGCTCGCCCGGCGGCGGCCCGGGGTGGCCTTCGCCGCCACCGGGGCGGCGCTGGCGCTGCCGGTGGCGCTGGTCGGGGCGACGCTCTGGCCCGCCGTGCTGGTCTCCACGGTCGACCCGGCAGCCACCCTGACCGTGGCCGAGGCGGCGGCGAGCGGGCCGACGCTGCGGCTGCTGGGCTGGCTCACGATTCCGCTCCTGCCGGCCCTACTAGGCTTTCAGGCGATGTGCTGGTGGGTTTTCCGGGGACGGACCGACGGCAGGGCACCGGTGTACTGGTGAACCGCCGTCCCTTCGACCCGCGTCTGCTGCGCCGGGTCCCCGCGGCCCGGCGCGACCTCGCCGTGCTCGCGGTCCTCGGCGGGGTCACGGCGCTGCTGGTCGTGGGGCAGGCCACCGCCCTGGCCACGGTGCTGGCCACCGCGTTCGGCGGCCGGCTCGACACCGTCGCGCTGGCCGCCTTCGTCGCCGCCGTCGGCGCCCGCGCGCTGGTCACCTGGGCGCAGGGCACCGTGGCGGCCCGGGCCGCGGCCACCGTGAAGGCGACCCTGCGCGCGGACCTGCTCGCCGCCGTCGGCCGACACGGGCCCGGCTGGGTCGCCGGCCAGCGGGCCGGCCGGCTCGCCACCCTCACCGGGCGCGGCCTGGACGCGCTCGACGCCTACTTCACCGGCTACCTCCCCCAGCTCGTGCTGAGCGTGACCGTGCCGGTGGCCGTGCTGGCCCGGCTGGTCTTCGCCGACTGGGGCTCGGCGCTGATCGTCGCGCTGACCATCCCGCTGATCCCGGTCTTCGGCGCGCTGCTCGG